>CAYZJW010000010.1:11244-23698 GCA_964478985.1 uncultured Actinomycetota bacterium
CTACCGGAGGCCTTACGGCTGTCATAAGACATAACCAGAAGATCAGGACCACATACCTCAACCTTGCCGGGATAAATGTAAGACGGGGTGACGTGGTCAGGCAGGGAGATATTATCGGCTTTCTGGGGGCATATGACGATATATCGAGCCAGGAGTGCCACCTGCATTTTGGGGTGATCTATATGAATTCATATCTTGACCCGGTACAGCTCATGGAGATAGATTACTCATCTATCTCCCCCTATCTGAGGCTGGTCTATATTGAGGATGATTTCAATCTATACTGATATCATTTAAGGTTTGAGAAGTAGTCCTGGATGGTCCTTATCTCCAGGTCTACCTTATTGTCTATATCTTTTTCTTCCACACCAAATTCTATTATATTCAGTGTGATCTTGATCTTTTCAAATGTCTTTCGCAGTATACCCTGGATCCGCGGTTTCTTTCCTATATCCTGGATGCTGAACTGCAGGTAGTCTTCCCCGTCCGTGGTAGAGATAAACTTGATGTGGCCTATCTCCCGGCAGCCCCTTGATTTCAAAAAATCTATTATATTGCTGGCTGTCTCTCCTATCTTCTTTACAAAGGCTTCCTTTGTAACCGGACGGGAGAAAGTTATGGTGGCCCTTTTTGTAAGCGCAACTGTACCGTTTGAGTCCATTGTCCTGCTTATTTGAATAGATTTATTATAAATGTATAATTATTTATGCCGGAGCACTAATTCTAGCACAATAAAAGCTGATGTCAAAAGCTTTCAAGTCTGGAGAAAAGATAGCCTTCTAACTTTCTTTAAGTATATATCTATAGACAGCTTTCCCCAGTCCTGAATTATAGTTTTCTTCGGTTATTATATCTGCCTTTTCCAGCACCTCCGGATATGAATTTTTAACTGCTACTCTCAATCCAGCCATGGCGAACATGGAAAGGTCATTGGGACTGTCGCCGAATACCGCTACCTCCTCCGGACTTATACCCAGCCTGTCTATGATCTTAAGCAGAGCATTTCCTTTGGTGGCTTCCCGGTTGAGAATATCAAAGAAATACTCTCCCGACCTCACAAACTGGAGCCTTTGTGAATACTTCTGCCTCAGGGCCCCCTCAAGGGGGTCGCTGCTGGTTATGGGGATGTATATGTCCACAGTATTCCCGGTAAAAGGCTGTTTGTCTATGCTGTCTACCTTTATAAAATCTTCTCCTATGTCATAAAGGTATTTCAGGTCCGGGTGAAGTTTTTCGGCATAAAGGTTACCGTCATCAAGGGCTACTACCTGGGGATAACCGCTTTCCCTTATAAACCGGGTCACTTCCCTGTAGGTATCCCGGTCTATCCTGGAAGCGCTGATGACCTTCATGTCGGGACTTACAGTAACGCTGCCGTTCAATGTTATCTGGGGAAGCGTAAGGCCCAGTTTGCTTACCAGGCCGGCTATGCCTGCCATGGTCTTTCCGGTGGCAAGCATGACTCCTATACCCTTTTTCCTGCATTCCAGGAGAGCTTCAAAATTAAGTTCCGGCATCCTGGAGTCATTGCCCAGGAGAGTCCCGTCCACATCAGTGGCTATGAGCCTGTACAAAATAATATCCTTATCTTGATTTATGGGTAGCTACCCCAAAACAGTCTTCGGCCGCCTCCATTACCGCTTCCGAAAGGGTGGGGTGCGAATGTACAGTAGAAGACAGGTCATCTACCAGCATCTCGCCCTTCATGGCTACTGCCGCTTCATGCACCAGGTCGGATGCCCTGGGTCCCACCATCTGGGCTCCCAGTATCTCCCCTGTATTCTTGTCGGTGACTATATTGATAAAACCTTCTGTCTCGCCGGTAATATATGCCTTGCCGCTGTTGGCAAAGGGGAAGTTCCCCACGCATACCTCATATCCCTTTTCTTTGGCCTGGGCAGTGTTAAGTCCCACGGTTCCTATCTCAGGTGAAGTAAACACCGCCCATGGTATAACTGAATAATCCATCTTTTTATCCCTGCCGGCGATTATCTCTGCCGCTATCTTGCCCTCTTCGCTGGCAACATGGGCAAGCTGGAACCCTCCGATGACATCGCCTATGGCATATATACTATCTATATTGGTCTTAAGCCTTTCATCTACCTTTATATATCCCTTGTTATCAGTTGCTACCCCTATATCCTCAAGGCCGAGTCCTGAGGAGCTGGGGCTCCTGCCTACAGATACCAGTATTTTTTCCACTTTCAGCTTTTCTCCCCCGGAAAGGACAAGCTCAAAAGCATTATTTTTCTTATCTGACTTTTCCACTCTGGCGGAAGTATAGATATCGACATCTTTTTTCCTCAAGGACTTGTGTATTATCTTTGAGACTTCCTCATCCTCGGTGGCAAGTATCCCGGGCAGGAGCTCTACTATGGTGACTTTGGTGCCGAATGAGGCAAATATATTGGCAAACTCGCATCCTACCACGCCGCCGCCTACTACCAGAAGTGATTTTGGAAGTTTCTTTAATGACAGTATTCCCTTATTGTCCATGATCCCTTCTTCCGAAAGGTCAAAGGGGGGGACATTGCTGGCAGAGGATCCGGTGGCTATGATTATATTATCTGCTGATACCTCTATATTCTTGCCATTATCCGTGGTAACAGATATAGTGCCGGGTGATGTTATCTTTCCTTCGCCGGATATAAGGTCTATCTTATTATTCTTAAAATGAAACGAAAGGCCCCTTCTCTGCATTTCGATTATATCGTCTTTTCTGGCCATGGCTTTGGAAAAATCAAGCTTTGGCTCTCCTGCCTCTATTCCGAATATGGATGCCTTTTTGATCTCATCCAGGGTATGGGCTACGTGATAAAGGGCCTTGGTGGGAATACAGCCCCAGTTGAGGCAGACACCGCCCAGATGGGATCTTTCAACTACCGCGGCCTTAAGACCCAGTTTTGCCGCCCTGATGGCTCCCACATAACCTCCGGGCCCTCCTCCCAGGATGGCAATATCATATTTTTTACCTGTCATCTTTTCACCTCTTTGCATTATTGCTAAAAAAACTGCCTGCCTTACTTAAAACGGCTGGCAAAACATTATAAAAGATATTATTATACTAAAATCATCTCCAGATGGTACCTGTAATCTGCAATTGATCAAATGATGAAAAATATTGACATAGATGCTGTTTCCGGCAGTATGGAAAACTCCAGGATACCTGTACTGGATGCCGGCACAGTCCAATATGAAAATGCTTTCAGTATCCAGACAGGACTTGCAGCCAGGATATTTGAAAAGGACCTTAAGGGTATAATACTGCTCCTGGAACATCCCCCTGTCATCACTATTGGAAACAACCGGAGCAGGGCAAACCTGCTTACCCCTGAAGACAGGCTTGGCCAGCTGGGAATAAAACTGGTAAGTACTAACCGCGGCGGAGATATAACCCTCCACGCTCCGGGACAGCTGGTCTGCTACCCGGTATTAAACCTGAAATATTTCGGAAGGGACCTTCCGCTTTTTGTCCATAACCTGGAACAGGTGCTGCTTGATACCCTGAGATCCTATGGCATCAATGGAAGAAGGATAAAAAAACACAGGGGTATATTCATTGGAGAAAACAAAATAGCTTCCATAGGCCTGAGGGTCAGGAAATGGGTCAGTATCCACGGTTTTTCCCTCAATATCAATATAGACCTTTCCTATTTTAAGCACATCATAGCCTGCGGGCTTGAAGATCTCCCCCAGGTATCTATGTCTTTGCTTCTCAAGAAAAACATATCTGTAGATGATGTCAAAGAACAAATCATTGCAGACTTCGAATCTGTATTCGGTATCTCGACATTCAGGAAATCCCTAAACTGATCAGTCGTCAGGGCTTTTAACCTTTTTAGCGCCGTTTTCCTTCCTTAATACTTCATATATCTCTTTCAGCACCTTCAGCGGTTCCCTTATCAGCCTTTTGGGGAAAAAAGGCATCAGCGTGGCTACCGCCTTTTTCATATCTTCGTTCATGCGGTGGGGCTTGGTAAGGATGCGGTTAATAAAATCCTCGGCAAAGACAGTCCTCAGGTGCCTGCGGTCGATCTCGATCTTCCTGGAGCAGCTGTCGCAGCTCACGCTTTTCAGGTAACTGCCGATATAATGCACCGTATGGGGTGACTCCTTATCGCAGTTTACGCAGAACAATACTATTTTTGTCTTTTCATCTTTCATGCAGACGCCTGCCCGGTTTTAGAATTTTATGAAACTATATTACCAGCAGTGCCGGGTTCTGGATAAACTCCACAATACTTTTAAGAAAGGCGGCTCCCTTTGCCCCGTCGATTATCCTGTGGTCGCAGGATACTGATATATCCATATATGACCTTATTTCTATCTTTTCGCCTGCTGCCGCCGGCTCCCGGTAGATCTCGCCTATTGCAAGTATGGCTGCCTGCGGGGGATTTATTATAGCGGAAAAATTCCTTATGCCGAACATGCCCAGATTGGTGACCGTAAACGTGCCGTTCTGGATCTCCTCCAGTCCCAGCCTGTTGTCCCTGGCCTTGCCGATAAGTTCTATCCTTTTTCTGGCAATATCCACTATGTCCATTTTATCGCAGGCAAAAAGGGTCGGCACTATAAGCCCGCCGTCTATCGCTATAGCCATGCCTACATTGACATCTTCATATATTATATAGTCATTTCCCTGAAGTGATGAATTTACCTCTATATTCTCCCTTAATGCCAGGGCGGCTGCCTTCAGTATCATATCTGTATAGGTTATCTTGATATCATACTTCTTTTGCACGCTTCCCTTTAACTGTTCACGGAACTGTATGAGGTTGGTGGCATCCGCCTTTGCATTGAGGACTATATGGGGTATGGTAGACTTTGAAAGGCTCATGCGGCCAGCGATTACTTTCCTCATCCCGGTAAGCTCTATCCTCGACTTTTCACTAAGCGCTCCGGATGATGCGGCTGCCGGGGCTTTTTTGCTGTATGCTGTTATATCTTCTTTTACTATCCTGCCTCCCGGCCCGCTTCCGGATATATTTGCAGTTTTCCAGTCTATGCCCAGCTCTCCTGCTGTCTTCCTGGCAAGAGGCGATATCTTGATCCTCTTTTTTTCTTCTCCCCCTGAAGAAGAAATATATTTCTCAATATCTTCTTTTATTATCCGGCCCCTGGGTCCGGTACCGGTTACTGCAGCAATATCTATATTTTTTTCAGCAGCTATCTTCCTGGCAAGAGGCGATATCATGATCCTTCCACTGTCTCCTGCATGCTCTTGCTGCACCGCTTCTGCTTTTGCGGCTTCCGTCTTTTGGGGAACAGGCGGTTTTTTTTCTGCCTTTTCCGCCGGGGCGGCATCTCCGGCAGTGTCTGGCATCTTTTCGTCTTTAGACCCGATATATGCCACTACCTCGGTTACAGGTACTTCATCGCCTTCTTTCTTAAGTATCTTCCTTAAAAAACCTGAATTATATGATTCGACTTCCAGTGAGACCTTATCAGTCATGACTTCAAACAGGACGTCTCCAGTCTCTACTCTGTCACCTTCTTTTTTATGCCATTTCTCTATCTTCCCTGACTCCATGGTAAGGCCCAGTTTAGGCATAATCACTTCGTGCATCCCGTATCCCCCTTTATATCAAAAAATATCAATTTGTATTAAAGAGTCATTATAGCTTTTTAATGCTATGCTCTTCAATAAATAAAAATTGCACCATATCCGCTTCTGACTATTATATCATACAGGAAACATCAAATATTTATAATATCCATGATGCCTTTTTTTATCCTTTCCAGGCTGGGTATCATCTCATTTTCCAATACCGGGCTATATGGTACTGGACAATTCCTGCCTGCGATCCTTGAAACCGGAGCATCCAGAAGGTCAAAGCCTTTTTCGCCTGCCTGTGCCGCTACCTCGCCCATAAAACCGCCAAATAGAGGAGCCTCCTCCACGCACAGCAGTCTTCCTGTCTTTTCCAGTGAGGACAGGACTGTATCCATGTCCAGGGGCCTAAGCGTCCTGAGGTCCACCACCTCGCATTCCATACCGGTCTCATCCCTTACTTCTGCTGCCGCCTCTATGCTTTTGGCGACCATAAATGATGTGGCTGCAATGGTCAGGTCATCTCCTTTTCTTTTTATGTCTGCCTTGCCCAGCGGTATACGGTAAAGCTCTTCAGGTACATGCTGTATGTATCTTTTATTCTTATACAATAGTTTATGTTCTATGAAGATGACAGGATTATCATCCTCTATGGAAGATACGATGAGGCCTTTGGCATCATACGGGCAGGAGGGCATGACCACCTTAAGTCCCGGTATGTGGGCTGTCAGCGCTTCCAGGCTCTGTGAATGCTGGCCTGCCGCCCCCGTTCCCCCTCCTCCGGCAGTCCTTATGACCATGGGGACCTTTGCTTTTCCCCCGAACATATACCTTGCCTTGGCAGCCTGATTGGCTATCTGGTCCATAGCGATGGTGATAAAGTCGGAAAACATTATTTCTGCCACCGGCCTCATGCCGGTCATGGCGCTCCCCGCTGCCGTGCCGATTATGGCTGCCTCGGATATGGGGGTGTTCCTTATCCTTGTTTTGCCGAATTCCTCTACCATACCAGCAGTAAGCCCGAAAGCGCCGCCATATTCGGCTATATCCTCCCCCATAAGGAATATGTCCCGGTCAAGCCTCATCATCTGCTGCAGGCCTTCCCTTATGGCTTCAAGATATGTGAGTTCCCTGCCGCCGTCTATTCTTGTTGTCTTTTTATTTTTTTTATTATCAGGCATATACATCCTCCTCAACGGAAGCCGGGTCCGGGAAGGGACTTTCATCGGCAAAATCTGAAGCCTTCCTTATATCTTCCGCGGCATCTGCTTCTATGTCCTCCGCATCTTTTCTGGATATTATGTTTTCAGCAATAAGCCTGGCCTCATATCTCTTTATGGGATCCTTTTTCATCCACTGGCTTACTTCATCTTTCGTCCTGTATACCTGGGCATCACTCTTGGAATGGCCCCTCCACCTGTACGTCTCGGCTTCGACAAGCACCGGGCCCTTGCCTGCCTGGCAGTATTCACGGTAATGGGATACGACATTGAATACCTCGGTGACATCATTTCCGTCTATGGTCAGCCCGTCTATTCCATAGGAAAGCTTCCTGTCTGATATTTTCCTGATATTAAAAGATTCCTTTACCGGAGTCGACATCCCGTATACATTATTCTCGCAGAAATATATGACCGGCAATTTCCAGATGGAAGCCATGTTCACGGCCCCGTGGAAAATCCCGCGGTTGGTGGCTCCATCACCAAAAAAGCAGAGCACAGTCTTTCCATTGCCTTTCATCAGGCTGGTCAGTCCCGCTCCGGTAGCTATGCCTATGCTGCCGCCGACTATCCCGTTAGCGCCCAGGTTGCCTGCCTCCACATCAGCTATATGCATGGAGCCGCCTCTGCCCCTGCAGTATCCGGTACTCTTTCCCAGGAGTTCCGCCATCATGCGGTCAAGGTCAGCGCCCTTGGCAATACAATGTCCATGTCCCCTGTGGGTAGAAGTTATATAATCATCAGCCTGCAGCGCAGATACCGCGCCCACGGCACAGGCTTCCTCTCCGATATACAGATGACAGGTGCCGTGTATCATCCCCCTTATGATAAACTGCTCTGCCTGCATCTCAAATGCCCTTATCTGGCGCATTTTTTTTAGCATATCAATCTTTATATCATCATCCAGGCAAGCAAAGCTGTTCTTTATCCGATGATCGTCGATTTCCAGTCTGTTGTTTTTATCAGCCATCCTGATCCGCCTTTATTATCTCCTTTGCCGTATCATTATCTGTGAATAATATATTTATTATCTGCCCCCTCAAAGCGCCAAGGATCACTTCAAGTTTCCTTTTCCCGAAAGCCACCCCTATGACATTCTTTATATCTCTAAGCCTTTCCAGGGGCACCCTTACTATCCTTTCATCAAGCCTGTTAGGCACATGCCGGCCCTGGCTGTCTATGAATATAAGGTTGGCGTCGCCTGCCACTCCCAGGTCCCTGAGGTACTTGAAATCCTTCCTGTCAAAGCTTCCTGTCTTTATGAGGGTTGAATCATCTCCCAGGTCGCTGAGACCGATAATGGCAGTGCTTATCCTTCTGGACATATCCATTATCTCTTTTACATTGCTGTCCTTTTCCATTATTTCTTTTACTTCTCTGCTGTCCATAACTGCAGGCGAATGGATCATATAGCTTATTCCCCCCACCCTGTCGGCGATCTTCTGGGCAACGGAATTGGTATGGACTCCGGTCCCTGTCTTTCCCAGGCCGCCTATCATCGGCACCACCTTTATGTCCTTAAAGTCCATAATATTTATATGGTCGGATAGTTCCCTGAGAGACCTTCCCCATCCTATGCCAATATAGCTCCCGTTTTCCAGGAGCCGCGAAAGCAGGCTGTTAAAACTGTCCCCCATGGACTTTATGACAGCTTCCCGGCTTTCCATGGTATCCACAATAATGCATTCCTTCAGGTGGTATTTCTTTTCAATATCATATTCCATATGGGAGAAGTCCTCTGACGGATAATTGATATTTATCTCTACTATATTTTCCTTCCTGGCCAGGTTAAGGTAGCGGGAGACCCTGGTCCTGGAGATGCTTAATTTATTGGCTATATCCTGCTGGGTAAGGCCTTCCAGGTAATATAGCCGGGCTATCTTGGCCAGGAATCTTTTTCTTTCAATATCCATAAATGCTTCTGCTTAATCTTGCACAATTGTTCATTAGCTGAACAAATTCTTATTAAAGTATACTATACTGCTTAAAATTTGCAAGGAAAATTTTTCAGCCTGCCAGGAGTTTTACTATATTTACCAGCAGGACTTTGGCAATATCCGTTTTAATATAGTGGCTGGCGCTGCTGTCAAACAGAACCCTTATTTCCGGATCGAATTCCTGGGATCTTTCTTCCAGGATAAGCATCAGGGGAAGATGAGGGAATGGGTTGATTATTATGCCGTTCTTGAAACTGCTGCTCCTGCCTCCATAAACTGAGGCTTTTTCGGCAAATGAGGCAAATGATGAACCGAATTTAGTCCGCAGGGGCTCCAGCACCCCCGGTATAGTCCTGAAATAGAACATCCCGTCCGGCAGTTCCCGGTATGATATCCATCTTCCGGAGATAGGTTCTCCGTCAGCTGTTATCATATAATGGAGTATGATCGAAGCCGTAAACAGGTCTGTTACCTCTCCGGAATCAGCATAATAGAGTATTGATTTTTCTATATCTGCTTCTACTTCTCTCTGGAAATACTTAAGGGTAAGCCTGCCCTGACCGTCAAGGACGGCGCCGCTGTTTATAGAGACTCCGTCCGGGTCAAGTCTTTTTAACTGCACAAAGGCGGAATCATAAACCTGTTTCAGGGTCTCCCGGTTCCCCCCAAGCCTCTCAGGAAGCCCCGGATCTATTTTCTTGTATCTCTCATCTATATTCATGGCTTCATATATTTATGCTGATAGTATAATATATCATCAAAAACTTTTATATACAGTAAATGACAGATATTTCAATAGATCCGGGAAATCTTTTCTTTTATCCTGATGTGAGCAGCAGGGAAGAGCTTTTCAGGCTTTTCCATGACAGGCTTTATAAAAAAGGCATTGTAAAACGGGGATTCTATAAGGCTCTGGTGGAAAGGGAGATCTCCTGTCCCACAGGTCTTGATATGGGGAAATACAAGATAGCCGTGCCTCACACTGATACAGAGATGGTAAATATTCCCGGGGCGGCGGCTGCGGTACTTAAAAGGCCGGTATTATTCGGGGAGATGGGCTCCAGCCGCCGGGAAATAAGGGTGCATATGGTGTTTTTGATGATGCTAGGTGAGGGCAAGCCCGCTTTTTACCATAATCTGTTAAATAATATTAAAAATTCTGATATATTACATAAAATATATAATAGCGATAACAGGCAGGATCTATGCCTTCTGCTTACAGGGCTTTTGAATACCTTTTAGATATTGGGCCGGTAACAATAATCCCGGCAATATTATTCATCCTGGGGCTGTTTGCTACCAGGAACATCCTCAAGAACCTCAAAAACAGCTTTTTTGTGTTCCTGGGAATGCTGGGAGTGACACTTCTTGTCACTATATTCGTGAATTTCTTTGAACCCCTGGTAAATACCATTCTTATCAGTTCACAGAAGGATTATGCTGTAATAGATGCCGGATGGATGGTCACGGAGATAATCGCCTTCAATTCACCCATTATATTCTATTCCATTTTAGCGGTCCTGGGACTTAATATCGTAATGCTGGTATTCAGGTTTACCAGGACGCTAAACCTGGACCTTTGGGGATACTGGAGTTTTTTCATAGCCGGTTCCATTATTTTTGCCATAACCGGCATAGAATGGATAGGCATACTCATCTCGGTAATAGTTGCAGCAGTAACCTTAGTCTTTGCAGATATATATGCCCACCATATAGAGACTTACTACGGAATAAGAAGGATATCAATTACCCAGGCCCATATTATCTGCTGGGCACCTTTCGCTCACCTGGTCAATATAGTACTCAATAAGATTCCTTTTATTAAAAAAATCCACCTTTTTTATGGAGAGATCAGGTTAAGGCTGGGAATACTTTCAGAACCGATGGTCGCAGGTTTTATACTCGGTTTTATCATCGGTATCCTGACCAGGTTCCGGACACTGTCTCTCAATACTGGTCCCGACTTGCTTTATGCCCTCCTGGGCGGCGTCAGGCTTTCTATAATAATGATACTTCTGCCCCGTGCTGTAAATCTTCTTCTCAAGGGTCTGGTGCCGGCAATTGACGATGTGGTGGACCTGATAAGCCGCAGGTTCACTAAAAGGACTATTTATATAGGGCTGGATTCCATAGTGCTGGTAGGGCATCCTTCAGTAATAGCACTTTCTGTTATATTAATACCGCTCACTGTATATATATCGACCCTACTGCCGGGAAACCAGGTCCTTCCCAGTGCTGACCTGGTGATAATCCCGTTCCTGCTGATCTGGGCAGTAACCATTTCCCATGGAGACATGTTCAGGAGCTTCATATCTTCTGTCCTTATAGTGCCTCTGGTACTCTGGATCACTACAGATATGAGCCAGGTATTCACTAATTATTTTATGAGGTATGGATATGACATACCCGGATCCTACTCTGCTGTCAGCAGCATAGGAGCAAGTTCCAATCTATTTTTCTGGGTAATCCTACAGATAATAAAGCCTATAATAAACCTTTTTGCATAGGTCTCCGGCTGCTCCGCAGGTCATCTCTTCCTGGTTATCCGGTGTATGAATTCCTTATATAGGTTTTTTCTTACCTCCGGCTGCGGCGACAGCAGGAATATCCCGTTCCTTTCCAGGACCATCCTTATCCTGGCATTATCTCTCATCAGGATATTCCGCACATTTTCCCCGGAGGCCCGGGATACCCAGAGGTCTGATTCCTGAGATATATATGGAAAAAAGGAATACTGCCTTACTATGGTTTCCCAGGATATATCAATATGTTCTACCAGGTCTATAAAACTTATCTGGTTTTTTCCCTTCATCATATCCCGGGCCTGTTCTATTATTATTCCGTTTACCCGCTTTCCCAGCCTTCTAAGATTATATGAGGCCAGGGTCATGAATATTCCATATACGATAATGGGAGGTATGATAAAATAATAGTATCCCGCAATGAAATCAATAATATACTGCCCTATCTTACCTAAAAATATCTCTATCCATGTCTTAAACATCTCCAGCTCCGATCATGGCCGGTATTCTCCTGTCATTTATTTCTAAACATTTTAGCAGAAATAGGATATAGCGTATACATAAAGACTGCACCGGCAAATAAGCCATGCAGATTACCGAAAAAGCAATATACCAGCCGGGAAGTGTCTTCGATTTACAAAAATTATTAATTCTATTAGAATACTAGTATTGTTACAGGATTATTATTATAGCAGAGAGAGACATAGATGAAATTATCAACAAGGGGAAGATACAGCACCCGCCTGATGCTGGAACTTGGACTTAGCTTCGGTCAGGGGCCTATGCTGCTGAAAGATATCAGCAGCAGGCAGGAGATCTCCCTTAAATACCTGGGACAGCTGATAATACCCTTAAAGGTTGCAGGCCTTATAAAATCGACACGGGGTTCTCATGGGGGATATTTTCTGGCCAGGCCGCCGGAAGATATCAAGCTCTCCCAGATACTTAAGGCAGTCGAGGGAAACCTTGCTTTCACAGAATGTGTGGAAAGCCCTGACATCTGCTACAGGTCTGGTACCTGTGTTGCCCATGATATTTGGGAGCATGCCAGCAGACAGTTTAATGATACGCTGAGTTCCATCACGCTTGCCGATATGCTGGAAAAACATAATTCCAGGTCTTCGGGTTAATTCCCGGGATCCCGGCAATGTATGTCCGGTTAATTGGTGGAGATGAGCGGGATCGAACCGCTGACCTCCTGCTTGCAAGGCAGGCGCTCTCCCA
>CAYZJW010000011.1:0-23246 GCA_964478985.1 uncultured Actinomycetota bacterium
TGATGCCAGGTCTGCTTCTGTCTTCTAGTGATTATCCACGGTCATCATATTCAGGCGACTACCCTGTTCCTTCCCTTTTTCTTTGCCCTGTAAAGGGCATCATCGGCATGTTTTATAAGTTCATCGAATCTGGTGGCATTTGCAGGGAAGTTTGCCGCCCCGATACTGACAGTGAGGCCGCCGCTGGGTCCGCCGCCGTTAACATCCCTGAAGTCTGCCTCGGCTATTACATTTCTCAGCCTCTCGGCAAATATCAGGGCGCTCTCAAGGTCTGTCTCTGTGCATATCACGGCAAATTCCTCTCCGCCATACCTGTAGACTTTGTCAGTATTACGCATATTATTATTGAAGATGTCACCCAGTTTCTTTAATATGGCATCTCCTGTCTGGTGTCCATGGATATCATTGAACTTCTTAAAATAATCAATGTCCAGCATCAGGAGTGAGAGATTCCTGACATACCTTACAGCCTTATTGAGCTCTTCCTTCAGGTCCTGGTCAAATTTTCTCCGGTTGTATACGCCAGTCAGATCATCCTTTAAGGTGAGCACCTTTATCTTCTCATAAGCTATGGCCCTTTCAATGGCCAGCGATATCTCATGAGCCAGTATATTGAGAAAATACTCATGTTTGCTGGAGAAGGCATTTATATGTTTGGAATCTATATAGATTATACCCCTCACCCTGCCTTTTACCAGTATGGGCATACATATCATGGAGGTGGTGAGGTCTCCTCTGGGGATACTGTACTTAAAATATGATTTCTCTATGTCACCTATGAATATCTTGTTTCCGGTGGAAAGGATATATTTTATAAGGGGCATCTCTGTAGAAAAATCCACATCCTTTATGCTTTCACCGAAACCTATCTCGCTCTGGAGCTTCACTTTTTCCCTGTTTATAAGGATGATGGCACAGCCATTGCAGTTTACCAGCTGGTATATTTTTTCCACTACCAGGTCGCAGACTTTATCCAGTTCCAGTTCGGAGCCTATGGAATTGGTTATATTAAAGAGTGCTTTCAGGATCTTAAGGTCGATACCTGGTTTTTCATCCATATAATGCCTTTTTTGAATATATTTAAACTAATTTTATGATAATTTTTTACTTTTGACTATAACGGGACAGGATTATAAAAAAATTAAAAAAAACCATAGACAAAAAAATTTATTGTGCTAAAATTCGCCCAGTGCTTTTTTCAGTTGACCCTCTTAGGGTGGGCATATTGCCCACCCACCTCCAATAAACAGCTTATTTCACTGGGTGTATCCAGGTAGAGGCCTGTATATTTATTTCACTTTTTTATATATAATACATTAAGACAATAATTTAATATTTTTTATTTATCCTAAACAGGTCCTGAAATGGGTAATAAGGGTTTTACATTAGTAGAACTTCTGGTAGTAATACTGGTACTGGCAGTATTGACTGGTATATCCATCCCGGCATACGGGCTTATAACCGCCCGGGCACGGGAGTCTGCCACCGAGTCTGAGATGATGAATATTGCCAGAGCCCTGGAACTCCATAATTCCGACAGCCAGCATTATCCGCTCCCTGAAGATTATCCCGAAGCCCTGCAGGATAATGATTATATGGATAGGGTCCCTGCCGGGGATGCATGGAACTGCCCATACAGCTATGATTCTGACGGCTCGACCTATACCATTACCAGCAGCGGAAAGGATGGCATACTGGGAAACGGTGATGATATAACCGTCTCTGACGGCACCCTTATATCAGAAGGCGCATACAGTAATTAGCCGCTCTTTTTATCAGGTCATCTTTTCGATCTTTTTGACTATGGCATCGGCAAAGCCGCTGGTGCCCACGGCTGTGGGGTCTTCCCTGTCCTGTTTCAGGTCATAGGTTACATATTTTCCTTCTGCTATATTTTCAGCTATAGCCTTCTCCAGTATATCCGCCCTCTTTGCCTCCCCTATATGCCTTAGCATCATAACCGCAGAGAGCATCATGGCGGTAGGGTTCACCTTGTCCTGTCCTTTGTATTTGGGGGCGCTTCCATGCGTGGGTTCAAAAAGGGCCATGCCGTCTCCTATATTACCGCCGGGAGCCACTCCCAGGCCGCCCACAAGTCCGGCACAAAGGTCAGATAATATATCGCCATACAGATTGGGAAGCACCATCACATCATACAGTTCCGGTTTCTGGACCAGCTGCATGCACATATTGTCCACGATCCTGTCCTCGGATTCTATATCTGGATATTCTCTGGCGATATTCCTGAAAACATCCAGAAACAGGCCGTCAGTATATTTCATTATATTCGCCTTATGGACGCCGGTGACTTTTTTTCTTCCGTTTTTTAGGGCATAGTCAAAGGCAGCCCTTATTATCCTTTCCGAACCAGAGACGGAAATAGGCTTTATGCTTATTCCGCTGTCCGGCCTTATCTTGCTCTCTGAAATACCGGTTATATATCCTATGAGGTCTGCTGTCTTTGGCTGCCCGTATTCAAACTCGATACCGGCATAGAGGTCTTCCGTGTTTTCCCTTACCACCACAAGGTCGATATCCTCATACTTGCTCCTTACGCCGATAAAACTTTTACAGGGCCTGATGCAGGCATAGAGGTCGAAATGCTTTCTCAGGGCTACATTGACACTCCGGAAGCCGGTTCCTACAGGAGTGGTTATAGGGCCTTTTATGCCTATTTTGTTCTTCTCTAGCGATGCCAGCACCCGGTCCGGGAGTACTGTGCCCTCATCTTCATATACATCTGCCCCCGCATTCTGCTGGTCCCATTCTATATCAACACCTGTAGCCTCTACCACCTTTACTGTTGCCTCTGTTATCTCGGGTCCGGTCCCGTCTCCCGGTATAAGTGTTATCCTGTATGCCATATTTGACCTTTCATTATATCCTAGAGGTTAAATCCCCTGTTTTTTGTAATATGTTCAGTCAGCCCTCCGTCATCGAGTATTTTTATCATCACATCAGGCAGGGGGTTAAACCCGAGTTCCTCGCCGGAAGTGATGTTTTTTATTACGCCTTTTGACAGGTCTATCTCCAGCTGGTCGCCCTCATTTATCCTGTCAGTGTCGCAGGCCAGTACCGGGAGGCCCACATTGATGCTGTTGCGGAAAAAGATCCTGGCAAATGATCTGGCCAGTACCGCTCCCACTCCGGCAAGCTTGATTATGGCAGGCGCATGCTCCCGGCTGGAGCCCAGGCCGAAATTCCTTCCGCCTACCACGAAATCCCCCGGTCTTACCCTGGAGGCAAAATCCGGGTCAGCATCCTCCAGGACATGTTTTGCCAGCTCGGGAAGATCTGACCTCAGGTGGAACAGCCTCCCCGGGGCTATAAGGTCTGTGGAGATATCATCCCCGAACTTAAAACTTTTTCCCTTCAATATGTTTTTATCTGCTGTCATCTATAATACCTCCCTGGGATCTGCTATATATCCTTTTATGGCGCTTAAGGCCGCTGTTGCCGGGGAGGACAGATAAATAAAACTGTCCGTATTCCCCATGCGGCCCTTGAAATTGCGGTTTGCCGTGGACAGGCATACCTCGCCGTCGGCAAGTATGCCCTGGTGCACGCCCACACATGGGCCGCAGCCCGGGTTCTGCACGGCGGCGCCGCTGTTTATAAGGGTCTCGAGTATACCTTCCCTCATGGCTTCCAGGTATACATCCCTGGAAGCAGGCACTACCAGCAGCCTTACCCCGGGGGCAGTTTTTTTGCCGGAAAGTATCTCTGCCGCGATCCTGAGGTCGCTCAGCCTGCCGTTGGTGCAGGTGCCGATAAATACCTGGTCTATCTTTATCCTTTCCAGTTCCCTTACCGGCAGCGCATTATCCACTGTATGCGGCTGTGATACCATGGGCTCCACCATGGAACAGTCTATATCCAGCACACTTTCATATGCAGCATCTGCATCGGAATATATCTCTCTGAAACAGTCCCCCCTCCCTCTTGACTCCAGGTACTTTCTGGTTATACCGTCAGCTTTGAACAGCCCCGTCTTGGCTCCCGCTTCCACCGCCATATTTGACATGGTAAAACGCCCGTCCATATCCATGCTTTCGGCTGCAGCACCGCTGAACTCAAGAGCTTTATATGTGGCCCCGTCAGAGGTTATCTTTCCGATGATATGGATTATGAGGTCTTTGGCATAGACACCGTCATTCAGGTTCCCCTTAAGCTCAACCTTTATGGTCTGGGGGACCCTTAGCCAGGTCTTTGCCAGGGAATAACCGACTGCAATATCGGTAGAGCCCATCCCGGTGGCAAAAGCCCCCAGTGCTCCCGATGTGCATGTATGCGAATCCCCTCCGATGACAATATTGCCGGGACAGGAGTATTCCTCCACCAGTATCTGGTGGCAGACCCCTTTTCCCACATCGCTGAGGACAGCCCCGGTATCCGAGGCAAATCTCCTGAGTACTGAATGGGAATTTGAAAGTTCTTTCCTGGGGCTGGGTGCGGCATGGTCTATAAAAAAAATAGAATTGCCGGGATTCTTTACAGAATCAAACCCCATTTTCTTTACCTGGCTTACAGCCAGGGGCCCGGTGCCGTCCTGGCTCATAACCACATCCACATCAACCACCGAAATATCTCCGGCCTGGAGTTCCCTGCCGGCATGCTCACTTATTATCTTTTCTGAAATAGTCTTTCCCAAAAAAAATCCTTTCCTAGCTTTTTACTTCCTGAGTCACGGCCTCTTTGCCTGAGCCCGACCTGTACTCCCTGTATATGTACATAAGCTCCTTATCGAAGAGCGGCCTCTTTAAGTCCACCGACATAGCCCTGGTGAGCGCCAGTATATCATTGGCTTCCTTGTCAGTTAGGTCTATATCATATTCCTTGAATTTATGAAGTATGGTATGGGAGCCCGAATGCTTGCCTACTACCAGCTGCCTGGTAAGCCCTACCTCTGCAGGATTGAACACCTCATAGTTCTTGGGGTTCTTGATGACCCCGTCAGCATGGATGCCGGATTCATGGGCAAATACATTGGTGCCCACTATGGCTTTCCATATGGGCACAGCTCTTGCAGACGCCTTTGCCACATACTCAGCTATCTCCCTGAATTTCGCCGTCTCGATCCCCAGCTCGATATTTTCCAGGTACCTTAATGCCATTACTATCTCCTCCAGGGCTGCATTTCCGGTGCTTTCGCCCAGTCCCCCCACACTTACCACGATGCTTTCGGCTCCTCCCCTTATGGCAGCCATTCCGTTTGCGGTAGCCATGCCGAAATCATTATGATTATAGACTTCCAGGGGAAAATCTATAGCATTTTTTATGGTGCTGATGTTCATAAAAGTCCTGAAAGGGTCGAATTTTGATACAGTATCACATATCCTGAACCTTTTTGCTCCTTTCTTTTTGGAAAGTGTGACCAGTTTCAGCAGGAATTCCAGGTCCGTCCTGGTGGCATCCTCAGCGCTTATTATAAATTCCAGCCCCAGCTTATTTGCGGCCCGCATAGCTTCCCTTAACCTGTTTACCAGCCAGGTATGGTTTTGTTTATATATCTTCTTTATATGTATATCAGAGGTAGATATATTGATGATTATGTTTTTCATGCCGATCCTGGCTGCGGTCTCTATGGAATCGACTTCAGCATCACAATAGGCATAAAGCCTTGCATTAAGGCCCGACCTGAGCACTGCCGCCATCATATCTGTTTCCGTATCCCCCAGGGCCGGTGTCCCCACTTCTATCTCGGGTATGCCGATCTCATCCAGCATCTTGGCAATCCTTATCTTCTCATGTTTGGAAAAGACCACTCCTGCAGTCTTTTCTCCATTCCTCAAAGTGGTATCTATGATATTGATCTTCCTGTCTTTTTTTTGCCTGGCCATTATTTATCCTTCCCCTTCCCTGCTTTTTCTTTTTTGGAGCTGCCCATATATTCCTTGTAAGTATCAAGTATCTCGCTGTCGAATAAGGATCTCTTGGACGATACAGTCTTCTTCCTTATTATCTCTGCCAGCTCCCCCGCATGCCTTTCGTCGATCTCCTTACCCAGCGTCCTTAGCTTCTGGGTGATGGACTGTATACCTGAATATTTGCCTGGCACATACTGCCTCTCGAGACCTACATCTGTTTCCTTGAAAAGTTCATAGGTAGCAGGATCAGCCAGTATGCCTTTTACCTTATTCTCATCCTCATATACAAAAAGCTTGCCGCCTACTATCGGTTTCCATGTCGGCAGTACCCGGTTGGAAGCCCTGGCCACATATTCTGAAAGATTCCTGAAAAAACCGGTATTTATTCCCAGGTCTACACCCTCGACAAATTTTAATGCCATTACCAGCTCCTCGAAAGCAGCATTGCCGGCTCTCTCGCCCAGACCGTTTATGGTGGTATTCACATATGTAGCACCCGCCTTTATGCCGGCAATGGCATTGGCTATAGCCATGCCGAAATCATTATGGGTGTGCATCTCCATATCTATGCCGATAATATCTATTATATTCTTGACCCTGAAAAATGTCTCAAAAGGATCCAGTATTCCCAGTGTATCGCAGTAACGCAGCCGGTCAGCTCCGGCGTCGCGCGCAGTCCTGGCAAACTGGAGCAAAAACTCCATATCAGACCTGGAAGCATCTTCGGCATTTACAGACACATAAAGATTATGGCTCTTGGCAAAATCCACACCGGATTTCATGGTCTCCAGTACCCATTCCCGGCTCTTTCTCAGCTTATGTTCGATATGTATGTCTGATGAAGATATGGAAAGGGCCACCGCGTCTACCCCGCATTCAATGGAAGCCTGCACATCCGTCTTAACCGGCCTGTTCCATGCCAGCACGCTGCAGTTAAGGTCAAGCGAGGCGATCTTCTTTATTGCCTCCTTTTCATCTCCGCCCATTGCCGGTATGCCTGCTTCTATCTGGTGTACACCCACCTTATCCAGCATCTTGGCGATATGGATCTTTTCATCATTGGCAAATACCACGCCGGCAGTCTGCTCACCGTCCCTGAGGGTGGTGTCATCTATCTTTATATCCTTGGGATCGATAGCAATACCTGCTTTTTGAGAAAAATCTGTTAAAAGGTTCAGTTCCCTCATAATATAGACTCCTTATTCCAAAAAATTTTCTTAAATCCTTAAAAAAACTAAAAAATATGGCAATTATTCTATTTTTTTAAAATACAGGGATATTATACCATTAATTTTCAATTTTTTATCAAATTTTTATGTTTTTTTAAAATACGGGGACCCTACTAGAATCTATTGCAAAAGACAGGGTACAGTAAACCCTGCCTGGCCTTCTAAGGATGTATTAAAAGGGAAATTATTATGGATGACCACAGAAAAAGGGCCTGGTTTTATTTCCTCCTGGCAAGGCTGGTAAGGAAACTTAAGCTCCCTATGACTATGATGGTTACCCTTATCCACAGCGGCTCGATAGTAAAATGGTCATAAAATGACATGGACCCAATGATTATCAGTAGGACACCGAAAAAAAGGCTAAGGCCTCTGGGCATATCTTCTCCCCTCCGATTATCAAAAAACCATATTATTTATACTATTTAAAACTTCTCCAGGTCAACCTTTTATAACTCCCAGGGGGCGGAGCCTTGCCACTTTTTTTGAAAGGCCGGCCCTGACCGCTATGTCTACCACCCTATCTATATCCTTATAGGCCTGAGGCGCTTCCTCTGCCAGTCCCTGCATGCTGTCGGCAATTACTACTATATTCTCATTGTTCTCCAGGTCTTTCTGGAGCTGGCTGCCGTCTATGGTCTTTTTAGCCCGGGAACGGCTCATCATCCTTCCGGCGCCATGGCAGGTGGAACCAAAGCTTTCTTCCATGGCAGTCTCCGTACCGGCCAGCAGATAGGAATAGGTGCCCATATTGCCCGGTATGATCACCGGCTGGCCCGCCTGCCTGTATTGGGGCGGCAGGCTGCTGCTGCCGGGGCCATAGGCCCGGGTGGCGCCCTTGCGGTGCAGGCATAGCTTCCTGCTGTCCCCATTGACTTTATGTGTTTCCCACCTGGCTATATTGTGGGAGATATCATACAGGGTATAAAGGCCCAGCTTCTCGGCTGACTGCCCCAGATACTTTTCCAGGGTATGCCTTAACCTGTGAGCCAGGCAGTGCCTGTTCGCCATAGCGAAATTGGCGGCACATGCCATAGCCCCGTAATATCTTTTTCCTTCCGGCGAATCCAGGGGCGCGCCTGCCAGCTGCCGGTCCTTTACTTCTATGCCATACCTTTCCGATGCCCTCTGCATGACCTTTATATAGTCACTGCAGACCTGGTGTCCCAGCCCCCTTGACCCTGAATGCACCATTATCAGCACCTGCTTTCTGAATAGCCCGAATGCGTCAGCTATCCCGGCATCATATACTTCCTCCACCGCCTGCACTTCCAGGAAATGATTTCCCGATCCCAGTGTTCCCAGCTGTCCCGACCCCCTCTGCTTTGCTGTCTGGCTCACATATTCCGGATCTGCATCATCCATGCTGCCTTTATCTTCTATGAATTCCTTATCTTCTTTAAAACCATAGCCCATGCCCAGGGCCCGGTCTACCCCTCCTGATAGTATCCCGTCCAGGTCTTTTCCGGAAAGGCGGATGCCGCCCCCTCTTCCGGTTCCCCTGGGTACCGCATAAGAGATAAGGGACATTATATCTCTTATGTCATCTTTTATATCATCAGCTTCAATATTGCTCCTTAAGACCCTGACCCCGCAGGATATATCAAATCCCACCCCTCCGGGAGAGATAATGCCGCCGTCTTCCGGATCGAATGCAGCCACTCCCCCTATGGGAAAGCCGTAGCCGAAATGTATGTCAGGCATGGCATAGGAGGCCCTGACTATCCCTGGCAGCGCTGCCACATTTACAACCTGTCCTATGGTATTTTCATTCCTGGCATGTTCCAAAAGCTTCCGGTCAGAAAAGATGATACCGGGGACCTCCATGCCCAGGGTCCTGTCCATTTGCACTTCCCATTTATAATCACTTATCCTGTGTATGGTATATTTTTCCCTGTCATACATCAAAGATCACGGTTCCTTCCCATATCCGCCTTTCCTTATCGCGGCAAATACTTAAAAACTGGTATGTTGGAGCTTTTATTTCTTCCATTATACTATGCTTTTTTCTGTCTATCCTTTCTCCATATAATACCGCTTTCAGACTATAGCCGTTTTTGGATCTTATAAGTTCCTTTACTAAGACCTGTGAAAAGAGCATAAAGTCTACTTCAAAATGATAAAGAAGTCTTTCCAGCCAGGCTATGAGAATATCCTCATAGCTGCTGCTCTCACCTTCTAGCCCCAGCTCCAGGCTTATTATGGGTTCCACACTTTCCATGTCAGTTATCAGGGAGAACATGCCTTCTCCGGCATTCTGGAATAATTCCTCAAGGCTGCGGCCCCGGAATCTCAGCCCCACGTCGGAAGGATGCTCTAACTCCTCATACCTTTTTACCCCTGCTGCCTTATATTTGTCTTCCATCCTGTCCCTGCCTTGGAAACTGCCCCAGCTTCACCCCTGCATTCCGTAATTTCATTGAATTTACTTTCTATTTTGTTAAAATGAAACAGATTTTATTTTATTATTTTTTTCAATAATAATACACCGGATGCAGCTTATGCGCCGGTAGAGGAGCAGTGATGGCAACTACAAAAAAAGCAGCAAAAAAACCAGGACTGGAGAAAGCTCTCAAAAAGGGTGATTTTGTATACACCTGCGAGGTAGGCCCTCCCAAGGGAGCTGAGGATAAGGGAATAAGGGAAGAGGTAGAATACCTCAGGGAAGTGGCCAATGGCATAAATGTAACCGACCTCCAGAGCTCAGTCATGAGGCTGGGTTCGCTCACTACCTGTGTTATACTGAAGGAGATGGGCCTGGATCCCATACTTCAGGTAACCTGCAGGGACAGGAACAGGCTTTCCATCCAGTCGGAATTATTAAATGCGCATGTCATGGGAATAAGGAATGTCCTGGCTCTTACCGGCGACCATACCACCCTGGGAGACCATCCCCATGCACAGCCGGTATTTGATATAGACTCGGTCCAGCTTCTTTATACCATAAGAAGGCTGGAGGAGGGTTTTGACCTTTCTGACAAGGAGCTTACGGAAAAACCTTCCTTTTTTAAGGGGGCCGTAGTAAATCCAGGTGCAAATACAGAGGGCGCCTATGAGATGCAGATACTGAAGCTGAAGAAAAAAATAGACCAGGGCGCGCAGTTTATACAGACGCAGGCTATCTTCGATGCCGAAGTATTCAAGAAGTTTATGGACAGGATGGAAAAGGAAAAGATAGACATTCCCATACTTGCCGGCATAATACTCCTCAAATCAGACAGGATGGCCAACTTCATGAATAAGTTTGTTGCCGGCGTATATGTACCAGACAATGTAATAGAAAAGATGAAAAATACTGACGACAAGGTGGAGACCTGCAAAGAGATAGCCATAGGACTGATAAATGATGTAAAACCATATTGTTCCGGAATACATATACAGGCCCTGGGATGGGAAAAGCATATCCCGCCCATAATAGAAAGCGCAAATTAAGAAATACTTGATCAGAAAGGCAAGCACTGATGAATAAATATACCGAGATAAAGAAATTCGAACCAAAGCCCAGAAAAGGTTTTCACCTGCAGGGAATATACCGGCCTCTCTACTGGCTTGAAGAAAACCTGAAGAGATTTATGTTCGACTGCAGGTCATGCGGGCAATGCATACTCAGCACCACCGGTTTCGTCTGCCCCATGAGATGTCCAAAGACCCTGCGCAACGGTCCCTGCGGAGGCACAGAAAATGACAGGTGTGAAGTCAATCCTGAGAAGATGTGCGTATGGAGCGAGATCTATTATGGAAATAAGGATATTAAAAGGCTGGACCTATTAAGATATTACCAGATACCTGTAAACCATGAGCTGCACGAGACTTCAGCAGTGGTAAACTGGCTCGACAACAGGATTGACGGCATGCACCTGGCCATAACGGGAAAGGGCAATCCCCTGGGGCAGCTGATAAGGCTGGCATTCCACATAATCAAGATAAGATGGAGAAAATTCATACACCCGGGAAGATACTGGCATAAGAATGAATCCCATTATATGGGTCAATAAAAAGGATGATATTATGGAGCTTCAAGAAATTCTAAAGGCGATAAAGGCAAAGACGGCTGAGGCAAAGAAGATGGCTGGCCTTAACAGCAGGCATTTTGCCTTTAAAAACTGGCATACCACCGTGCTGCAGCTTTTAAAGGACCTTCCTTCGTCCTATCAGCCTCTGGCAAATGATTTTAAGGCGCTTACCTTTGAGGATACCGGTTATAAGAGGGGCAGGAAATTCTTGCCGGGCCCCGGCAATACCAGGTTTCTTAAAGACCTGGAAGCTTCCATAGATATACTCGGGAAAATCTTAAAGACTGAAGGTAAGGAAAAGTCTGGCCAGGCATCTCCCGCCGTATCGGACAAGCCTTCCCCTCCCCCTTCCGGTGCCGGGAGCAAAAAAGCATCCGCTTCCGGGAGCAGGAAGAAGCCGGCAAAGAAAGGCAGTTCTCCAGCCAGGAAGAAAAAGCAATCCTGACCGCTTTTTACATAACCGGCTCTAAAGGCTGGCCGCAATATTTTTGAATGCCGGCAGGGCAGCAGCGTAAAACATCTTCCACCCGGAGCAAAGGCTGCTCAGCCTGGAAGCATCTCCCGGCAGGTAATAACGGTGTTTGAGGCAGTCTCCGTAACACAGCCTGAGAAACTGGCAGGAACTGCATATATGGCCGTACGAGGATTTGGCCCTGCCAAAATCCCTGTAGATCCCGGAATCCATAAGCTCCTGCCAGGAGTGGGTATGTATGTTTCCCAGGAGCAGCTCTTTTCTGACAAAGAAATCACAGGGATAGACATCGCCATTATACTCTACCACCAAATACTGGCTGCAGTTATCTTCCATATGGCATATAGTCGGTCTTTTCTTAACCAGGTACTGCAGTATTGAATCAAACAGCCTTATGGATACCCTGTATATATCGCGGGGATACCATTTACGGAAAAGCTCAGTCAAAAAGATACCCCACTGGCCGCCTTTTATGGAATAGGGTTCCAGCCTGCCTCCATCATCATATTCGACGCAGGGGATATACTGGTGATAATAAAAGCCGTTTTCTACCAGGAAATCATAGATCTCGCCGGCCCGGCTATAGTTAAAATCATTTACCAGGACCAGTATATTGAATTCTACTCCGGCTTTCTTAAGGATGTCTATGCCTTTCATGACCCTTTCAAATGATCCCCTGCCATTATGCATTTTCCGGTAATGGTCATGGATGTATTGCGGGCCGTCCAGACTGACTCCCAGCAGAAACCTGTACTTTGCCAGAAATCCGGCCATGGCACTGTCTATAAGTGTGGTGTTGGTCTGTAGGCCATTTGTGACCAGAACCTGCTTTCTGCCGTATTTTTCCTGCAGCTTCACCGCTTTTTTAAAAAAATCCGTACCCATCAGTGTCGGTTCTCCGCCCTGCCAGCCAAAAGTATAACAGGGCTGCACCGTCTCCATATATGAAGACACCAGCTTTTCCAGGGTATCATGGGACATCCGGTGGGTCTTTTCTTCCGGATAAAGAAAAGACTTTTCCAGGTAAAAACAATAGCTGCAGTTCATATTGCAGTCAGCAGAAGCAGGTTTTATAAGGAGGGTGAAAGGCCGCATCAGGTCCTTCCCCTGATGGCAAAACTGAGGAAAAGACCTCCCACTGCCGCTACCACCAGGGCTATCACTGTTATTAGCAGCCTGTTATCGAGTATGCCGGCGTCTTCTTCGGTGAAGCCAAGGACTTCTATGCTTCCGTCTTCCGCTTCTTCTCCGGTTATCTCTTCCAGGAGTTCCTCTTCTTCCTCGCCCTGGGCAAACACCGCACCCACAGGGACCATCCAGGTTACAAGCAAGACCGCCGTAAACAGTAATATAAATAACCTCAGATCGTTATTACCCATTGATCTCATCTTTGCCTGACTTATAAATGCTTTGCCGGCTTAGCTTTCTCCCCATAAACCATGCGGGGAAAGGCCTCTAAGCCGTTCAATATATCAATATTCCTTTTTATACCTGCTTATAAAAAACCCCTATAGGTATTTATAATATTATTTTAATACTTCTATAACATTAGTCAATAATATTAAAGCCCCTGATCTTCCTGGCCGGTTTGCCCCTGGCTGTCCATGCTTCTTATGAGCTGGTCCAGCTTATTCCTTATCTCTTCCAGGTCTTCCCTGGTGGGTATATCCAGGTCATCAAGCGCTTTCTTTATCTTTTCCCTGTCATCTCCCTTTATACTGCCTGCCGCCTTTTTTGTCTTATCCTTTGCTTCCCGGAAAATATCTTTTATCTTTGAGCCGGTCATGTTACCGGTTTCCCTGGCCTTTTTAGCCAGGTCCTTTAGAAGTTCATCCTGTTTCTCCTTTAAAGGCTCGCCCCTTTTGGCAAGTTCCCCCATCTTTTCATTTAGCATCCCGGTCATCTCGGATATATTCTTTTTAGATTCCTGCATAAGATTATCGATGAACTTCTTCTGTCTGTCTTTTGCCAGCTCACCCTTTTTGACAAGCCTCTTGCTTATTTCCACAGCTTTATCATGGGTTACTGCAACTATCCCCAGGGTGGCAAGATAACCTTCTTTTAACCTGTCAGGCATAGCGACCTCCTTTTAGTCCTGCTTTTAGTTTTAATTATACTATATTTGTGCTTAAACCGGATTATCAGGAAGAGAAATCTATCTTCCATGTACCCTGTTCATCTACCAGGGTAAATGTAACCTGGTCTCCTTCATATTCGATTCCTTCCACCATCCTGTCACCGGTTATCTCCACATAAGCCCTATCTTCCTCTACTGTTACTTTTTTTATCCTGATATCCTCCCAGTTTGAGTGGCTTTCCTGAAGTATGAAATAGATGTCGCTCTTATCCCCGTTTCTATATTCTTCTTCAGTACCTACGATGGAAACAGTGCCGCTGCTGAAATAATCATACTCCAGGCCTGCCTCAATGGCATCCAGAAACCCTAGTACGGTATTTTCCAGTATTTCTTCGTCATCCAGGTCCATAATCACCTGGTATATTATCAGTTCGGCCCTGCCGTCTCCGCCGAACATAATGCCTATCTCGCTTTCCAGAGGTATGTCTTCCAGGGTGATGTCGGTATATTTTTCATCGCTTTTTTCCATATCCAGATCCGACCTTACCACCTTATAGTCCGGCGAGAGCTTTACTTCCGGTTCTATTATGGTCTCATCCGGATCATTTATAAGCTGCTCTACGACTATCATATTATTTGCCATGTCTATGCTTTTTAAGATAGCATTTACAAAATATGTTTCTCCGGAAATTTCTTCCCTGTCTTCCGTATCACTGCCGGTTTCTTCACTTTCACCATTTTCCTCAACTTCCACGCCGCCGGGGCTTTCACCTGCATTTTCCGTCTCTTCAGCCTCTGTCGCCATGTCATCTTTTTGGCCGGAATCAGTTGTCCTGCAGCTGAAGGAAAGGGCAAGTGCTGATATTAATAAAACTGTGATCAAAACATATACTTTCTTCATATTGGCTCCTATCTGCTTTTTAATTTTTTTTTCTCTTTTTCGCCATTCATATCAAATCGCCAGAGGCTCCCGTAAGATTACAGGCAGATGGCATGGACCATTTCAGCAATTATTGGCTTATATGGCAGGTGACCTTACATGGAAGCGGTTAATTTTGAGCATTCCGGACAAATATATTTGATATCTGCACCTTTGGCCGTTTTGGGATTTGAGGGATAACTCTGTCTTTTTTCATGGGGAAGATCAAATTCTTTTTTACATATGGCACATTTCTTCTTCATGTCTATGGGACCCCTAAAAAATTTATTTTTCTTTTTCCCCGGTGTCTTCAGGAAGATCTACAGGCCTGGCTCCGCAGTATGGACATATGGCTTCAAGTTTTTTTATGAATCTGCCGCAGCTGGGGCACTTAGATCCTTTTTCATTTTGTTCCATAACCCTTCCCCGGTTAGTTTATATTATATAGTTAATTATAGTTTAATCTATAGATAGTCTCAAAGGAATTAAAAAGGTCCAGGTAGTTTTCCAGGCAATTGGAGAGCAGGAAATTCTTTCTTACCTTCTCTTTTGCCTTTCTTCCCATCCTTTTCCTTAATGCTTCATCATCCAGAAGCTTCATCATGCTTTCAGCGGCCTCTTCTACAGAAGAGACCAGAAATCCATTTATACCGTCGTCGATCTGGTATTTTATTCCCCCTACATTACCCCCTACAACTGCTGCGCCCTTCCACATTGCCTCTGTTACTGTAAGTCCGAAACCCTCTTTAAGTGATTTCTGCACCACCACTGAAGCTTTTCTCTGCAGGGCATTTACCAGGGCCGAATCCTGTACGCTCATTATCCTGATATTGTCATCCTGGTTTTCCAGCAGTTCCTGGTATATCTTATCTCCTTCCGGGTCATCTGTGGCAACATTACCCAGAAGGATCAGCCGGCAGTCATAATTTTTTCTTACCTCATTAAATGCCTCTATTACTCCTTCAGGGTCCTTTGCATGGTCAAAACGGGATATCTGGACAATGATAGGCTTGTCATCCGGTATATTATAATGATCCAAACGGTCTCTGATCTCGGCCCGGCTGAGATCCCTGTTTTTAGTTCCCAGCGGGTCTATGCCGGGCCTGAAGAATACCTGGGGCGGTTTAAAATCCTGGCGGTACTCTTCCAGGGAAAGGATGACCGCATCATATTCATTTATGAAATCATCCAGATACATAAGTAATTCCTTATTGGGCCGGGAAAGATCGACATGACATCTCCATATCCAGGGCTGTCTCTTTTCATAGTGGTTTATGAGGGGCAGGGGCTGGGGATCATGTATTATTATAAAGTCATGGTCAGCCCTGTTCCTTAAGGAATTTTCCCTGAGTATCCATTCAAATATATCTTTTTTCAAGTCTGTAAGATTTATATCCTCCCCCTGGAGGGCATTGTGGAACTTCTTGGTTATGCTAAAGAAATCCGGGGTTCCCTGTATCACCCGCCATTCAGTCTTGATGCCTGAAGTATTCATCAATATGGTAAGAGGCGTCAGTATCTCCGCCACACCGCCGCCATAGAAAGTGGAATTACAGTGTGACACAAAAAGGTTTTTAAGAGGTCTTGCCTTATCCCTTATCTCATTTACTTTTTCTTCTCCGATAAGATCCCGGTAGTCTTCTATGCTGCATAGTTTAAATCTGTCGTCTTTTTTCACTGTTTCCTTACCCGATCTCCCTTTTTATTTTTCCTGTATTTTTTCTTTACAGCTGACCAGGCGGATTTATTAGCATTTTCTTCCCTGCCTGCATCATCTTTACACTTTGCCTTATCCCTGTATTGCTCCCAGTCACAGTTGTATGCTTCCTTAAATATGGCCCTGGCGCCCCGGGGAAGGTTCTGCCTGACATTTTCCGGCAGATAGCCCCTGTATCTTTGTATGGCATTATTTCCTCACCCCTGTTTAGATATATCCCTTACGGAATCCCTTTTTATAAGTGTGGTCTTAAGGTGTATGGTCTGTTTTCTGTTTTCACCTTTTTTTATAAGATCCAAGAGCACCTCAGCCCCAAACCTTCCCATCCTTATCTTGGGAATATGCACGGTGGTAAGCGGGGGAAAGGATGTCTTTGATTGGTCGATATTTCCAATTCCCGTAATAGAGACGTCTTCCGGGACTTTCAGTCCCGTACTCCTTAACCCTTCCAGCAGTCCCAGGGCTATGGGGTCTGACTGCGACACCAGCGCTGTGACGCCTTCTTTTCCCATGACCGGATAAATATGTTTTACATATTCCCTGAATTCCCTGAACTCCCTGATGGGAACATCATCTTTTAAGAAGACCATTTTATCATCTTTTTCTATGCCCTGTTCCTTAAGTCCTTCCAGATAGCCGCTGAATTTTTCCAGCGGTATCATGGCAGAGTCATTTTTCCAGCCAGCATAGCCGATCTTTCTGTGCCCGTTCTTTACCAGAAAACTAATTATATTTTTTACTGCCTTCCTGTAATCAACGGTGATATCCGTATGCCTGGAATTTGCCGTCTTCCTGTTTAGAAATACCATGGGGACATGGGAAGGGACCATATTATCGATATGGGAAAAACCGCATGAGCCTCCCAGGAAGATAAGCCCGTCAATAAGAAGGTTCATCATTTGCCTTAAGACTTTTATCTCGGTATCCCTGTTAAATCTGGTACTGTTCACTACCAGGATATAATCATTTTTTGACATTATGTCTTCTACACCGGATATGACTTCACCATAGAAAGGGTTGCTGATATTGGAGGTGATAAGCCCTACTATATTCCTTTTTTTGCCCCTTAAGGCACGGGCGATCATATTTGGGCTGTAATCCATTTCTGCAACCATTTTCTTTACTCTTTCAATGGTCTCTTTTTTTACATATCTTTCCCCGGTGAGTGCATTTGATACAGTGGCTGCAGAGACACCCAGTCTTTTGGCAATATCTAATATGGTGATCTTTTTCTTATCCATACCCTTCTTTTCTCATCTCTTTTTGTTCCATAAAATAAAAGGTTTTATGATATATTATCTTTTCTCCTGAAAACGCCTCTTTATCAATTTGAATAACTCCATTACCACTATTATGGAAAATGCTATCCCCGCCATTATGCCCCATTCCCGGAAAGAAACCGGGGAGATCCCCAGAAGGTCCTGCATAAAGGGTAAGTACATGGAGCCTATATGTATTCCCTGGGCGGCTATCACTCCCCCTATCAAGAGGTAATTCCTGCTTATGGGCACCCTGAAAGCAGAAACGGTCTCGGACCTGCAATTGAATACATGAAGGTTCTGCAGCAAAACCATCAGAAGCAGCAGCAGGTTCCTGGCCTGGCCTGCCTCCCAGCCGTTATTTATAAGGTAATACCAGGTCCCTATGGTAATCCCTCCCATAACTGTTCCCGATATGGCGACCTGCTCCAGCATCTGCCTGTTAAAGATCCCTTCAGAGGGATCCCTGGGCTTGCGCTGCATGGCTCCCGGTTCGCCCTTTTCGAATGCAAGTGCTACGTCCTGGATCCCGTTTGTGACCAGGTTCAGCCATAAAAGCTGTATGGCTACCAGGGCCAGAGGCAGGCCTGCCAGCAGTGCGGCTATAAAAAGTATGACTTCAGCTGCACCGGTGGAGATAAGAAGATAGGTGACTTTCCTTATATTGTCATAGGCAAATCTTCCTTCTTCTATTCCGGCCACTATGGAAGAGAAACTGTCATCGGTGATTATAATGGAGGCTGTGTCCTTGGTGACATCGGTGCCGCTGCCCATGGCTACCCCTATATTGGCCCTCTTGAGGGCAGGAGTATCATTTACTCCGTCACCGGTGACAGCCACATAATTTCCTATCTTTTTAAACACTTCCACCAGTTTCAGCTTCTGGATGGGAGCTATCCTGGCAAAGACCTTTTTGCTCCTGGCCATGTTCTCAAATTTTTCTTTTTCTTCATCATCTTCCGGGTCTTCTCCCAGTTCGGAACCGGTTATGACTTCGTCTTCTTTCTCGGTTATTTTTAATTCCCGGGCAATATTTAATGCCGTCTGGGCATTATCGCCGGTCACCATTACTACTTTCACCCCTGCATCTTTTGATTTTTTGATGGCGCCGGCGGCATCAGACCTTATGGGATCGATAAAACCTACCAGGGCCAGGAGGTTAAGCCCGGGAAGATCTTTTTTTGACAGGCTTTCATAATCCTTTTTCTTTTTTGCCCTGCCGTCTGCCACCGCTATTACCCGGTATCCATTGCCTGCCAGCTCATCTGCTCTTGCCTTTAATTCACCTTCATCGATCTCGACAAACTTTCCCGATCTGTGCATCTTTCTGCACATGGGTATTATGACTTCCGGAGCACCCTTTGAAGCCACCCGGTAGGAACTTTTCTTCCGATAAAACTTTGCCGAGAATTTATTCTCTGACTCAAAGGGGATCTCCCCTACTATTTCCGCATCCCCGCGTACCTTTTGGGGGTCAAGTCCAAGCTTGTATGAAAGAGAAAGGAATGCTACGTCGATAGGATTGCCCCCGTATTCCCAGGAGTCTCCAGCTTTTTTCAGGCTTGCTTCATTATCCATCACTGTTGCCCTGGCTACCCTCTCCAGATATCCTTTTTCTTTCTCTGAGATACTGCTTTCGTCTTCCTCCAGCACCCGGCCTTTATCATTATATCCTTCTCCTGATACCTTAAAACTCCTGTCCGGCTGTATTACCAGCTTCTTTGCAGTCTGCCTGTTTACAGTCAGCGTGCCCGTCTTGTCGCTTGCTATAAGGGTGCAGCTTCCCAGGCTTTCCACCGCCGCCAGCTTCCTTATTATCACATTCCTGGATGACATCCTGTTGGAGCTTATGGACAGGGCTACCGTAACTGCAACCGGAAGCCCTGCCGGTATAGCCGATACCGCCAGGGCTACGGCCAGAAGAAATACCTCCAGATATTCATAGCCCTGGGCTATGGCGATGACTGCCAGTATCACTATGCCGCCAAGCACTGCCAGACCGATCTGTTTGGCGAATTTGTCCATCCTTATAAGGAGCGGGGGTTTTACCTCTTCCTCGGACTGCACTTCCTTGGCGATCTTGCCGATCTCTGTGTCCAGGCCGGTCTTTATGACCATGCCTGTAGACCTGCCCGATGTGACCCTGGTCCCGGCAAAAGCCAGGTTACGGCAGTCGGAGACATCTGCGTCTTCTTTCTCTTTACGGTTTGTCTTGTCGACAGGGACAGACTCGCCGGTAAGTATGGATTCGTCTATGGACAGGTTTTTTGTCTTTAAGAGCCTGAGATCGGCGGGTACCTTCTCGCCCGACCTTAAAAGGACTATATCACCTGGTACCAGCTCCTCGGCATCGATGCGCTTTTCCTGTCCGTCCCTTATCACCCTTGCTTTTATTTTAAGGTATTCCTGCAGGGACTCGGCACTTTTTTCCGCCCTCCATTCCTGGTAGGTCCCCAGGCTGGTATTAAGGAGTATTATAAAGAATATGAACACGGCATCTTTTATCTCTCCTACTATGGATGAGACGATACCGGCTGCAATAAGGATATATATAAGGGGGCTTTTCAGCTGTTCTATTATAACCTTCCACAGTCTTGCCTTCTTTTTCCCGGGCAGCTCATTCCTTCCATTTTTTTCCAGCCTCTTTTCTGCTTCTCTGGAGCTGAGCCCATCTTTGGATGAGTCTAATTCCTCCAGGGAATCCCCGATTGTAAGGGACTGGCATGTAAGCGGTTGTTTCTTCTTCCTGGCCACAAAAACCTAACCCTTATATATCCTTTTTTCCGGATACTATATATCCCTTAATCTTTTTCCTTTTTCCTTTAATTCTTCTGCAGTCTCGGAGGATATCTCCTTTACCTTTGATATCTTCTCCTTAAGCTCATCTATTTTTTCCTGGTATTTCTGTTTCTGCTGCTCGGTAGCATCTTTTGCTTTTTCCTGCAGTTCCATTACCTTGTCTTCCATATTTTTGATCTTGTCTGATATTCTCTCCATTATCTTTCCTTTCCTTGGGATCCTTTTTTACTTTCTTTTTTTTCCACTGCTATATTTTTCTTTTTCACCACCTCCTCCGCATCTTCCAGGGCAAGCAGTTTTTTCTTAGCGCCCCTGTACTGGAGCACTGAACTTGAATTAGCCGCGGCCAGCCTGAGGGCATATGGGGTATCTTTTTTCTTTATATAACCGGCTAAAAAAGTGGCTGCAAAGGCATCGCCGGCTCCAGTGGTCTCCACCACTTCTACTTCAGGGGGCTGGAGCGTATAATAGTGGTCCTTATCATCAAGGCAATGCACCAGCTTTCCTCCTTCGGTTATGATGACTATCCTGGGCCCCAGTTCTTTGAGGGATCTTAATTTTTTTATCTTCTTCTTTTTTCCCACCAATATGCCTGATTCTTCATCATTAAGCACCAGGATATGTACATTACTCAGGAGACCTTCCAGGAAATCCAATCCCTTTTCACACAGGTAATTGCTGGGATTGTAAAGTATTTTTATATCATTCTGCGCAGCATATTGGGAAAGCTTTTCCTGCGTTTTGAAGGATTCCTTCATCATGCTGGTCATGCAGAACCATCCGGTTTCAAGCTTTTCCAGGTCTATCTCATCATAAAAGAGATAATCGTTTACTCCTTTATATGTCAAGACTGTCCTTGTCCTTTCCAGGCTGTCAAGTATCACGGAATAACCGCTTTTATTGTCTTTATAGTCATCTGCTGACCCTAAAAAATCAATGCTTTCATCTTCCAGAAGCTTTAATACCATCTCTGCCCTGTATTCTTTTCCCACCTTTCCCATATAACCGGTTTTCATCCCCAGCCTGGAAAGGCATACGGCCGTATTGGTGCCTCCGCCGCCAACATAAAAATCCAGCTGGTCGATCAATAGCTTGGAGCCAATAGGATAAGATATATAGCATATCTCTTCGTCAAGGGCCCTTACGCACACTGTTTTGGTCTTATCGGTATATACAAATACATCAGTGGTATTGGAACCGATTGTTATGACGTCATACATAAATTAATCCGCATCATGAATATTTTACAGATCTCTGCTTTTGTAAAATCATTTATTTTTTTAAAAATAATATAAGCTCCTTTGAATGGTCCCCTTTTCGTAACTTATTAAGGGATGATACTATTATCTGTCTGACCCTTTCTTTGGTGATGCCGAAAAGCCTTCCTATCTCTTCCAGGGTCTTTGGCTGGCCGTCGGTCAAACCAAACCTCAATCCTATGATCTTTTTTTCCCTTTCCTCCAGTATATTAAGGTATTTTCTTATGTCCTCGCCTATAATATTTTCACCTGCCGTATCCTGCGGCATAACTTCCCCCGGATCGGCAATAAAATCCCCCAGAGTCGAATCTTCTTCAATATTTACAGGCTGGTCCATGGATATAGGCTGTCTTTCATCGAATATGATCAGGCTCAATACTTCTTCTTTTGAAAAATCACTTTCCCCTGCCATCTCGCTTACAGTAGGAGTCCTGCCTTCCTTTTCGAAGAAGATGCTTCTTCTTTTCTTCAGTTTATTTATTTTGTTGACCATATGCACCGGTATCCTTATGGTCCTGGATTTATCAGCCAGGGCCCTGGATATTGATTGTCTTATCCACCATGTGGCATAAGTGGAGAATTTATATCCCAGCCTGTGATCAAATTTATCAACAGCCTTCATCAGGCCGATATTTCCTTCCTGTATGAGGTCCAGGAATAACATTCCCCTTCCCATATATTTTTTGGCGATACTTATGACCAGGCGAAGATTGGATCTTATCATCTTTTTTTTGGCTTCTTTATCGCCTTTGCTTATCATTATTGCCAGTCTAAGCTCCTCTTTCCGGCTTAATAACCTTATTTTCGAGATATCTTTTATATATGTCTGTATGGGATTAGGGCCGTTTTTATCAATATTTTTTCTTTGGATCATAACTTTCTAATACTCCCGCGCTTTGCATGGTTGTCTAACACTATTATTATTTCAAGCTTTTCAGTAAGTCCGTGATGTCCTGCATTTTTAGCATAATCCCACGGTCAATTATTCCTGTCTATCATGGATCTGACGATGTCGCTTCTGGTTATGATGCCTATGACTTTATTCTCGTCATCTATTATAGGTACCCTGTTGACCTTATTCTCATTCATTATATTGGCTATCTCGCTTTCCGGGGTATTTCTTTTTGCTTTCCTTACCCAGGTATGCATTATCTCTTCTACTTTTGTCTCAGACAGGGCCTGCTTGTTCTTCTCGTAACCCCTGGTATACAGTTCCGGGTCTACATATGCATAGTTATATACCGGATAGACCAGCATGGGGAAAAAAGTCTGGTCCTTTTTTATAAAATTTACTATATCTGTTTCTGATACTATCCCCTGAAGCACTTTCTCCTGGTTCACTACCGGGACCCCGCTGATATCATTTTCTGTAAGCAGCTGGGCCAGTTCCTTTATGGTCTTATCCCTGGATATGGTAATGACATCTTTGTTCATTATTTCATTTGCCAGTCTCTCGGCCATTTCCTTTCCTTTCTTCAAATTTTATTAATACCCGGGCAAAATAGATCAACCTGTGGATCTTGGCGGGATCACAGGACCGGTTTTAGTTCCCCCGGATCCGGGAAATTTTTCAATTATTTTCTGTAATTTTTCTATTTCCTTTTTGGCATCTGAGATCTTTGCCGACAGGTCGCTGAT
>CAYZJW010000012.1:0-774 GCA_964478985.1 uncultured Actinomycetota bacterium
AATATCTTAAAATGGTATACAAGTTTCTTTTAATGGCAGGATGTGGTTTTAATGGGATCAGTTGGAATCGATATAAGTTCAAATATGATAACCCTGGTAGAATTATTAAAGTCTCGCAAGGGGATCGTTATAAAGAATGCTGCTGAATTCGAGATATCGACAGAATCAATAAAAAAAGGTGAGCTGCAGGACCCGGTTGCCTTATCAAAAGGACTTAAAGATGCCTGGAAAAAGAACAGGTTCACGGGAAGGAATGTCTTTGCAGGACTTTCAAACCTGAAGGCTATAGTCAGGGAAGTGGAACTTCCCCTGGTCAGCGCCGAAGAAATAAATAATTCCCTGAAATACCAGATAAATGATTTTATACCAATACCAAAGGATAATATCCTTTATGATTACTATATAATGGAACAAACAGAAGGCAGCTCCAAACTGATGCTGGTAGGCGCCATGAAAAGCATGATAAATAATGTCATAGAGGCTATCAAAAGCGCCGGCCTCATAACCCAGGCCATCGACCTGAACTGCTTCTCGCTTTTCAGGACCATCGATGAGGTGTATGACCTAAAAAAAGACAAGCAGACAAATTGTGCCGTATATATAGGCAGGGACATATCCATTATAGAGATACTGCAGGGAGACACCCTTAAATTTCCCAGGTTCCTGTCTAATTCCATATCTTCATTTATTGATAATATACAGAAGAGTACCGGCGATGATGAAAAAAAAGCAAGGCAGTCACTCCGGCTTCGGCCGTCAACTGTAAATAGTAAT
>CAYZJW010000012.1:784-22709 GCA_964478985.1 uncultured Actinomycetota bacterium
TACCCGGAAAAACCGGTTCTGTGTCTTCCTCTGATAAAAAAGAAAAAGATACAGAAGCCGGTGATGCTGACAAAGCAGCAGCAGAACAGGATGAGGATATAATAAAGTCTATTAATGCAACCGCTGATAATTTTATAAATGAGATAAGGATGTCGGTGGAGCATTTTCTCCAGGATGATACAAAGGCAAAGATAGGAAAAATACTGCTTTCCGGAGAAAAACTGGATAATATCGGGGAATATATAAAATATAAGACCAATTACAGGGTTGAGGAAATAAATGTATCTGAGGGCTTCACGGTAGAAATGGTAAATAAGGGCGGTAATACAGGTAAAATACTGGACCCATTGCCCATAGGAATGGCTTTGAGAGGTATTAAACAGTGAGTACCAGATCAATAAACCTTCTTCCGAAGGAAGAGAAAAAAAGAGATATCAGGAGTGTGGTCCTTAATGTCTTTATGGCGCTGGTCATCATACTTCTTCTTGCCGTTATCCTTCTTTCAATATTTATTTTTGATATCGATAATGTATTGTCAGCCAGGCTTAGCCAGTACCAGAATGTGAATATCAAGCTGCAGGATCAGGTAAGCAAATTGAAGGTTTATAATGACTTCAGCTCCAGGGTTGCAGAAAAAAGAAATCTTATAGATGAATTTGAAAAAGACGAAATACTATGGTCTAAGATCATTTATGATATAGGCAGGTCTATGCCGGAAGGTGCCAGTCTTGATACTTTTAATGCCCAGGGATCAAGCCTTTATGCTTATTTGAATGATTACGGGAAAGGCGAAACAGAAGAAGGTAGGCAGGTAATATCATTTTCCTTAACAGGCGAAGCCAGGGAATATACTGATGTCCTCAGGCTTGTTATCGAATTAAACAAGATAGATAATCTGGACCTGGTATGGATACAGAGCATCAACAATATTACAAACCCGGTGATAGACAGCGAAATAATCGGTTATGTTATAATTACATACTGGGATGTGGACTATTTCATAGAAAAATCCGGGTCAACTCCGGAAAAAAGCAGTAATGAAGATGTGCTGGACAGTGAACTCGAAGAGCTGGAGAGCTGAGTAAAAAATGAGGAATATATATAAAATAATAATAATAGCAGTGGTATTTATAATATCTGTATTCCTGCTGCTTCTGGTAATAAGGCCGGCGATTGTAAGAAGCGGCAGGCATCTTGTCAGCATAACCGAGGAAGAAGAAAGGAATATCAGCCTTAACTCGGAACTGGACAGCTATCTTGAAGACAGGGATGACTATTATATATTAAATGCTGAATACCAGAAGCTGGCCATGGAGTTTCCGGAAAAAGACGATACCCTTATACTTACTAATGAGCTCTATGAAATTGCCGGTTATACTGGCATTGAAATAAACAGCATAAGCTTTAGCGAAGTATCTATTGACGAGAAAGAACTTAAGAATACCCCTGCAAAGGAGATCTCGATCGATATGATAATGCAAGGCTCTTATTACCAGACTTTGAATTTTATAAATACCATAGAGATAATGCCCCGGATAATAAAAGTCGAGGATATAAACATCCAGTCACCTTCTAATGATTATAATGATCTGGTGACTTTTTTAAGCGCCAGGACTTATTTTGTAAATGAATATTATAGAAATTGATATGTTTTCAGGAAAAAACAGGAATATAGCCATTTTTCTTATTGTCATCCTGTTGCCGGTGATAATAAGTTTTATTGCATTTTCAGGCTGTTCTTTAAACCAGATGGTAGGTTCCACCTACAATAATGATCCCAGCCTGACATTAAGGGATATAGACATTGACGAAAAAGAAGTCGAGAGCATCAAGACCATGGATGAAAGTATGGAGAAAAGCTATGACATCAGCAGCGACATCAGCAGCATTGCCGATGAACTGGATAATCCCTTCAAGCCGTTTTATACAGAAAAAGAAGCTGATGAAGTAAAGAACATCCTTATCCTCCAGGATATACTGTTTGAGGACGGCATTGAGACCTGTGAGATAAAATTTAACGACTATACTTATATCCTCTACGAATCAGATACTTTTTTTGACATCTATATGGTCCAGTCTATAAATGAATCATCGGTAGTAATCCTCAAGGGTGATGAGCTTTTCACACTATATATCGGCGAAATGGTCCATGACTGACAGAAAGGATATGTAAGTTATGGATTTTAAGACAGCCGGGGAATCCCATGGCAGAGGCCTGGTAGGCATAATCTCAGGTTTTCCATCCGGAGTCTCTGTCAGTGCTGATTATATAGACCATATTCTTTCCCGGAGGCAAAAGGGTTATGGCCGTGGAGGCCGGATGGCCATAGAATCAGATAAAGTGGAGATAATCTCAGGGGTCCGCAGGGGTTTTTCTACAGGGTCACCCATATCCTTTCTGATCAGGAACCGGGATTGGGCCAACTGGAAGGACCTGATGGATCCTGCCCTGCCGGGAAAAACAAAAAAAGAAGAAGAGATGCTCTCCTGTCCCAGACCGGGTCATGCCGACCTTACGGGTGTTTTGAAATACCGCCTGGATACAATAAGGGATGTGATAGAGAGAAGCAGTGCCAGGGAGACTGCGGCCAGGGTCTGCGCCGGCGCTTTTGCCATGTCGGCGCTTAGATACTTTGATATAGGGATATTCAGTTACGTAGACAGGATCGGGAAAGCCCATATGAAAGAAATCCCCAAAACGGAGGATGAGGGTTTTATTAAAAGAATAGAGGATTCTGAAGTCCGCTGTCCAGACAGGGAATTATCTGAACAGATGAAAGCGGAAATAGACAGGGCAATAAAACAGGGAGACAGCCTGGGCGGAAGCTTCAGGATAATAATAAGGGGAGTGGTCCCGGGCCTGGGAAGCTATACTGAATGGGACAGACGCCTTGATGCCAGGATGGCCCATATGATCATGGGAATACCGGCTATTAAGGCAGTAGAAATAGGAATGGGAATAGCATCCGGTTCCATCAGCGGGCTTTCTTTTCACGATGAGATATATTATAGCCAAAAGAAAGGTTTCTACAGGAAGACCAATAATGCAGGCGGCATAGAAGGCGGGATGTCAAACGGGGAAGATATAATCGTGGGGGCGGTCATGAAGCCTATACCTACTACCACAAAAGGTATGGGGACTGTGGATATATTAACCAAGAAGGATGCTGTTTCCATAAAGGAAAGGTCAGATACCTGCGCTGTCCCCAGCGCGGCAGTGGTGGGAGAGGCAGTTTCAGCCATAGTTATACTTAATGCACTGCAGGAGAAATTCGGCAGCGATAATATTGGTGAGATAAAGACACATCTTGAGAGCTACAAAAAGTACCTTAAGGACCGGTGACCGGTGAAAGACAATATTGCCATAATCGGTTTTATGGGTTCGGGAAAGACTACTGTGGGAAAAATACTGGCTGCCAGGATGGGGTGGAATTTTTTTGATCTGGACCGGATAATAGAATTATCAGAGGACAGGACTATAAATGATATATTTGACGATGATGGTGAAAGACATTTCAGGGATGTAGAGACAAAAATAATATTAAAGACAATAAGCAACAATAAAGACTGCATATTTGCCTGTGGGGGCGGAACTGTATTGAGAAAAGAGAATATGTATGCTGTAAAAAAAAAGTGCCGCATTGTATACCTTGCTGTATCTGCCGAAGCAGCAGCAGCAAGACTTGCCGGGTCTGCTGAAAGGCCGCTAGTCCGTGATAGGGACCAAAAAAGGAAAATTCCGGAGCTCATGGATAAAAGACGGCATTACTATGAAAAGTATGCAGAAATAACTATCCGCAACGTGTCTCTTGCCCCGGAAGAAGCTGCGGAAAGAATAATTTATAAATTAAGAAAATACGATACTCCATAAAAAAGATGAAGCGGATAAAGATAAAGACTTCCCTGCGGAAATACCATATCTATTTGGGGGAACGCATCCTGGAAAAGGCATCCGGGCTAATAAGAAGACAGGTTCCGGGGTTTGACCGGGTGATCCTGGCGACCAATGAAACTGTTTATTCTATATACTCTGAAGATATCAGCACACTATGCCGGGAGCTGGGCCCGGAATGTGAGATATTTATTCTTAAGGATGGTGAAAAATACAAAAGCCTTGACAGCGCCAGGGAGATCTATTCCAGGCTGGTTGAGCTTAATTTTCACAGAAATGATGTATTGATCGCATTCGGCGGCGGTGTCACAGGCGATACTGCGGGATATATAGCAGCTACCTTTCACCGGGGAATGAAGCTGGTGCATATACCCACTACCATTATAGGCCAGGTAGACAGCAGTATAGGGGGGAAAGTGGCAGTTAATTTTGAGGAAAGGAAAAATATCATAGGTACGTTCTACCAGCCGCATGTGATAATAATTGACCCTCATACCCTTAAGACTCTTGAAAAAAAAGATATAATAAACGGACTGGGCGAGATAGTAAAATACGGGCTTGTATTTGACCGCATCATCCTGGAAAAGCTGCAGCACATATCGGAAAGGAAAGATTACTGCATTGATAATATTGTGTCTTCAGGCGGTTTTGAAAATATAATAATGGAATGCATCAGGATAAAGGCCGGGATAGTGGAAAAGGATGAATTTGACACTGGTCACCGAAATCTTTTGAATTTTGGGCATACCATAGGCCACAGCCTTGAAAATATTTTCAAACTCGAAGGTGTAAACCACGGACAGGCAGTAAGCATGGGGATGATAGCCGCGCTTGAGATGTCAGTTAAAATGGGTCTTTTCCCGGAAAAAAAGAAAGAGGATATAGTAATGTTTTTCAGGAAACTGGGAATACCGCATGCAATACCGGAAACCGATGCAGAAAAAGTCCTTCAGGGATTAAGATATGATAAAAAGTTTACTTCCGGGACTAACCGTTTCATACTCTTAAAGGATATAAACAAACCGGTGATCGTCGATGGGATAAAAAAAGATATAATAATAGACAGTATAAATAATTGTATCAATAAATAGTTTTATTAATATATTTATACAATTTTGAATTTTATAATAATTTAGTATATAATAATATAATACTGGGATTTTTTTGGGGATAATTCCAAGAGGATGATAACATGAAAAAAATATTGATAATAAACGGACCCAATCTTAACCTCCTGGGCAGCAGGGAAGAAAGTATATATGGCAAAAGGAGTTTTGAATCATTTTTGCCGGAGTTAAAACAAATAGCTGCAGCAAAAGATGCTGATATACAATACTTCCAGTCCAATCATGAGGGAGAGATAATAGACAAAATACATTCCAGTATGGGAAATATAGAAAATATTATCCTGAACCCTGGCGCTCTTACCCATTACAGCTATAGCATACATGATGCTATTATTGCGGCCAAAATACAAGTGATAGAAGTACATATATCCAATATTTTCCAGAGGGATGACTGGAGGGCAAGGTCAGTCATCTCTCCTGCAGCCAGGGGTATCATAAGCGGTTTTGGCCTTGATGGCTATAAAATGGCTTTATATTATTTATTGAATATGTAGATGATCAATAGAGGCAAATATGATCATGCAGGACAATTTGTCAGGAAAGATTGTTAAAAGACTAAGGAATAATAAGGGTTTTACCCTGGTAGAGGTATTGATCGCCATGTTCCTTATATCGATCATGGCTGTCGGGCTTATACACGGCTCTACTATTGCCCTTAATACTGTATCGGCAAACCGGGAAAAAACGAGGGCCATAGCTGTTGCCAATGAAAAAATAGAGATCATAAGAGCCATGGATTTTGAGGCGATAGAGATGACTTCGGAAAACCCCGGATGGGACCTGTCCTATCCGGAATTATCAGAAGATGGCTATAGCATCTATTATTACTCCACATGGTCTGATGATGTGGAGGACAGCTACAAACAGGTACTGGTGAGCGTCATTACCGCGGATATGAACGAGCCCGTCGAAGTTGTCACCCGGATATATCCTTCTCTTGGCAATGCTCCAGAGCCGCAGCCGGGACACCCGGCGCCGGTAAATCTGGTAATAATATCCGATAGCGGCTACAGTGAAAACAGGGAGATAACATTGGCGTGGGAAGACCCGGAAACAGAACTTGCAATAGCAAGCTATAATATAAACCGGAATGGCGAACTGATATATAATTCTCCCGCAGCAGCATATGTCGACTATCCGGCAAGCAATGAAGAGCAGGTCTATTATGTTACTGCCGTCTATGATGATGCTGTTGAGAGCAATCCCAGCAATTCAGTAGTTGCAACCGTAGAGCCCTATTACCCGTCACCCCAGGACCTGGCGATCGACGGATACACCGGCAGTGAAAGCACAAGGGAAGTTCTTCTGTCATGGGATACCCCTGACCATCCTTATGATATTATAGAATACCGCATATACAGGGATGGCTTGATACTTGATACCAGCCAGGATGAATCCTACCAGGACCTGATAGGCACCGAAAATTATGTCTATTATGTTACTGTGTTTTACTATGGAGATGTGGAAAGTGATCCCAGCGGTACAGTTGAAACTGAACCCGAGGTCACTTATCCTCCACCTGCAAACCTTACTTATTATTTCACCGGAACAGGCAATCAAAGATGGGTATACCTTGACTGGGAAAGACCTGATACGCTGTTGACCATTATTGAATACAGGATATACCGGAACGGATCTTACTATAGCACTACTGCCGGTACAGGTTTTAATGAAAGGATCCGGAGCAGTGATTATACATATTATATTACAGCCGTTTATGAAGGCGGTGTGGAAAGTGATGGCAGCAATTCGATATATACAGGCGATTAATAAAAGGGCGAAAGGCCAGAAAGGCTTGACGCTTGTCGAGCTGCTGATAGTACTGCTCTTTATCAGCCTTATTGTGGCCCTTGTCTCAACCATATTCCTGTCTTCAAGCAGGACATCTGAAGACGTGATAGATATGACAAGGTCACAGATAGATGCCAGGCTGGCATTATACAGGATGAGCAAGGATATAAGGGAAGCCGGCAGTTTTTCAATTGCAGATGCCGGTCATATCAGTTTCTTAAGCAATATAGATGCTGATGAAGATTATGAGGAGGTAGATTACTACCTTCAAAGCGAGGAAGGCTATTATCTGCTGGTGAGGACAGTGGACGGCGGCAGCCAGACCACTGTAATATCCCATCTGGTAAATAATGATATCTTTAAGTATTTTCTGGATATAAATACGCCTGAAAACGGGATTGAAACCCCTTTGTCTTCGGAAGACATGGACAGTATTAAATTAATAGGACTGGATGTGAGCATAGATCAAAGCGGTACTCCAGGGCCCAGGACAATGGATCTGGATACCTTGATAGCTCTCAGGAATAGGATCTAAGGGTGTGCGGGATGAGAACACAAAACTATATAAGAAAGCGCAATGGCAATGTGACGGTATTGGTATTGATGCTGGTGCTGGTGGCATTATTTTTGATATCCACCATGGTCAGGTATGTATACCGCGATGTCGGCTTTACTGAATTAGATGAAAATGAACTCAGGGCTTTAAACCTGGCAGAGGCAGGAATATCTGACATGTATCTCCAGCTGGACAGATATTACAATGCAGGTTCAGACGGACTGCCAGATAGCCCCTATACACTGCAGATATCTTCCCAGGGTGAAGCTCAGGGCGATGTTATCGTATCCTATACAATCGAGCCCTCTGCCGGCAATACATCAAGTTATATCATCACTGCCAACGGAACTGACCGCAGCGGAGTCAGCAGGCAGGTAAGGGTCAGGATAAATGTTACCCAGCAGAATTCCATTGCCATGGATATATTTGATTTTATATATATCAATAATTCCGCTACATACGACAATAATTCACAGGCCATAGAAGGACCGTTTTATACGGAAGGAGACCTTATACTGGCAAATTCAGGCATGCTGCAGTCAAGCGCAGAAGGACCTATAATAGTGGAAGGCGACCTCACCATGACCGGAGATGCCACAAACCTCAATTCGACAGCACTGTCTGTTGGCGGAAATGTACTGATAGAAGGAAGCTCCAGGATAAACGGGGGGCTGGTAAGTATCGGGGGCAGCCTTACCATGACCGGCAATACCAGGATCGATGACGGACTTGAAAGCCCCATGATAGTAATGGGCGACATAGACCTGGAAGGCAGCCCCGAGATCGGAGAAGTCGGAATGGATCTGGTGCTTTCGCATCATGGGAGTATTGATCTCCCCTGGGGTAACGATTATTCCCTTTTTATCCATGCAGACCTGGATGACAGCGGAACGAATCCATTCGTTTTTGAAGATCCGCAATATAATGTCAGCGATATTATCAGTCATGTGCAGACTGAAATAGAGGGAGACGCGCTTGTCATCGATGGTGATGTCTTTATCTACGCTATAGAAAATAGGGCAGACAGGGTGCTGTTCGATCACAATAATGCATACGGCAGGCTGAAGCTTTCCCAGGAAGACGGAAAATATATCCTGGACATAGACGGCAATATAATCATCAATGGAAACCTTATAATCGGCGATGATGTCTGGTGGGACCAGACCGGTCCCCATACAAATACCATTTATTATCGCGGCAGGGGACTCATTTATACAACCGGCAGCATAAACTCCCTCACGTGGCTGAAGCCGCTTGATCCCAGCGGTTTTCCGGTAGATGATTTTATGGTAATGGTCTCGGAAAACAATATTGTCTTTGATGTTTTCAGGTTCGACTGGGTCTTAAGGCAGTGCAGTGAACCGTCACTGTTTGTGACTGCTGTCGCCAATAATCTTATAGATATTAAAAAAGGCACCCTTAAAGGCACCACTATTGCCGGAGGGAACCTTCTGGTGAATAAGGATTTTGCAAAAGTATGCTATCTCGAAGACCTTAAGACTTATTTGCCCTCTGAATTGCCCGCCGGTTCCCCGGGAGGCGGCACGGGCAGTATAACATTTACCCAGGAATGGCAGGAGACCCCTGCTGATTAAAGAATTATATAAGCAGAATAGAATTGAGATATATACAATATGGGTCCCGGCGATCATCAAGGAGTATTTAAAGCCAGGAGAGATGCCTTCCTGGCAGGGCAGGACCATCATAAAATAACTGCGGTAATTATCTTTAAATATGAAGATATTTATTACCTTACCGGTTTTTTTGGCAAAGACTCGGGAAGCATCCTTGTATTATCGCCAGAAAAGACATATCTCCTGGTAAACTTTATCTATTATGAAGAAGCCAGGCAATCTGTTGACAATAACACCGATGTAGTGCTTTATAAAGATGACAGGCTAAATAAAGCAGCCGATATCGTATCATCATCAAAGATAAGCATCCTGGAAACCGACGGCGGGGACATAAGCCAGAATGATTTTTCCAGTCTCCGGAAAAAGCTGGAAAAGACCGGCATAGAAATATCGGCAAAAAAAGAAATGCTGAGACCCTTCCGGATGATAAAAGAGACCCGTGAACTGGATACCATTAAAGAAGCATGCCGCATAACTGACCTTGCTTTTGAAAGATTGGCGGGACTGACCGCTGGCGAGATGGCTCAGCATGATGAATTATCCCTGGGCAACAGGCTGGAAGGTCTCTGCATGGAAAGCGGAGGTTCCGGCAGGTCATTTGATTATGTGACAGCTTCGGGTCCCGGTTCTTCCAGGCCTCATTACATATCTTCCCACAGGCAGATATCCGGAGGAATCCTGCTTATGGACTTTGGGACCCGCTATAATAATTACTGCTCCGATATTACCCGGACTGTTTTTGTGGGAAGAAGCCCGGAAAAGAGATTAAAAGATATATATAAGATAGTCCTTGAAGCCCAGCTCAGGGCAATTGATGCCTGCAGGGCCGGGATCAGGTGCGATCAGCTGGACAGTATTGCCCGGAAATATATTGAAGATAATGGTTATGGCGGCAAATTCGGTCACGGACTCGGCCATGGGGTAGGCCTGGAAATACATGAAGGACCTTATGTTGCTGCCAGGGACAGGACTGTACTGGAGGAAAATATGGTCATAACCATTGAACCGGGGATCTATATACCGGGCCTGGGAGGTGTCAGGATAGAAGATATGGTGGTAGTGGAAAAAAATGGCTGCCTTAATCTTTACTCCTCAAAAAAAGATTTTACATTTCTAATATAATCTATAAAATATATGAGTCAGTTAAGTGATGTTTTATTCTTTTGAAGGGATTCCAGCATATGATAAGCACCAGTGATTTTAAGAACGGGATGACCATCGTCTATGAAGATACGCTCTATAAAATAATCTATTTCCAGCATGTAAAGCCAGGCAAGGGAGGAGCATTTGTCAGGACAAAGCTGAAAGACCTTGATTCCGGCTCCACCATTGAAAAGACTTTCAGGGCAGGAGAAAAGATGGAGCAGGCGATCCTGGAGACCAGAAGGATGCAGTATCTCTATAAAGACCATCACTATAACTTTATGGATACTGCCACTTATGAGCAGGTCCAGCTGAGCGAAGAACTCCTTTCCCGGGAAAAAGAGTTCCTGCTGGAAAATATGGAGATAGCCCTGGTGTATTATGACGGAAAGCCTATTTCCCTGGAACTTCCCATAACCATTGAAGCAAAGGTCATCGAGACCGAGCCGGGCATAAAAGGCGATACCGTGGGCACCAGTTTCAAGCCGGCAGTCATAGAGACCGGCGCCAGGATACAGGTGCCATTATTTATAAATACCGGCGACAGGATAAAGATCGATACCAGGACCGGCGAATATATGACAAGGGTTTGACAGGTCTATGATGCCAAAGACCAGAAGAAGAGAAAGCAGGGAGGCAGCAGTCATACTTCTTTACCAGAAAGACCTTCTGGGCAAAGAAACAGAAGACCTTATAGCAAATGACAGGTTAAATGACAAGACATTCGATGAATTCTCCCTTAGGCTTATAAACGGTGTTACGTCCAATCTTAAGGAGATCGACAGGGTAATATGCAGTACTGTCGAGAACTGGTCGCTTTCCAGGATCGCGGTAATAGACCGGAATATACTCAGGGTGGCAATATATGAGATGCTCCATGAAGAAGATATCCCCCTCAAGGTGTCGGTAGATGAAGCAATTGAAATAGCCAAGTCACTGGGCCAAAAAGATGATACCCCAAAATTTATAAATGGCGTGCTGGGCAAATTTTTAAACAGCATATCCAGCAGACATGAAGATTAAGCCGGCATCAGTCCCGGTGCTGCTTTGATGTTTTATTTTTCACGGCCAGGCAATATAATAAATAAGTCATTTTTCAATCTTGAAAATATATAATATCCATAAGTTATGAAAGAAATAAATAACAAAGATATCGATCCGGAAAGCCTGTATCCGCATGACCTGGCGAATCTGGCAAACAAAAAACTTGAAGAATTGGCTGACGGTTACCGTGATATACCCCGGGAGCTGGAGCGGCCCATCAGGTACTGCCTTTTATCCGGCGGGAAGAGGATCCGCCCGGTACTGGCCATGGCGGCAGCTGCCAGCCTGGGCAGGGACCCGGAATATGTCCTTCCTGCAGCCTGCGCCATAGAATTCATACACAGTTATTCACTTATACACGACGATCTCCCGGCCATAGACGATGACGACCTCAGGAGAGGCAAGCCTTCATGCCACCGTAAATTCGGGGAAGATATCGCCATCCTTACAGGAGACGCCCTGTTTGCGGAAGCATTTAGTATCATACTGAGGGAGCAGCAGGGGACTCCTCACAGGCTCATACAGGCAATGAGGGAGATAACAGAAGCTTCGGGCGCATCAGGCATGGTCGCCGGCCAGGTGACTGATGTCAGCTCTTCCAGGCACAGGATGTCCCGGCAGAGTCTGGAAAAAATGCATACCAATAAGACTGCCAGGCTCATAGCAGCATCCATAACGGCATCCGCTATACTCTGCGGAGCAGAAAAAAAAGTCCTGGAAAAGTACAGGGAATATGGTATGAATACCGGACTTGCATTCCAGATAACCGATGATATCCTGGATATTACATCCAGCAGCATGGTCACCGGCAAGACTGCCGGCAAAGATAAAAAACAGGCAAAAAACACATATCCGCTGCTCTGGGGCATAGAGCAGTCAAAGAAGATAGCTGCCGATAAAATCCATAAAGCACTGGAAGTATTGGAACAGTCAGGTACTGATAATCTCCTGATGAAAAATATTGCACAATTTATCCTGATAAGAAGGTCATAATAATCAAACAGAAAATATCCAGAAAAAAGGCATACCAGTTGCTTATGGACAGGGAGATTGCTTCTGATGAAAAGCAGGCCAGGGCGCTGGTCATGGCAGGGAGGGTCTATATAGACGGCATACAGGTCAATAAGCCCGGAGACCTGGTATCCTGTGAAGGCAGCCTGGAGGTCAGTCAAAACAGGCTTTATGTGTCAAGGGGCGGCTTAAAACTTGAAGGGGCCTTCAGCGATCTGAGCCTGGATGCTGCCGGTAAAACTGCTATTGATATAGGGGCGTCTACGGGGGGATTTACCGATTTCCTCATAAAAAACGGCGCACTTCATGTAACTGCAGTAGATGTGGGCAAGGGACTTCTTTCATGGGAGCTCAGGAATAACAATAAGGTAAAAGTACTGGAAAAGACAAACATACGCTATCTTGATCCGGATATACTTGATAAAAAATATGACCTTGTAGCTGCAGACCTTTCATTTATCTCCATAAAGAAGGTCTTTAAAAAAATCTTAGATGTCTCCAGCAGTGATGCAGAGATACTTTTGCTGGTAAAACCGCAGTTTGAGCTGGAAAGGGGGCTGGTAAAGCATAAAGGAATAGTAAGGGAAAAAGCTTATCACAACAAAGTCCTTAAAGACATGGCGGCGTATCTGGAAAACTTCAAAGTGACCATTAAAGGCATGGCATTTTCCAGGATCCGGGGCAGTGCCGGAAATATCGAATTCTGGATTTATTTAAGAAAATCAATAATTTCAACTACATCCGGTTTAAATTATGATAAAATAATCGTTGATACAGTAGACCGTGCACATGAGTTTTTTAATATAGATGATCCAGACCATGAAGACAATAGGAATAATCTCAAATAATGAAAAAATGAAGGCTATAGAGGTGGCAAAAGACGTCTATGACCGCTTAAATGCCAGAGGAATAGAAGTACTGCTTCCGGAAGAGGACTATTTTCCCAAAAAGTACGGCCTTTCTTCTGTATCAAAAAAAATGTTTTCCGCAAAGGCCGAAATCATCCTGTCTGTAGGGGGAGACGGGACTTTCTTAAGGGCGGCCAAGTACAGCTTTGCCGGCAGCATCCCGGTACTGGGGATCAATGTAGGAAATCTGGGTTTTCTTACAGAAATAGATACAGCAAATATCCCGGAGACCCTGGAAGGATTGGTCCAGGGCAAATATCACCTGGAAAGGAGGATGCTTCTGGAGGGACACCTTTTCAAGGATGGCCGCCTGGTGATGGATGCAGCCCTTCCCAGCCTGGCGCTGAATGAATTTGCCATAACCAGGTCTATGGATGAAAAAGTTATAAGGATGGAGATAGTTGTAAACGGAAAATATATAAAAAAATTTGCTGCTGATGGAATAATAATAGCCACACCTACCGGGTCCACTGCTTATTCATTATCAGCCGGGGGTCCGGTAGTGGAACCAGGGGCAGAATCAATAATAATAACCCCTATATGTCCCCATACACTTTTCAGCAGGAGTATAATCCTGGACAGGGACAGGGAGCTTGAGATCAGGCTGAGCTCAGGCAACAGGAGGGACATGTTCAGTGTTGACGGAAAGACTGTCCCTATAGACAACCCGTCTGAATATATCCTGAAGGTGACCAGGTCAGAAAAATACCTTAACCTGGTAAGTTTCGACCCGGATGCATTTTTCAAAGTCTTCAAGCAAAAGTTTATCGAAAGGATATAAAGGAAAACTGTGAAAAATTTTTTAAGGAGAGGCCGCAGCAGAGAATGTTAACCGAGCTTCATGTTAAAAATTTTGCCATAATAGATGATGTTAAAATCGGCTTCGGCAGCGGTCTCAATATCTTAAGCGGGGAGACAGGGGCCGGCAAGACCCTTATTATTGAAGCCATAAACCTGCTTATAGGGGAAAGGGCTGACAGCGGCCTTATAAGGGAAGGCAAAGACAAACTGCTGGTGCAGGGTTTTTTTGACTTCAGCGCCAATGAGTCGGCAAAGAAATATCTTCTGGAAAACAATATAATCGACTTACAGGATCTTGACAGCGATATAGTAATATCAAGGGAACTCAACCGTACAGGAAAGAACAAGGCATTCATAAACGGCCTTTATACCCAGGTCAGCATACTCAGGGATCTCGGTAACTGTTTCCTGGACATACACGGGCAGCATGACCATCAGTATCTTCTTGATCCCGGGACCCATATAAGTATTATTGATAATTTTGCCGGTGATCCAATACTGCCGCTTAAAAAGACTTATGCCGAAAAATATGAAGAATACCATTTGCTTCAAAATAACCTGGAAAAGCTTATAAATATGCAGGAAAACCGTGATTCCAGGCTGCAGGACCTGAAATTCAGGTATGATGAGATCGAAAAGCTGAAGATAGTGGAAGGTGAAGAAGAAAAGCTGGAAAATGAATTAAGGATACTTAAAAATTTTGAAAGCATATATAAGCTTGCTTCTGATACCGAAGAAAGGATAAAGGGCGATATGCAGGAGCTGCCCGGCCTTTATGAAGACATGTCCGTCATACAGTCAAATATGGAGAAACTGGCCTCCATCGACGACAGGTTCGGAGACTTTTCCCGCAGGATGCAGGAGCTGCCGCAGCTGTTGGAAGAGATAAGCTATTTTATAGGCAGCTATCTTTCGGATTTTGATTTCAGCCGGGAAAGGCTTGATGATATACAGGAAAGACTGTATAGTTTTTCCCTTTTAAAGAAAAAGTACAACATCGATATCTCGAGGACCGGTGAATATCTTGCCGGGATAAAAGTGGAGATAGACGGCTTTGAAAGCCTGGATTCGGATATAGATAAATGCAATAAAAAACTGGATTCTGCTTTTGAAGGCCTGAAGCAGGCAGGGGAAAAACTTCACCTGGAGAGGAAAAAAAATGCCGCTGTACTGGAGAAGAGGATATCGGCAGAACTGGGGGAACTCGGTTTTTCTGCTGTTGATTTCCGGATAAGGATAGAAAGAGCGGCAGCCGGGAAAGATATTTCCGGCCAGGATGGAATATTTACCAGAAAAGGTATCGATGACGTGGAATTTTATATATCGCTTAATGCCGGAGAAAGCCCCAGGCCTTTGAAAAAAGTTGCTTCTGGAGGAGAGGTCTCCAGGGTCATGCTGGCCTTAAAGTCGGCCCTGGGTGAAGCTGATGATATAAACACTATGGTATTTGATGAAATAGATTCAGGGATTGGCGGAGCCATATCGATTATAGTAGGTGAAAAACTCTTCCGCATATCCAGGAATAAGCAGGTAATAGTAATATCCCATTTGGCCCAGATAGCCTGTTTTGCTGATGAACATTATTATATAGATAAATATGTAGAGGATAAAAGGACAAAGATAAGTATAGATAAACTGGAAGAGCAGGGGAAAGTAAGGGAGATATCCCGCATGCTGGGAGGTTCCGGCCAGAGCGAGATATCCCAAAAACATGCATTGGAGCTTCTGGAAAAAGCCGGAAGGACTAAGGAAAAACTGATAAAGGAGATCCAGTAAATTGGATACTAAATTTATTTTCGTGACCGGAGGAGTATTATCATCGCTGGGAAAAGGAATATGCGCCGCATCCCTGGGAAGACTTCTCAAATCAAGGGGATACAGCGTGACCATACAAAAGCTGGATCCATATATCAATATCGATCCCGGGACCATGAACCCCATCCAGCATGGAGAGGTGTATGTAACCGATGACGGCGGCGAGACTGACCTTGACCTGGGGCATTATGAAAGATTTATTGATGAGAACCTGTCAAAATATAATAATTTCACTACCGGTAAGATATACCAGAATGTCATAGACAATGAAAGACGCGGCGATTACCTGGGATCGACGGTACAGGTAATACCCCATATAACAGATGAGATCAAATCATCAATAAAGAAGACCCTGGACCGCCGAAGGACCGATTTTGTAATAACAGAGATAGGGGGTACGGTAGGCGATATCGAGAGCCTTCCTTTCCTGGAAGCCATAAGACAGTTCAGGAAAGATGCGGGAAGGGAGAATGTCCTGTATCTCCATGTTACCTATGTACCGTATCTGAAGACTTCGGAAGAGCTCAAATCCAAACCCACGCAGCACAGCGTCAAAGAATTAAGGAGTATAGGTATACAGCCCGATATCATAATATGCAGGAGTGAGGTGGCCCTGGACGAGGGCCTCAAGTCCAAGATAAGCCTTTTTTGCGATATAGACAAGGAAGACACCATAGAGGCGCTTGATGCCGATCATCTTTATGAGATACCGCTGATGCTGCAGAAAGAAAACCTGGACATAAGGGTTATAAAAAAACTGGGATTAAAAGTAAGGAAGTCAGACCTTGAAAGCTGGAAAGACCTGGTAAAGAGGATAAATAGTCTTAAAGGGAAGGTAAGTATCGGTATTGTAGGGAAATATACCGACCTGAAGGATGCCTATATAAGTATTGTGGAGTCACTCAGTCATGGCGGATATTATCATGGCAGGAAGGTGGATATAGTCCTGATCAATTCCGAAGAACTTGATGAATGCAGCCTAAAGCCGGGACCACTGGAAAGCGTAGACGGCATACTGGTTCCCTATGGTTTCGGACACCGGGGAGTAAGCGGGAAGATAAAAGCCATAAGATATGCCAGGGAAAATAATATACCTTTCCTGGGCATATGCCTGGGGCTTCAGTGCGCTGTGATAGAATTTGCCCGGAATGTACTGGGTCTTAAGGATGCAAACAGTTCGGAATTCGATCCTGACACTAAGGATCCTATTATAGACCTGATGCTGGAACAAAAAGATGTCAGGGAAAAGGGCGGCACCATGAGGCTGGGCAGCTACAAGTGCCGGCTGGCAAAAGGATCCCTGGCCCATTCTGCTTATGGCAGGATGGATATAGAGGAAAGGCACAGGCACAGGTTCGAATTCAATAACAGGTACAGGGATGTCATGGAAGAGGCAGGGATGAAGGTCACAGGCGTAAATCCGGAAAAAGACCTGGTAGAGATAGTGGAACTGGAAGGTCATCCATGGTTTGTGGCAGTACAGTTTCATCCTGAATTCAAGTCCAGGCCCGATGATCCGCATCCCCTGTTCAGGGATTTTGTAAATGCCTCTATAAAGAAATCGGATAATAAGAAATAATAGAATGGAGCAGTATTAAGGGATATACTAAAATATTTATCTTTTTTGCTTCCCTGTTCCTGACTGTCATAATTTTTTTTATGCCCCTGGGACTATATATCCTGAATTTTAGCTTTTATGACAGGCTCTACAGGGAAAACGGCGTTTACCGGGACCTTGATGCCGGGGATGTAAAGACAATGACCTTCAGGGTATATGATTTTTTCCTTTACCGGGGAGATCTTGAGGGGCAGGTAAGGTCTGCCGATCCGTCCATCAGCTATGCCGCCAGCTTCACAGGCGACGAGATAAGCCATATGGAGGATGTGCGGGACCTCATCAGGAATATATTTATAATATCCGGAGCGGCGCTGCTGCTTACGGTATTATCATTGCTGCTGGCATTATTTACCGGCAGGGGACATAGCCTCAAAAAGACAGGTCTTGTATTTATATGGTCATCTGCTGCTGCCCTGTCTGCATTTGCCGTACTTTTTATACTGGGCTCCAATTTCTATTCATTATTCGACAATTTTCACCTGTTGTTTTTTCCCCAGGGAAATTACATGTTTTCGGAAGGGTCGCTGCTTATTACCATGTTTCCATTTGGCTTCTTTTACCAGTTTTTTATCAGGCTGGCAGCAAGCTCTTCAATCGTGGCAGCAGTTTTCCTGATGCTGGGGATAATATTTACAGTAACAGGGTACAGAAAGGGCAGGTAGGCATATGAAAAAAGACCTCATAGACAATAAACGCCTTACAGATCTCTTTATGCAGCTTGCCAGCATAAAGAGTCCCTCGGGAGACGAAAAGGAGATCGTGGAAACGGTAAGCGTTATGCTGGAGGAGATCGGCATAAAGGCAGAGATCGACGACAGCGGCAAAGATTATGGTTCCAATACCGGCAATATTACTGCATTTATGAAAGGCACGGCATGCGACGGAAGGCAGCCCATTTTCCTGGGTGCACATCTTGATACTGTCAGGATAGACGGCGAGATAGAGCCTGTGATAGAGAATGGCATCATAAAAAACAAATATGACTACATACTGGGGGGAGATGACAAGGTCGCAGCGGCTGCCATTATGGAAGCATTAAGGACCATAAAAGAAAACAGTATTCCCGCAGGGGATATTTATATCATATTTACCATATCCGAAGAGATCGGCGTGGTAGGGGCAAAGTATGTTGATCCCGGGAGTATAAAGGCAAGGTATGGATTTGTCTTTGATGCTCATGGCGATATAGGGACAATATATAACCAGGCGCCATTCCAGGATTCGATCGATGCTGTGTTTACCGGAAGGGCTGCCCATGCGGGCATTGAACCGGAAAAAGGGATAAATTCCATTAAAGCTGCTGCTGCCGCCATTTCCAGGATAGAGTCAGGCAGAATAGACAGTGAGACCACCTGCAATATTGGAAAGATATCCGGCGGACAGGCCAGGAATATTGTTCCGGAAGAGACAAGGATAATGCTTGAGGCAAGGAGCCTGGACCCGGATAAACTAAAAAAGATCACCGGTAAAATAGTTAATGACCTGAAGCAGGCTTCCAGGGATACCGGTACCGCGCTTGATTATAAGCTATACAGGGAATATGAAGGGTTTAAGATAGACACTCACGAGCCTCCCCTGAAAGCTGCTTTTAAGGCCCTGAAAAACCTGGGCCTGGAGCCGGTTATAACATCATCCGGCGGCGGGAGCGACATAAACATCTTTAATTCCAGGGGCAAAAGGGCTGTTAACCTGAGTTCCGGCATGGAAAATGTGCACACAAGCAGCGAGTATGTGAAGCTGGAGCAGCTGTACCTGCTGGCAAGGCTGGTGCTTGAGATATGCACACAGATCATAAAGTAGACATAGGGGCCACATTGAACAGAAGATTGTCTGAGGAAAAAATAGCATCAAAAAAACTTTTTCAGGGAGAGATACTGGGACTTTTTCTTGACCGGGTAAGGCTTCCTAATGGAAAGACCGCAGCCAGGGAAAAGATATCACATCCGGGAGCAGTGGGTATCATACCGGTAACTGAAGATAATAATATATTGCTGGTAAGGCAGTACCGGTACCCGGTTGGCAAAATAACCATTGAGATACCGGCAGGAAAGATAGATAAAGATGAAGCACCTGAAAAATGCGCCAGGAGGGAGATGGCCGAAGAAGTCGGTGCCGCCGGCGGCGACCTCAGGCTTTTATCATCATTTTATACCACTCCCGGCTTTTGTGACGAAGTACTGCATCTATATCTGGCAACCGGATTCAGTATATCAGCCAATAACCTTGACCAGGATGAATTTCTTGACATAATAAATATGGGACTGGATGAAGCCTGTGAATGGATAAAGGAAGGCAGGATAAAAGATTCCAAGACTATTATTGCCATACTTATGGCCAAAGATATCTTTGATGATGGAAATTGAAGATCAAAGCCGCATGCATAAGCTAGACAGGCATATCGGGGAATATATAGAATATCTCAGGTTTGAAAAACTTTTACTTAATAACACTATTATCTCTTACCAGCGGGACCTGGCTAAATTCAGGGATTACCTGGAAAAGAGACCGGATACAGACTATAAGAGTATGTCAAAGGCCGGGATACTGGATTTTCTTAAATCCCTTTATATGGGCCAGGACGGAGCCTCGGTATCAAGGAATCTTTCAGCCCTGAGGGGTTTTTACCGCTTCCTTATAAGGCAAAAAGCAATAATTGAAAATCCCTGGTCTTCTGTCAGGAACCCCAGGACTGCAAAAAAGGTCCTGGATATACTGGATGTGGCGGAAATAGAGACATTCCTGGAAAGCATACCAACCAGCACACCCGCTGATCTCAGGGACAGGGCAATGTTTGAGATCCTTTACGGCTGCGGACTCAGGGCCAGTGAGTTGACCGGCCTGAGGCTGGGAGACCTTGACCGCGACCAGATGGTCCTGAGGTTTATAGGGAAAGGTGACAAAGAGAGGCTGGTGCCTTTAGGGGACACAGCCCTGCATTTCCTGGACCGTTACCTGTCTTCGGGCAGGGGAAAGCTGGAAAAGGAGGTAAAGACTGACTATATGTTCCTGAATTCCAGGGGAAGCGGCCTGTCCAGGAAAGGATTCTGGAAAATAATGAAGAAATATGCAAAAAGGTCTGGTTTGGAAAAGAACATATATCCCCATATGTTCCGGCATAGTTTTGCCACCCACCTTCTACAGAGGGGCGCTGATCTTATTACAGTCCAGAAACTGCTGGGCCACAGCAGCATCTCTACCACCGAGATATATACCAGCCTGAGCCGGGAATACCTTAAAGATTCATATTTCAGGTTCCATCCCAGGGAAGACAGAGGCATATCCATAGATAGATAAGGCAGCTATGAAAGTATATGAAAAAAAGAATTATTCTGGTAAGGTATAAAATCATCAAAGAGCCAGTTACCGGACAGGCTCCTACAGGATAAAAAGGATACATATGATCGATCTGGGACAACAGATAGCGGATTTTTTTATATCTCTTATCACCTGGCTTCCAGGACTGGCCATAGGGGTGATACTGCATGAATATGCCCATGGGTATATCGCATTTAAGAGCGGAGACCCGACTGCCAAAAATTATGGAAGGCTGACAGTCAATCCTATGGCTCATATTGACCTATTTGGAAGTATCCTGCTGCCGGTATTGCTGATACTGCTGAATTCCAGCATTATCTTCGGTTATGCCAAACCTGTCCCCATTAATCCCGGATATTTCAATGATTACAGGAAGGGGATGAGATATACGTCGCTGGCCGGACCGGTGACCAACCTTCTGGTGGCTTTTGCTGCCGGACTTGTGTACGGATTATTTTTCTGGCTGGTCTTCAGGTTGTCAGGAGGTTTTTATGATACCTCAACTGCGGGATTCCAGGCCTTTAACATTTTCAACCAGCTGCTGCAGAATACCATCTATATAAATATATTCCTGGCCATATTCAATTTCCTTCCCATACCGCCCCTGGACGGCTCCAAGATACTGGCATCTTTTTTGCCGGACAATGCCATGTACCGGTTTCTTGCCATAGGAAGGTTCGGCTTTTTATTCATATTCATATTTCTTTTTTTGGGAGGGAGGATATTCTGGACGGTTATCTCTCCTGTATTTAATTTCCTGTACAATATGGCTACATGGTGGCAGTTTTTAATGAATTAAGCCCTGGATGTTTTAAAAAGCTGCTCTCTGATATATTATATTTAAAAATTGTATTATAAACCCAGGCTGCAATAGATGGGAGAGAAAATGGCAAAAAAAATGCTGACCGGGTTCAGGCCCACCGGGAAACTCCACCTTGGGCATCTTCACGGAAATATTAAGAATATGATAGAAAACCAGGAGAAATATGAAAATTTCTTTTTTCTGGTAGACTGGCATGCATTATCCACCGAATACCAGGATCCCGGCAATATAAAAAGAAACCTTATGGAATGCGCAACTGACCTTATAGCGCTGGGCATAGATCCTGATATAACCCATCTCTACAGGCAGTCCGATATTCCTGCAATACCCGAGCTTACTCTTTACCTGTCCATGATCACACCATTATCATGGCTGGAAAGGTGTCCCACCTACAAAGAGCAGATAAAGGAGCTGAAGGCAAAAGACCTGTCTACCCTGGGATTCTTC
>CAYZJW010000013.1:0-19656 GCA_964478985.1 uncultured Actinomycetota bacterium
AGCCTCCCTATGTCGGGAGCCTCATTATGATAATATTGATTTATCTCCAATACCATTGCTCCGCTGTCGTCATATGCAGCCACTTTATAAGGACCGTTTGAGACTGACATGGTATATGGAAGCCTGTCGTGGTCCGCCGGGCTGAACTGGTCTTTTTTAAATATTTGGGGAAAAAGTTTCTTCCAGTCCTTTACCGGTTCCTCAAATACTATGGTAAAGCTTTTTTCACCAATTATGTTTATTTCCTTTATCTTGCTGTAGTCTTCGTCAAGATTGGAGAAGTATTTTTTTTCTTCCATAAATTCCCTGAAATATTCAAATGTATATACAATATCTTCGGAAGTTATGGGGGTGCCGTCCTGCCAGTAGATATCTTCTTTCAGTTTGATGCTTATATTGTTGCCGGGAAAATCCATCAGCTCATCCCGGAATCCCTGAACTTCTTCTGCAAGCTCCGGAGAATAGGAGCCGTCTCCGTTCTTCTTCCATAGACCCTTGAATAAAAGGTCGTTTATAAAATAGGTCCCGAAACCGTTAAAGATATCAATGCTGTCCGCGCAATAACCTGCCCTTATCTCTGTTATTTCTTCTTCCGTTGTTTCCCGGACAGGTGACGGGGTCCAGTCTTCAATGCTGTAGAAGAATTTATCTTCCAAGACCCGGATGCCTGCGCTTTCCAGTTCATCATCATATGCAAATACAAATAGCCTGCTGTATAGGGGCAGTATTACTGCATCATTGGCCAGGATGTCCTGTATCTCTTTGGCTGTTTGGCTTTTTGCCTCAGGATCATCTACTGAGGCCATACGCACGATTGCATCATCAATGCCTGTATTGGAATGCCAGTAGAAATTCTCACAGCTGGTATTTTCTCCTGTCTCCATTGAAGGTATCTTGCCGGAGGAAAACGAGTTTTCTATATCTTTATCACTGCATATATAAAGGGACCAGAGTCCCAGGTCAAAGTCGCCATTATAAATGTGGTTCTGGTAAAACTCTTTGGGAGGGTCATTATATATCCAGAGGTTTATCCCGATCTTTTCCAGGTCTTCCTTGATAATATCCTCTATCAATTTCCTGGAGCTGCTATTATCAACGGCCCTGATAGTCAAATAAAGGGGGTTATCCTTTCCAAAGCCTGCCTTGTTAAGTAATTCCTCTGCCTTCTGGAGATCATAGTCATACCCGGCCCATGCCGGATCCCAGAAAATTGTGCCTTCTGCAAAAATACTATTGCTTATATCATTATATCCATTGAATATCTCTTCTGCTATCCGACTGCGGTCTACAGCATGAAAGATGGCTTTCCTTATATCTATATTGCTTAAAGGGTTTTTATTCTGCTTTGCCTTCATCTGCAGGAAAAATTCCTCACCGGTCAGCTGATTTCCATTTTGATGCTGTGCTTCTGTCTCTAATGAGCTATTACTTGAAATGGGCAGGCCCAGGTCATCAGAGGTGCAAGACTGTAATATAAGTATAAATACTGTAAAAAATACTGTTATTAATAAAAGATGTTTTATCGTTCTTATCATGCTGGTGACCATTCTATTACAATTAGATTATTTTTTTAAGGATGTTCCGGCAAGTATTTCTGTTTACAAAGCCTGCCCGGCAAAGAAACATGCAGCCAGGTGCTCTTTCCCATTGGAATCATAATTTTTTAATTCAGGCACTTCCATGGCGCAGACATCCCTGGCAATAGGACATCTTGGGTGGAAAGGACATCCGGAAGGAGGATTGAGAGGGCTGGGTACATCACCTTCAAGCACCATCCTTTTCCTCTTTCTTTCCAGCACCGGATCAGGGATGGGTACTGCAGATAACAGACCCATAGTATATGGATGGAGAGGCCTGGAATAAAGGTCCTCACTGTTTGCTATCTCTACCAGTTTTCCAAGATACATGACCCCTACCCTGTTGCTCACATGCTTTACCACTGAAAGGTCATGGGCAATAAACAAATAGGTGAGGTCAAATTGTTCCTGGAGATCTGCCAGCAGGTTCAATATCTGGGCCTGCACTGATACATCCAGGGCAGATACAGGCTCATCGCATAATATTATCCTGGGAGTGAGCGCAAGAGCCCTGGCGATGCCTATCCTCTGTCTCTGCCCCCCGCTGAACTCATGGGGATACCTGTTGATGTGCTCAGGATTGAGCCCGACTACATCCAGAAGCTCCTTGACCCTTTTTATCCTTTTTGTTTTTGTACCTATGCTGTGTATCTCCAGCGGCTCGCTGATTATGTCGCCGATTGTCATCCTGGGGGACAGTGATGCATAGGGATCCTGGAATATGATCTGTATATCCCTTCTTACCCTGAACATCTGCCTGTGATTGAGCTGAAAAAGATCGGTGCCGTCATAGACCACTGATCCCGATGTCTGGGAGATAAGTCTCAGTATGACCCTGGCAGTAGTAGATTTACCGCAGCCGCTCTCGCCTACCAGGCCGAAGGTCTCACCTTTTTTTATGGAAAAACTAATATCGTCTACAGCTTTTATCACTCCCGAGCTGCTTTGGATGAAAAAACCGCCCCTGAGATAATAGTGCTTCTTAAGATTTTTTACTTCCAGTAATTTATTATTTTCCATCTATATTATCTTTTGCTGCCCTGTTTTTTAAAATATCTGCTGCCCTGTAACATGCAGCAAAGTGCCCTTCTTCTACTTCCTTCATGGGCGGAAAACCCTTCCTGCATTCATCAGAATAAAATTTACACCTGTTCCTGAATGTGCATCCTGCCGGCAGTTCGATAAGGCTTGGAGGAGAGCCCTTTATGGGTTTTAGTTTTTCCCTTTTTTCTTCATCCAGCCTGGTGATTGAGTTCATCAGGCCCAGGGTATAGGGATGCATTGGTCTATAAAAAATATTATCCACGGTAGAAAACTCTACCGGTTTTCCAGCATACATCACCATGACCCTTTCGGCATATTTTGCCACCACCCCCAGGTCATGGGTTATAAGTATTATGGAAGAATTGGTCTTCTTCTTGATCTCGTCCACCAGCTCCAGTATCTGGGCCTGTATGGTCACATCGAGAGCAGTTGTAGGCTCATCGGCAATAAGTATATCGGGTGAGTTTGCGATGGCCATAGCGATCATCACCCTCTGTCTCATGCCGCCGCTGAACTCGTGGGGATAGCTGGAAAGCCTGTTTCCTGCCTCGGTTATACCTACCATCTGCAGGAGCCTTACGGCTTCCTTTACTGCTTCTTCTTTTTTGAGCTTCCTGTGTATGACAACTGATTCGATCAACTGGTTTCCTACAGTATATACCGGATTAAGCGAAGTCATGGGATCCTGGAATATCATGGATATCCTGTTTCCCCTGTACTTCTGCAGGTCTCTTTTCCTCAGTTTTAGAAGATCGCTGCCGTTAAAAATTATCTCGCCTCCTACTACCTTTCCCGGAGGCTCAGGTATAAGCCTGAGTATAGACAATGCAGTGACGCTCTTTCCAGAACCGGTCTCCCCCACTATTCCAAGCGTTTCCCCTTTTTTGAGGTCAAAACTAACACCATCTACAGCCTTGACTATGCCGTTGTCGGTATAAAAATAAGTCCTAAGGTCATTTACCTCAAGTACTGTATTGTTTTTTCCATTTCCAGTCATCTATACTCTTTATTATCAGTTTTTCATCTTGGGATCGAATGCATCCCTTAACCCGTCTCCCAGAAGGACGAAACCCAGTACCGTTATCACTATGGCCAGTCCGGGGAAAAGCATCATCCAGGGAGCTATATCTATAAAACTAAGTGATTCTGAAAGCATTTTTCCCCAGGCGGGAGTCGGAGGCTGGACTCCTATGCCCAGAAAGCTCAGAGATGCCTCTACGATTATTGCAGTACCCACATTCATGGTAGCATATACTATTATGGGTGCTATGGCATTGGGGAATATATGCTTAACTATTATCCTGGTATTGCTGGCTCCCAGCGCCCGTGCAGCTTCGATATATTCCTTGTTTTTTATAGACAGGATTGAGCCCCGGAATATCCGGGCAAAATATGCCCATCCCAGGACACCTATGGCAATGAATATATTGACTATTCCGGACCCCAGTATGGTCATTATGGCAATTGCTCCAAGTATATAGGGAAAAGCAAAGAAAATATCAGCCACCCTCATTATAACTGCGTCAGGCCATCTTCCGAAGTAGCCCGAAAGTGCACCAAAAAACAGGCCTAAACCCACAGATATCCCTACTGCTACGATACCTACTTCAATAGAGATCCTGCTCCCGTATACGACCCGGCTCAGTATATCGCGGCCCAGAAGGTCGGTGCCAAACCAGTACTGGCTGCTGGGCCCCAGGGCCGAATCTTCTTTTACCCTGGCATTGGGGTCATAAGGCGCTATCAGCGGAGCGAATATAGCCAGTATGACCAAAAATATTACTATACCCAGCCCCAGCATGGCCAGCTTATTCTTCTTTAGCCTTTTCCAGGCATCCTTATATAATGAAGACCTTGAATACTTACCCTCGATCTCCAGCTCATCCGGAATAGCTGCGGTCCCGCCTGTTTTTACTTTCTTATCATCATCCATGATCATCTATATATTAAAAAATACCTTATGCTCATACATTGGCCTCTCTCTTGTGATACCTGATCCTGGGGTCAAGTATGGCATATACTATATCCACAATAAGGTTGATAAATACAAATACCAATACCAGGATGAGGGTGCCTCCTATGACTACAGGCGCATCCCTCTGAAGCACTGCCAGGTATATTACCCTTCCTATGCCCGGCCATGAGAATATAGTCTCAGTAAGTATGGCGCCGCCCATAAGGGCACCCAGATCCAGCCCTATAAGCGTTACCACCGGTATAAGGGCATTTTTCAGCGCATGTTTGCCTATTACGGCACGGAAGGAAAGCCCCTTGGCATAGGCAGTGGTTATATAATCATTTGATATCACTTCCAGCATGCTGCTCCTGGTCATCCTGGCAACATATGCCGTAGATACAGAAGCAAGGGTCAAGGCGGGAAGTATATAATATCTTATACTGCCGTCACCCATGCCCGACATGGGAAGGACTCCCAATTGGAGCCCGAAGATCACCTGCATCATCATCCCCAGCCAGAAGACGGGGACGCACACCGCAAGAGTGGTAGATACCGTGACCAGGGTGTCCCAGAAAGTATATTTTTTCACAGCCGATATTATTCCGGCAAATATCCCTATGACTATTTCTATGAATATGGCCGCCAGGGCCAGCTTTACTGAATTAGGATAATGTTCCGCCAGTATGCTGTTTACCGAGCGCCGGTAGCGGTAGGACTGTCCCAGGTCCCCCTTTGCCAGCTGTTTTACATATCTCCAGTACTGGACATAGACGGGCTTGTCTATTCCCATCTTTGCCCTCAGGTTGGCAAGAGCCTGTTCGGTTGCCCCTTTTTGAAGGATCAACTGAGCAGGGTCTTCCGGGATGATGTACATAAGTACAAATAAGATGATGGTAATGCCTAAAAGAACAGGAATTATCTGTAATAGCCTTCTTAATATATAATATATCATATTTTTTTATGTTAATATGCAGCCCGCACCGGGATGATGCGGGCTGCCTCTAAGTGCTTTAAAACCAGGATAAGTTAGCACATACCTGGTTTAAAATCAAATACTGCTTACCCTTTGCTATTTTTCCAGATAAACAGTGACCAGGTCATAGTTCTCAGCAGGAGATACTTCAAATCCCTTTACATAATCCTTGAGTATGAGCCTGCTTCCATACTGGTATACCAGGATAAATGCCGAATCATCAAGTATCTTTTTCTCTATCTCCCTGTACTTGGCGATCCTCTCATCATCATCACTTATGCTCCTGGCCTCTACCAGCATCTGGTCCACTTCAGGATTGTTGTAACCCTGATAGTTGTCAGCTGACTGAGAGTGGAATAATGGATACAGGAAGTTATCCATAGTAGGATAATCAGCTATCCATCCCAGCCTGAAGAACCCGATCTGTCCATCCTGGAATGCCTGCAGGGCAGCGCCCCATTCCATTCCCACGATCTCCACATTTACGCCTACCTCGGCAAAATCAGCCTGTACTGCTTCTGCCACCAGCTCATGACCTGACCCGATGTTTATGCCGAACTGTATAGTCTCCAGTCCTTCGCCTCCGGGATAGCCGGCTTCCTCCAGCTTCTGGGCTGCCATCTCGGGGTCATAGGTATATTTTGACTGTCCATCTACCCAGCCTACTATTCCTTCGGGGACTACTCCTGTAGCTTCTGAAGGAACGCCTTCGGATATGACATTTATTATGTTCTCACGGTCTACGGCATAATTTAAGGCTTCCCTGAGTGCCAGGTTATCCTTAAACGGTTCCACTTCATAGTTCATGGCGAAATAATATACCGCCAGCTGGGGCGCTATTATAGCTTCATCGCCCAGATCCGAATCATCCAGCGTGGTCTGGATCTTGCCCTGGGGTATCTGGCAGTAATCTATATTTCCTGCCTTATACTCCAAAAAGCCCGTGTCTTCATCGGCAAAGATCACATATCTTGCTGATTCCAGCTGTGCACTCTCTCCATAGTAGTCGTCAAACCTTTCCAGCTGTATATACTGGTCATGTTTCCATTCCACCAGCTTGAATGCGCCGGTGCCGTTAACATGCTCGCTGTAATTGTCTCCCCATTCCTCGATATCCTCTTTGGCTACCGGATAAAATACTGTATGTCCTACAGTATTTACAAAGTCGGCATAGGGATACTGGAGGGTGACTTCCAGGGTGTAGTCGTCAACAGCCTTAACGCCTTCGAACACGTCAGCAGAACCATCCTGCATGGCCTCATAGCCCGCTATGGGCGCCATATGATAGGCAAGATAAGATGCAGTTTCATCATCTACTACCCTGGTCCAGGAATAGACAAAGTCCTCAGCCGTGCATTCCCTGCCGCTGTGGAACTTGACACCTTCTTTGAGATTGAATGTATAGACCATTTTGTCATCGGATACATCCCATGATTCTGCCATGGCAGGAACTATTTCCATGGTGACCGGATCATATTCCACCAAACCGTCAAAGATCTGCCTGCAGACCTGGATGCCTTCGCTCTCATAGGCATTGGGCGGATCAAGCGATACTGGTTCGATCAGGAAAAGCCTCATCTCCCCGCCGGCTTTTTCTTCCTGTTTGCAGCCAAATGATAGGGTAACTATAAGTGCTGCTGCAATACATATTGCAATAATTGCTGCTAGTTTTCTAGAGATACTCATTTAAGCCTCCTTAACTCTTTTTTTTAGATTTACAGATATTTGGTTATTTGCAGGATACTTCCTCTCCCTCCTTTCCTAAAATCCTGCATAAAAGAAATAATATTATAAAAATAATTAATGGATATATTATATAAAAATATTATAAAAGAATAAATAGAGTCACGGTAGTGATTGCAAAAACCACTCCCAGTATGATTGTGATCCGGTCCAGGTTTTTCTCTACTATCCCGCTTCCGTCAAATGTCTCAGCCATACCGCTAAACAATCCTGATATCCCTCCGCCTCTTCCAGCATGCAGAAGTATCAGGAGAATAAGACCCAGACAGGCCGCGATATGAACCCCGAAAATAACATTATTTAATATTGATCCCATTTTTACCTTTCTATACAGACCAGTCAAATCTTCCTATTTTTGATCATTATGGTATTTTATCAAAAAAAAATCATATTTTAAATTATATTTTTAATTAGGCTGACATATAGCCATATACATAATTAAGCAATAAAGTGCTTACACGACAATAGAAGACCCTGTCATCTGGACAGGTTTTTCTATATCCAAAAGATACAGTATGGTAGGCGCTATATCACTTAGCTGATAATCCTTATTCCTGTCACCAATATCATACTTTTTGCTGCAGATGATAAACGGAACTTTTGAGGTTGAATGTGCAGTCAAAGTACCATGGTCTAAGGGACATATCATTTCTTCAGCATTCCCATGATCTGCAGTTATTATGCTTATGCCTCCTATCTCTGTCACTTCCCTGACTACTCTTCCCATGCAGGTATCCACAGTCTCGGCAGCCTTCATGGCTGCCTCCATAAAACCGGTGTGGCCCACCATATCAGCATTGGCATAATTCAATATTATGACATCATGCTTACCTTCTCTTATCGTCCCTGTCAGTTTATCAGTTATCTCATATGCGCTCATCTCCGGTTTCTGGTTGTACTTGGCCACATCGGGAGAAGGGATCAATATCCTGTCTTCACCGGGATAGGGTACTTCTATGCCTCCGTTCAGGAAAAAAGTCACATGGGCATACTTTTCCGTCTCAGCTATCCTCAGCTGCTTCAGCCCTTTTTCAGACAGCACTTCTCCCAGTGTATTTTTTATTGTCTGGGGCGGAAAAGCAACAGGTATATCAAAATTCTTGTCATAAAGGGTCATGGATACAAGATCTACCCGGGGATGGCCTTCTCCCCTGTCAAAATGGGTAAAATCATCCTGTATAAATGCCCTGGTGAGCTGCCTTGCCCTGTCCGGCCTGAAATTAAAGAATATAACAGTGTCACCATCCCTGACCCGGCCTTCATCCATTCCGGGACCATTTATAATCCCCGGTTCTACAAATTCATCATCAGTATCATTTTTATATGCATCCTTTAAAAGCTCCAGGGTGCTGCCAAAACTTTTTCCCCTGCCGTAGACCATGGCATCATATGCCTTTCGTGTCCTGTCCCACCTGTTGTCCCGGTCCATGGCATAATATCGTCCGCTGACAGTGGAGACTGTTCCCAGGGACTTGCGTCCAAGGTGGCGGTCCAGTTCCTCAAGATATTTTTTTGCACTTCTGGGGGGTACATCCCTGCCGTCCAGGAATGCATGGATAAAAAGCTTTTCCACGCCTTTTATCTTTGACATGTCCACCAGGGCTTTAAGGTGCCCTATATGGCTGTGCACCCCTCCATCTGATACCAGCCCCATAAGGTGGACATTCTTCCTGCTTTCAGCAGCATCTGCCAATGCTTTTTCCAATACAGGATTCCTGAAAAAATCTCCATCTCTTATTGATTTGCTTATCCTGGTAAATTCCTGATATACAGTCCTGCCCGCACCGATATTAAGGTGGCCTACCTCAGAGTTACCCATCTGGCCCTCGGGAAGCCCGACTGCTTCACCGGATGCATCCAGTGCAGTGTTAGGATAGGCCTTCATATAATTATCCATATTAGGGGTACTGGCCAGGGCGATGGCATTGCCTTCTGTCCTGTCTGAAAGACCCCAGCCGTCAAGTATTATAAGGCACAAAGGCCTGTTATTTGTTTTTTCTCCTGCCATTAGTAATTTATGATTCCCAGGAAATCACCGGCCTTCAGGCTGGCTCCCCCCACCAGGGCGCCGTCTATATCAGGCATATCCATAAGTTCGCCTATATTAGAGGGTTTGACGCTGCCGCCGTACTGGATCCTTACTGCCCCGGCTTTATCTTTACCATATATCTCTGATATCTTTTCCCGGATAGCCCGGCACATGTCATCGGCATCTTCTGAAGTAGCTGTTTTCCCGGTGCCTATGGCCCAGATGGGCTCATAAGCTATGGTAAGAGAATTTATATCTTTGCCTTCTACGCCGCTTAAGCATCTTACCAGCTGGCCCAGGACAAATTCATCCTGGTCCCCGCGCTCCCTTATCTCAAGTGATTCCCCTACGCACATAATGGGCTTAAGGCCGCTGGAAAATGCTTTCTTTACTTTCTTATTCACTATTTCATTGGTCTCGGAGAAATACTGCCTTCTTTCGCTGTGTCCAAGTATTACATATTCAACTCCCAGGTCTTTCAGCATCCCCGGTGATATCTCTCCTGTAAATGCGCCGCTGTCTTCATAATGCATGTCCTGGGCTCCCAGCTTTATTTCCATGGCACCTTCTTCCAGCACCATAGCTGCACTATTTAGTGCGGTCGCCGGGGGGCATACAGCTACTTCGCAGCCTGTCTTATTCTCATATTCATAGCCCAGCTCCTTCAAAAATGCTGCTGCTTCCAGATGGGTCATATTCATCTTCCAGTTTCCGGCAATAAATGCTTGTCTCATCTGAGATAGTCCTTTCATAATTATTTTTTTTCTAAAGCTTCAATTCCAGGTAGAAGCTTGCCCTCCAGTAATTCCATGGAAGCTCCTCCCCCGCTTGAGATATGCGTAAAACTGGCGGTAAGCCCATATTTTTTTATTGCTGCCACCGTATCGCCGCCCCCGGCAACAGTAGTGGCACCGCTTTCGGCTACAGCGCGTGCTATGGCTTCCGTGCCGTGGGAAAACCTTTCCCATTCGAATACGCCGGCAGGCCCGTTCCAGAATATGGTGCCGGCCTGCTTGATCTTTTCACTGAAGAGCTTCTCTGTTTCCGGGCCTATGTCAAGGCCCATCCAGTCATGGGGCATATCTGCAGACGCCACTGTCTTTTTCTCTGCATCCTTATCATATTCCCTGGCTACTGTCACATCTGCGGGTATCATAAGCCCCACACCGTTTTTTTCCGCCAGGCCTGTCATGTCGCGGGCATAATCCAGCTGCTCATCTTCACAGATCGAACTTCCGATCTCCAGTCCCCTGGACTTCAGGAAAGTGTATGTCATCCCGCCTACAAGCATAAGAGTGTTTACCTTATCCAGAAGGTTTTTTATCACAAGTATCTTGTCCGATACCTTTGCTCCGCCGAGTATTGCCAGAAACGGCCTTTCCGGCGATTCCAGGAGCGAACCCAGGGTCTCGACTTCCTTTTCCAGCAGTAATCCGGAAACAGCGGGAAGAAATCCGGGGACACCTGCTATAGATGCATGGGCCCTGTGGGCAGCCCCGAATGCATCATCTACATAAATGTCTGCCAGCGAAGCCAGCGATGCGGCAAAATCCTTATCATTTGATTTTTCTCCCGGATCAAACCTGAGGTTTTCCAGCATAACTATATCGCCCGGCTGCATATCTCTGTCTATATAGTTCTTTATTTCTTCCGAATAGATCTCATCGAATTTCCTTACCTCCGTCCCCGCAAGCTCCTCCAGTTTCCTGGCTGCCGGATCAAGCCTGAACTTATCCTCAGGCTTTCCCTTGGGTCTTCCCAGGTGCGACATAAGGATTATTTTTGCCTTATTCTTCTTAAGATATTCTATGGTGGGCAGTGAAAGCCTTATCCTGGTATCATCGGTCACCGATAGCTCCTGGTCAAGGGGTACATTATAATCTACCCTGACTATGACCTTTTTACCGCTTATATCTATATCCCTGACAGTCTTCCTGTCAAACATGATCATCACCGGACCTTTTCATGAAACAGCCGGAACGGCAATGCTCCGGCTGTATATATTTTTTTATTTTATGATCTACCTGGTTATATAACTCACCAGGTCAAAAAGCCTGCTGGAATATCCCCATTCATTGTCATACCAGGACAGGACCTTTATCAGATTATCCTGCTTGTAGGTGCCGCCGGCATCAAATACTGATGAATGGGCATTGCCTACTATGTCCGCCGAGACGATAGGCTCTTCAGTATACTGGAGTATACCCTTTAGCGATTCCGTACCTGCCGCATCCTTAAAGGCAAGGTTGATCTCCTCTACGCTGGCATCTTTTTCAAGATCGACCACCAGGTCCACCAGCGACCCCACGGGTATGGGGATCCTGACAGCCAGGCCGTTTAACTTGCCGTTCAGTTCGGGTATCACCAGGCCGATAGCGCTGGCAGCTCCGGTAGATGTAGGTATTGCTGACAGGGCAGCGGCCCTGGCCCTCCTCATATCGCTGTGAGGCAGGTCAAGTATCCTCTGGTCATTGGTATATGCATGAATGGTGGTCATAAGACCTGTCTTTATGCCGAAATTGTCATTGAGTATCTTGCATACAGGCGCAAGCGCATTGGTGGTGCAGGAAGCATTGGAAATTATATTATGCTTGTCCCTGTCATATTCATCATGGTTGACCCCCAGGACAAGAGTGATGTCAGCCCCATTTTCCTTGCAGGGCGCGGATACTATCACTTTCTTTGCACCGGCATCAATATGCTTCTGGGCTGTTTCCCTGGTGCGGAATATTCCCGTTGATTCTATGGCCACATCTACTCCCGTATCGCCCCAGGGCAGCTCCGCCGGGTCCTTTGTGGATGTGACTTTTATTTTCCTGCCGTCTACTATAAGGGCATCTTCTTCAGCCTTTATATCCATATCCAGCACACCGTATACTGAATCATACTTCAGCAGATGAGCCAGCGTTTTGGTCGGGAAAAGATCGTTTATAGCCACTATCTCGACAGCATCTGTGCTGTCATGTTTTAGTTTAGCCCTGAAAAACTGTCTTCCTATCCTTCCAAAACCATTGATTCCCACTTTTATTGCCATTTTTCCTCCCCTTTTTTATTATTTACCAATAAAAGTACTTAGAAAATTAATAATCTACAAAATTGGAATATTGTATCAGATTTGCAACAAACATAAAAGCAATTTTTCATATAAGGTGCAATATCTCCCCTGCTTTTTTAGCTATCTGTCCTTTTAATGTCTTTATGGAACAGCCTGGATGAATATCCTTTGAGATTGAGGTATTCGTTTATCTTCTCGGCCAGCACCACAGAACGGTGCCTGCCTCCGGTACATCCTATGCCTATCCCCAGATAGCTCTTTCCTTCAGCTATATAATTCGGTATAAGGAAATCCAGCATCCCCTCAAAAAGCCTCAGGAATTTTGTAGTCTCTGTCCTTTCCAGCACAAAATCTATTACCTTCTGGTCTTTGCCGTCCAGTTCCTTCAGTTCTTTTATATAAAAAGGATTTGGCAAAAACCTCACATCCATCACAATATCCATATTCTCCTGCGGTCCGTGTTTATAGCCGAACGACACTACCGATATCTTCATGGTCTTGCTTTTTTCAGAACCGGTCATAAGCCTTTCAGCGATCTCCAGCCTGAGCTCCTTTGAGTTAAGAAGGGTGGTATCTATGACCACATCTGATATCTCCTTAAGCTTTTCCATTTTTTTTATCTCTTTTTCGATCCCGTCTTTTAGGGAACCCGACTCGACCAGGGGATGTTTCCGGCGGGTCAGCGAATACCTTTTGATTATGGCATTCCTGGAAGCCTCCAAAAACAATATCCTGTAATGTATCTTTCTCTCCTTAAGCTTTTCCAGCATCCTGCCTATCTCTTCCAGGAAGTATTTGCTCCTCAGGTCTATTACCATTGCCACTCTGCTTACCCTGCTTTCCTTCTCGGAAAAATAGGCTGTAAGCTCAGTCAAGAGGTGGGCGGGGAGATTGTCTATGCAGTAGTATCCGGCATCTTCAAAATATTTTAAAGCTTCGGACTTTCCTGCTCCTGAAAGACCGGTGATTATCATCAGTTCCAGTCCTCTGTTATCGGTGTTTTTCTTCATGCTCCTTATTCATCCTGTCTATTGCCGGTTTATTATATTCTAATCTTTTTTTCATTTAAAAAAAACATAGCCATTCCAGCTGGTGCCAGAAATACAGGAAAAACGCCTACCTGTGAAGGCTATTATATATATTTACTGCATCCCTGTAGTTTATTCCCCTTATATTTACAATGTCCTCTATTTCCATATTTTTCAGCTCTTCTATGGAATCAACACCCTGAAGGATGTATGACTTCTTCCTGGCGCCTATGCCCTTTATCTCATCCAGCACAGAATGGATCATTCCCTTGCCCCTTAGCTTCCGGTGATATCCGACTGCGAAGCGGTGGGCTTCATCCCTTAGCCTTATTATTATCCTTAAGACCTCGCTGTCGATATCAAACTTTATGCCTTCCCTGAACCTTTTGCAGAATATCGTCTCCTCTTTCTTCGCTATACTTACAAGGTCGATATCCTCAATGCCCTTCCTCTCCAGCACCCTGCTTACTGCCCCGAACTGGGCCTTGCCGCCGTCGACGATCATCAGGTCCGGCCTGCGGTAAAACCCTTCCTTTATGAGGACGCTTTCCTTTTCCAGGTATCTCAGCCTTCTCTCAGCCACCTCCCCCAGCATGGCGCAATCATCCTGCCTGCTGACTGTCTTGATCCTGAAATGCCTGTATTCAGCCGGCCTGAGCTCTCCGTCCAGGGCAACCGACATGGAGCCAACAGGAAAACTTTCACCCAGGTTCGAGATATCATAGCATTCTATCCTCCTGGGAATATTGTCCAGTCCCAGTATGCTGGAGAGCCTAAGCAGTTCCCGGTAGGCCAGGCTGTGTCCGGTGGAGTCCTCAAACTTTTTCTTTTTAAGATATAGTCCCGCATTCCTTACAGCCATGTCCATTATCCTGGCTTTCTCGCCCGCCCTGGGAACTGTGATCTTTACACTCCTGTTTTTTCTTTTTTTAAACCACTCTTCCATGACTTCCCTGTCAGATGGAAGTGCGTGCACATATATTTTGGAAGGCAGGCTGTTTATATCTTCATAATACCGGTATATGAAACCAGATATGACCTCTTCCTGCCTGAGCTGGGCCATATCTTCTATCAAAAAATTATTGACCAGCGCCAGCCCCCCGGCCCTGTAGGTGAAAAGACTGACCGACACCCTGTTTTCTTCCCTGTTTACGGCAATAAAATCCCAGGCATCGGTGCTGTCAAATATTATCCTCTGGTCCTGATGCAATTTTCTTATATTATCAATGATATTTTTTATCCCGGCAGCCTCTTCAAATCTCATGCTGTCTGAGAGCTGCTTCATCCTTTTTTCAAGGTCTTTTATGATCCCTTTATCGCTTCCCCTGAGAAAGCTCCTTATGAGCCCTATATTCTTCCCATACTCCTCCTCTGAGATATTCCCGGTACAGGGCGCGCTGCAGAGGCCCATATGGTAATTGAGGCAGGGAGGCCTGGAGCTTTTCCCCGGCCTGGTTTTCCTGCAGTCCCTGATCCTGAACACCTTCCTCAGGTATTCCGCTGTCTTCCTGGCGGCAGCGGCATCAGTATAGGGTCCGAAATACCTTGCTGTCCTTATATTCCTGTTCCTGGTAAGGAATACCCTGGGGTATTTTTCATCGGTAACAGCTATAAAGGGATATGATTTGTCGTCTTTGAGGTCTATATTATATTTGGGACGGTATTTCTTTATGAGGCTGCCTTCCAGTATGAGGGCTTCGACCTCATTTGATGTCACTATATAATCAATATTTTTTATACTGGCTGTAAAACCGGGCGGCTTCATATAGGGTAGACTACTGACAGATCCAGAAAAATAACTCCTTACCCGGTTATATATATTCCTGGCCTTCCCTATATATATTATTTTTTCATCCTTATCCCTGAAAAGATATACACCCGGTTTTTTGGGAAGGATATCCAGCAATTCCCGGGGATAGGTCCCTGATTTTTTTATGTCATCTTTCACTTGTCCGCACCGGCTGTTATCCTTTTCAGGCTGTTTCTTAAAAACCTTCCCGTATGTGAGGACTTATGGGCGGCTATGTCTTCAGGTGTGCCCATGGCTACGATGCTGCCGCCATGGTTTCCCCCTTCAGGACCCAGATCTATTATGTAGTCGGCAGTCTTTATAACCTCCATATTGTGCTCGATGACCAGCACCGTATTCCCTGCATCCACCAGGCGTTCCAGGATCTTTAAAAGCTTGCTTATATCATAAAAATGGAGCCCGGTAGTGGGTTCATCCAGAAGGTACAGCGTATTTCCGGTGCTCCTCTTGGAAAGCTCGGTGGAGAGCTTCACTCTCTGGGCCTCGCCTCCGGAAAGGGTGGTGGAAGACTGTCCCAGTTTGATATAGCCCAGGCCTACATCATTTATGAGTTCAAGCTTATTCTTTATTTTTGGTATATTCTCAAAAAAAGCCAGGCTTTCCTCCACAGACATATTCAGCACATCATCTATGTTTTTCCCCTTATACTTTATCTCCAGGGTGTCCCGGTTAAACCTTTTGCCCTTACAGACTTCGCATGGCACATAGACATCGGGAAGAAAATGCATCTCGATCTTTATCACTCCGTCGCCGTTGCAGTATTCACATCTGCCTCCCTTTACATTGAAGCTGAACCTACCCGGCTTATAGCCCCTGAGCCTGGCGTCATGGGTCCGGGAAAAAAGCTCCCTTATATAGGTGAATACTCCGGTATAGGTAGCCGGATTGGAGCGCGGCGTCCTTCCTATGGGAGACTGGTCTATGACTATTACCCTGTCCAGGTTTTCATGACCGGTTATGCTGTCATGCTCTCCGGGACGGATCCTTGACCTCATGAGCTTATTGGAAAGTGCAGGAAACAGTATCTCATTTACCAGGGTGCTTTTTCCCGAACCCGATACCCCGGTAACAGCCACCATCTTTCCCAGCTCAATGTCTATATCAATATTTTTAAGGTTATGATGTCTGGCCCCCTTTATGGTGATCTTTTTACCATTGCCGGTCCTCCTCTTTTCCGGGACTGCTATGGACATCTCGCCTTTCAAGTATTTTCCGGTTATGGACTGGCGGCAGTCATAGATATCTTCCTGCCTGCCGTTAAACACTATTTTTCCCCCATGTATTCCGGCGCCGGGACCGATATCCACCAGGTGGTCAGCTGACCTTATCGTCTCTTCATCATGCTCTATTACTATTATGGTATTGCCAAGGTCTTTTAGCCTTTTAAGCGCATCTATGAGTTTCCTGTTATCCCTCTGGTGAAGACCTATACTGGGTTCATCCAGTATATATAATACTCCCACCAGACCGGAACCTATCTGGGTTGCCAGCCTGATGCGCTGGGACTCCCCTCCGGAAAGGGTATTGGCCTTCCTTTCCAGCGTCAGATAGCCAAGTCCCACATCCTTCAGGAAATCCAGTCTTTCTATTATCTCCTTTACCAGCCTTTTCCCTATTATCTTCTCCCTTTCGGACATCTCGAGATGTTTCAGCCAGCTGATATTGTCCTCGATGGTCATCTCGCAGAAATCAGCTATGGATAAGCCTCCTATCTTTACCGAAAGGCTTTCCTTCTTAAGCCTTTTACCGCCGCAGCTGCTGCAGGGGGTGCTGGCTATCATCTTTTCTATTTTGGTCCTCTGGTGATCGGACTCTGTCTCCATATACCTGCGGCTCAGGTTATTGGCCAGGCCCTCGAATTTCAATGAATAGAACCTTATATGCCCTTTATGGTTCCTGTATTTTACCTTTATCCTTTTGCCGTCAGTACCATAAAGTATCACCTTTTGTATTTCCTTATCCAGGTCCCTGAAAGGAGTATCGAGGTCAAAACCATATTCCCGGGCAAGGCTCCTCATCAGCTGGGAATAATAATTGGAATAACCCATATTGAAAAAGGGGATAGCTCCGTCTATTATGCTTAGGCCGGGATCTTCCACTATCAGCTGCGGATCTATCTCTTTGCTTATGCCCAGTCCCCCGCATTCACCGCATGCCCCGTAAGGGCTGTTGAATGAAAACATCCTGGGAGTAAGCTCCTCGTAGTTTATGCCGCAGTCTACGCAGGAAAAATTCTCCGAAAAACTTACTATATCTTCATTGTCCAGAAGCTGTATGTATACAATACCGCCGCTCTCGGCAAGTGATATCTCGATATCCTCTGCCAGTCTTTTCCTTATCCCGGGATCTATTTTCAGCCTGTCTATTATTATCTCAATATTGTGTTTAATATTCTTATCCAGTTTAAGGCCGGTATCCTGGTTCAATTCATAGATCTTCCCATCGACCCTGATCCGGGAATAGCCGTCCTTTTTTATATTGGCAAAAGTATTGCTGTATTCCCCCTTTCTCCCCCTGATTATAGGGGCCAGCACCTGGAACCTGGTACCCTGGTCCAGCTCCATGATGCGGTCCACTATCTGGTCTACAGTCTGCCTGGTTATCTTTTTGCCGCATACATAACAGTATGGCGTGCCTATCCTGGCAAAGAGCACCCTCAGATAGTCATATACCTCGGTTATGGTCCCTACTGTGGACCGGGGGTTTTTGGATACCCCTTTCTGGTTTATGGATACAGCCGGGGAGAGCCCCTCTATAAGGTCTACGTCAGGCTTGTCCATCTGCCCCAGGAACTGCCTGGCATATGAAGACAGGGATTCCACATAACGTCTCTGTCCCTCCGCATATATGGTATCGAATGCCAGTGAGGATTTCCCGGAACCGCTTACCCCGGTAAATACTATGAGGCTGTCCCTGGGTATCCTCAGGCTTACATTCTTGAGGTTATGCTCTCTTGCGCCTTTTATATATATTTCCTGTTTCATCCGGCCTCTCGTCTTCCCTCTCGATACTGGCTATCTTTTTTATCCTTTTTATCTCATCCCTTATGGCAGCTGCATTCTCGAAATTAAGTTCCCTGGCCTCAATATACATCTCCTCTTCCAGCCCGGAGATTATTTTGGCTATCTTTCCAGGGTCCATCTTCAGTATGCCGGCAGAAGTGATCTTTTTACCCTCTTTGGTATCCGGCAGATCCCCTGCCCTGCCCGGCTTTATACCTCTGCTGTAAAGTATATCAGAGATCGCCTTATTTATAGTCCTGGGCGTGATATTGTTCCTTAGGTTAAACTCCATCTGGAGTTTTCTGCGCCTGTTAGTCTCATCCAGGGCATTTCTTATGGAGTTGGTCATATTGTCAGCATACATTATCACCCTGCCGTTTACATTCCTGGCCGCCCTTCCTATAGTCTGTATAAGTGATATCTCTGACCGGAGAAAACCTTCCCTGTCGGCATCAAGGATGACTACCAGGGATACTTCCGGCAGGTCCAGGCCCTCCCTCAGAAGGTTGATGCCCACCAGAACATCGAATTCCCCCGATCTTAACCCCCTCAGGATCTCCACCCGGTCCAGGGTGTCAATATTGGAATGCAGGTACTGAACCTTTACACCGTGGCCGGAAAGGTAATCGGTAAGGTCTTCTGCCATTTTTTTGGTCAGGGTAGTGACCAGCACCCTTTCCTTCCGTCTTACTATAGCCCCTATCTCGGATATCAGGTCATCCACCTGGCCCCGGGTAGGTCTGATGATGACCTGGGGATCGATAAGTCCGGTAGGCCTTATTATCTGTTCCACCACCTGCTGGCTTACCTTTTTCTCATAAGGTCCCGGGGTGGCGGAAGTAAATACCACCCTTTTTACCTTTTCTTCAAATTCCTCGAACTTAAGGGGACGGTTATCCAGGGCTGAAGGAAGCCTGAACCCATAATCCACCAGGGTCTGCTTGCGTGAACGGTCTCCTGCATACATGCCCCTGATCTGGGGTACCCCAATATGTGATTCATCTATAACCATCAGGAAATCCTGCGGGAAAAAATCCAGCAGTGTATTGGGCGCTTCACCGGGTCTCTTCCCGGTTATATGGCGGGAATAATTCTCAATGCCGCTGCAGAACCCGAGCTCGGAGATCATTTCCATATCATACCTGGTGCGGGACTCTATGCGCTGCGCTTCCAGGAGCTTTCCTTCCGACCTGAAATAATTAATCCTGTCCTTTAATTCTTCCTCTATGGTTTCCAGGGCCCTTTCCACCCATTCCACAGTTGCCAGGAAATGGGTGGCGGGAGAGATTATATATGCATCCCTGTCCCCGAAAAGCTCCCCGGATACGGGATCGAATTCCTCGATCTTTTCCACTTCATCGCCAAAAAGGCCCACCCTTACCGCCCGGTCCTGATATGCGGGAAAGACTTCTACCGTATCGCCTTTGACCCTGAATGC
>CAYZJW010000013.1:19756-22558 GCA_964478985.1 uncultured Actinomycetota bacterium
ATGGAAGTATCTTTTTCGATATACATGTCTTTGCCCGGGATATATGCTTCCGGCTGGTAATAATCGTAGTAGCTGACAAAATACTCCACCGCATTATCCGGGAAATACTCCCTGAACTCATTGCAAAGCTGGGCGGCCAGTGTCTTGTTGGGCGCCAGCACCAGGGTGGGAAGCTGGACTTGCTGGATAACATTTGCCATGGTATAAGTCTTTCCTGAACCGGTCACCCCCAGAAGGCTCTGGAACTTATATCCCTTTTCAAGACCCTGGCTCAGCCTGGCAATAGCCTGGCTCTGGTCACCCTGTGGTGAATAGTTAGAGGTTAGCTTAAACCTTTCCTGCCGCATTGTCTTTTTCTCTGTCCTCTATTTCTTCCATTGTATTTGATGTCTTACGGAAGAGTTTTTCCAGATCTCCGTCATTTATTATTGTAAAACCGACACGTTCCTTATTTATCTCTATATGCTGGCCCTTTACCTTTAATTCTATATCATTATCACTGAATTTTTTATCTTTAAGGAACTTTTTCCTGGTCTTTTCATCAGATTCTACCAGTATTATATGATGGCACATGATATCCAGCCCTGCGCCGAATAAAACTGCTGCATCGATTATTATATGCCCTGGCCCACTTGCGGAACCGATTATCTTGCTTACTTCTTTCCTGATCCAGGGAAACATGATGCGGTTCAGCCGGAAAAGCTGTTTCCGGCTGGAAAATACTATGCCTGCCAGCCTGCCGAAATCCACATGTCCGCCTTCTTTGAAAATATTGTCCCCGAATGTGCTTCTCAGGCGTTGCTTGATAGCAGGATACTTTTCATACAATCCCCTGGCTAAGGTGTCTATATCCAGCACCAGGGCATCGGGGCGGATTTTTTTTATAAACCCGGCAACTGTACTTTTACCCGATGATATCCTTCCTGTTATTCCTATTATGCTTATAGCTTCCTTCTTTCATAATATTGGACCGGGCAACTTTCTGGCGGTATCCGGCCATGAAAATATAGACAGCATAATATACAACTGATTTTTTAAGGATCTAAATAAAAAAGTATAAACTACGATTCAGACCGGGATCATTCCAAATTGGCTTCATCCTTAAGCTCTTTAAGGATCTCCTTTATTTTCTTTTCCTTTTCATCGGTGTCGGGTCCGTTCTCATCCCCGGTATCTTCCTTCCGCGGTTCTTCTGCCTTTTCTTCGGACTCTTCCGTAACCGCTTCCCCGGTCTCCCCGGATCCTTCCCGGGCTTCTTCCCTGTCCCCGTCATCGCCGGTATTTTCCGGTTTTATCTCACCATTATTATCCCCGTCAGGACTATCGCTGTTTTCTTCTTCGGGACTCTCGACCTGCTTTATGCTGAAAGCCATACGTCTTTTATCAAAATCTATATCGATGATCCTTACGATGACCTCATCACCTATCTTGGCTATATCGCTGGGTCTTCTTACGGGTTCGTCTGCCAGTTCCGATATGTGCACCAGTCCTTCCAGCCCGTCTTCTATCTGTACAAAGAGGCCGAATTTGACGATCCGGGTGACTTTTCCGTTTATTATATCTTTATTTGAATAATTCTTGATCTTTTCCATCCAGGGGTCTTTCTGGGTCTGTTTCAGCCCCAGGGACAATCTCTGCTTTTCCCTGTCTATGTCAAGTATCTCTACATCCACTTCCTGGTTCACCTCGACTACTTCGGAAGGATGCTTGACATGATTCCATGAAAGTTCTGATATATGGACCAGCCCGTCTACGCCGTCCACATCTACGAATGCCCCGAAGTCGGCAATACTGGTTATGACGCCTTTCCTTACCTGGCCCACATCCATACTTTCAAGTATCTCCTGTCTCTGCTCTCTTCTCTCATCCTCGATAATAGCTTTCCTGGAAAGCACCACATTGTTCCTGTTCCTGTCAACCTCGATTACCCTGCAGGTACATTTTTCACCCAGGTATGAGTCCAGCTCCCTTGTCTTCCTGATATCGATAAGGGATGCCGGCAAAAAGCCCCTGAGGCCTATATCAACTATAAGCCCGCCCTTTACACATTCGATTATCTCGCCGTCAATGGTCCCGCTGTCCTGGAATATCTTTTCCACCCGGTCAAAATTCTGCTCCATCTCCGCCCTTTTCTTGGAAAGTATGCACCTGCCGTCCTGGTCTTCCTTCTGGAGCACTACCACCTCCAGCACATCATCGATATTAAGGACCTCTTCTGGTTTTACATTATTCCTTATTGATAATTCATGTACCGGTATTACGCCCTCAGACTTAAATCCTATGTCTACCAGGACCTCGTCCTTTTCGATCTTTACTACTCTTCCTTTTAATACGTCTCCGTCATTAAAATTTACCATGGTAAGTTCATAATTGGGCACCATTACGCCATTTTCATCCTCTACCATGTAGTTCTCGTCTGTCAGTTCGATGTTAATATTATTTTTTTCTGCCATGTTTTTCTTAAATAACCTCCGTTTTTTATAAACAAACAAAAAGGATATCACGCAAGGAAATATTAATCAATAATTTCAGGATTATTTTACATATACCAGTTTTTTCCCGTCTTTATATCGACTTTTAATCTTACTTTTAACTCCAGCACATCCTCCATGGATTCCCTTACTGTCTTTTCCATAATACCTGCATCTGCCTGCCTTAACTCCAGCACTATCTCATCATGCACATGCAGTATTATATTGCTGTCAATTGATCCTGAAGCCAGCCTGTCATGAAGCCTTATGGTGGCCAGCTTCATTATGTCTGCCGCGCTCCCCTGTATGGGGGTATTAACGGCATATCTTT
>CAYZJW010000014.1:0-12338 GCA_964478985.1 uncultured Actinomycetota bacterium
ACCACTATCTTCCCAGCAATATGAAAGAGCATAATGGTCGGGACGAGAGGATTTGAACCTCCGACCCCCAGTACCCCATACTGGTGCGCTAGCCAAACTGCGCCACGTCCCGCCCGAATATATATTCTAAATTAATAGTTTTGATTAGTAAAGAATTTGATATGTTATTAATATTCGATTTCGGATTTAAACTTTCTGGTCATCAGCTTCATGACTGATTCTTCCGGGCTGAGGTCTTTGTATATTATCTCATACACGCATTCGGTTATTGGCAGGTCTATGCCCCTGCCAGCAGCTATTTCGTATACAGCTCTTGATGTCGCCACTCCCTCAGCTACCATGTACATGCTGTCCAGTATCTCCCCTATAGACTCGCCCTTTCCCAGCCTTTCCCCTACACTTCTGTTCCTGCTGTGGGGACTGACACAGGTTGCGATCAGGTCACCCATGCCGGCAGCGCCGGAAAAAGTAAGGGGATTTGCACCCATGGAAGTTCCAAATCTTGATAACTCATGAAGACCGCGGGTTATGATGGAAGCTTTAGTATTTACTCCATATCCCAGGCCGTCCGATATGCCGCTGGCAATGGCTATTATATTTTTTACTGCCCCGCCGATCTCTACGCCTGTCACATCTTCATTGGTATAGACCCTGAATGTATCTGTAGACAATATGGGCTGGAGAAAATCCAGCACCTGTTTTGAAGAAGATGCTATAACCGCAACGCTGGGAAGACCCCTGCATACCTCAAAAGCAATATTTGGACCTGAAAGAGAACAGGTCTTTTCCTTCAGGACGGCAGGAAGGTTCTGTTTGATGACCTGGGAAAGCCTGAGATTTGTGTCTGTCTCCAGGCCTTTGGCAACATTAAGTATGCATCTTATCTGTTTATACCCTGACTCAAGCGGTTTTAAAAAAATACCTGCTACTTCCCTGAGAGCATGGGAGGGGACAGCAAAAATTACTATCTCGGTCCCCTCTCTTAAGTTTTTAGGTGAGCCGGTAAAGGGCCTTAAGCTGACAGGGATCACCAGGTCGCCGGTATACCTGGGATTAGAGTGCAGCTCAGATATCTGTTTAAAAGTTTCTTTTTGCCTTACCCACAGGTCCACTTCATTGCCCTGCTTTGCCAGCATGACTGCCAGGGTGGTTCCCCAGCTGCCGGCTCCTATAACGGTGATCTTTGTTTTATTTTCCTTCATAGGGAAAAAATCTAATGTTTAAATTTTATAAACAGCGGTGTCCCGGTAAAATCAAAATTTTTCCTTATAACATTCTCTACAAACCTTTTTATATTTGTCTTCCCGGAAGTATCCATATTTGAAAAAACCAGGAATGAAGGCGGTGATGTGCCTGTCTGCCTGGCAAACTTGATTTTGAACTGCCTGCCCTTGCTGAATACCTCCTTTTCCCCGCATGCCTTCTTTAATGCTTCCGTAAGACTATTGTCTTTGATATTTTTCGAGCGTTCCTCCATTAATCTATCTATCATCTTTATAAGACTCCCAAGACCTTTTTTTGTTTTTGAGCTTATTTTTAAAAAAGGTATATAGTCGGCAAACCTTAACTCCCGATCCAGGTCCTTTATAAGGCTGTCCAGCTGTTTAAGGTCGATCAGGTCATATTTACTGAATACTATACATACGCTGACACCTTTATCTATACACATCTCTACGATTTTTAGATCCTGCCTGGTTATTTCCCCATAGCTTGAATCTATAAGAATGAGGGCAATATCAGAGTTTTCGGCTGCCCGTTCTGTCCTCAGGGTGCTGTAGTATTCAAGATCCTCCATTTTTCTTTTTTTCTTTCTAAGACCGGCAGTATCAATAAACCGGTATGAGCTTTTTCCTATCCTTACCATGCTGTCTATGCTGTCGCGGGTAGTTCCCTCCACTTCATCCACAATAGCTCTTTCTTCCCGTAAAAAAGTATTAAACAGGGTCGATTTGCCCACATTGGGCTTTCCAAGTATGGAGATAACCGGGACCTTGTCTTCTTCGGGAGCCTGCCCGCCTGTCTCAACCGGCATCTCTTCCACAACAATATCCAGAAGATCCCCCACATTTCTTCCGTGAAGGGCGGATATCTTAAAAGGAAACCCGAATCCAAGCTCCAGGTAATCCTCCAGGAACAATTCATTTCCGGGATCATCCCATTTATTGCCGGTAAATATTATCTTCTTCTCCGATCTCCTGAGAAGATCTGTTATCTCCCGGTCCAGCAGTGAGACAGGCTGGGAAAGATCCACCATAAATATGACAAGGTCCGCTTCATCAATGGCTTTCTTAGCCTGTATGGCAATCTGGAGGTTTAATCTTTTCCCGGCTGCGGAATCTATGCCACCCGTGTCCATCAGATAGAACTTCCTGCCATTCCAGTCAGTCAGATAGGATTTACGGTCCCGGGTTATCATAGGCTGTTTATGGACAATAGCTTCCCTGGTCTGGCACACCCTGTTAATAAGTGTGGATTTGCCGATATTCGGACGGCCTATAATAGCTATTTTTGGTATATTTCCCATATTATCTAGATCTCCCTGTCATCATATATGCAATTATCTATGGCATGCACCAGGCTTTTCCCGTCTTCCCCGGTGATCCATATATTTTCTCCCATGGATAAGAAATCATCCCTGGTGTATCCGTCCAGTGTCAGTCCATCATCATTGAAAATCGATCCCGGGATAATGACTGAAGAATAAGGCCTGATAGTCCTGCTGTCAATATTATTTAAAATGTCTGCTCCGGTCAATAAACCGGTGACCTTAACGTTTCCGCCAAAAAAAAAGTTTTTTACAGTTATTATCTCAAAAGAGGTATCATTATATAGCAAATCGTCTTTTTTAGAAGCATATATTATTTCCAGGGCCTGTTCCATTATGATGCGGCCGTATTCTGAAGTAATGATCAGTATCCTTTTGCCGGCCCTGGGCACTGGTTTATAGCTTCTTTTTTGTCCGGAATAGACCTTTACTTCATATAGGAGATCTGAACTTTTCCCTATACCGTTATTGATCTGGGAAAAATTTCCATAGCTTTCATATGAAGGCATCTCAGTGCCGGATAAAAGATAAAACTCATCAGACAAAAACACTTTGCCCGATAACTGCTCTCCATATTTGCAGGACATTGATCCCAAGAGATAAATGGCCTTTTCGGCATCTTTTTTGTTTACAGCCCTCAATTCAGTATTTTTATTATACCTGGTCATGCCAACAGGCACTATGCCTATTGACTGGATATTCTTATGCCTGAATATCAATGTCTCAATAGTATGTTTAAGGTCTTTGCCGTCATTTATACCGGGCATGAGGACTATCTGTATATGTGTTTGTATCCCTGCATTATCCAGTATGCCCAGATACTCCAGAGACTTCATGCTGTCATCTATACCGAATATTTTCTTCCTCACGGCAGGATCCATGCTGTGTATCGAGATATAAAGCGGCTGCATCATATGACTTATCATGCTTTTAATATCATCCCTGTCAATATTGGTCAGGGTTATGAAGTTCCCGAAAAGGAAAGACTGGATATAATCATCATCTTTTATGTATAAGGAAGACCTGAGTCCCGGGGGCATCTGGTCAATAAAACAAAAAATACACCTGTTCCTGCATCTCTTTATCCTGTTCAAAGCTCCATATCCTCGATCTTTTTCCTGATCTCAAGAATATCTTTCTCCGGAGTTGAAGCGCCGCCGCTTATTCCGGCTGTTCTGCAGCCCTCAAACCACTCTTTTTTTATGTCGCGGCTGTCCTCTATATGAAATGTATGGGGATTTTTCTCCCGGGAAATATGTGCCAGGTGGCTGGTATTGGCACTGTTTTTACCGCCGGCTACCAGCATGATATCCACCCTTCCGGCAAGCTCCCTGACAGCATCCTGCCGGTTTTTTGTTGTATCACAGATAGTATTTACCAGGTACAGCTCTTTTGTCTTGTCGATCAGGCCGCATGTAAGCAGCCTCATTTTTTCCATTGTCTGTGTGGTCTGCACAACTATACCCATCTTTTTTCTCTTTTTTAAGGCCGCAAGGTCTTTTATGCCGTTTATCACATCTATATTGCTGCTGTCTACCTGGTCCCTTATGCCGCAGACTTCGGGATGTCCATTATCGCCGATAACGATCACGTGGAATCCATCCCTGGCCAGCTTTCTAGCCCTTGACTGCGCCTTTTTTACAAAGGGGCAGGTGGCATCGATAATAGTTGCTCCTTTACTTTTCAATTGTCCCAATACCGAGGGAGGCATCCCGTGAGACCTGACTACAAACACGCTTCCTTCTTCTATGTCTTCTATCCTGGAAGCAGATATCAGCCCTTTCCCGGAAAGCTCCCGGACTACTCCGGGATTATGTATTATGGAACCAAGGGTATATACTTTTTTGCTGCCGGTACCTTTCTCTGCCAGAGCTTTCCTGGCCATCCTTAGCGCCCTTTTTACCCCGAAGCAGTAACCTGAATAATTGGCTATTTCTACATCCATGCTCAGTCCTGTGAGATCTCTTCATAGAGATCTTTTATAGATTTCATTGTCTCTGAGACAATAATAGATATTGCCTGCTTTTTGTCATTTTCAGATATTATCCTGTCTGTTTCTATAACATCCCCCACCATCATCTTTATTTTTGGAAAAAACATCCTTTTTCGGGGTTTCTGGATGATCATATTGGTCCCGCTTATAGCAACAGGAAGTATATCTGACCCTGACAGCAGCGATATCAGTCCGATCCCCTTCTTCCCTTCACGGATTATGCCGTCAACAGAACGCGTTCCCTCCGGGAAAAGTGCAAGAAGGTTTTCCTTCTCCAGTATTTTTATGGAAGTATCAAATGCATATCTGTCAGTAGTATCGCGGCGCACGGGAAAAGAGTTGAAAAAAGTCACCAGGTTGGAAAGAAAGCTTAACCGGAACAGTTCTTTTTTGGCCATAAAATATGTACATCTGGGGATGTACGCCCCTATAATAACCGGGTCTACAAAACTTATATGGTTGGAGCACAGGAGCATCCTGCCGCTCCGGGGAACTTTCTTGAGACCATATATTTCAGTCCTGAAAAACAAATGAAAAATACTCCTGAGCGTAAACTGCACCATCCTGAACAGGAAATAATACCATTTGCCATGTGATAGCTTAAGCTTTTGTGCGGTCATAGTATAGTTTCTTGATCCTTTTTACTACTTCATCGATGCTCATATCGGAGGTATCTATCTCTATACCATCCTCCGGGATCATCAGGGGGCTATCCTTTCTGCTGCTGTCTATGGTATCCCGGCTGTTTATCTCATCTTCTATAGACTTTTTATCCATCACCTGGTTTTTCTGTTCCAGCTGAAGCTTCCTCCTCTTTACGCGCTCCCCCACATTGGCGGTAAGGAAAATCTTCAGCAATGCATGGGGACATACCACGCTTCCGGTGTCCCTTCCTTCAAGCACTGCTTTTCCACTGGAGGAAAGCTTTCTCTGTATTGAGACCAGGTATTTCCTGACCCCTGAAAGCCTGCTTACTATTGATACTGCAGCACCGACCTCCGGGCTCCTTATCTTATCGGTCACATCTTCACCGTCCAGGCTGATCCTGGTATAGCTGCTTTCATCTGAAGCCCTGCTTTCTATCTCCATATTGATGCCCCCGGTTTTTTCCAGTATAGATACCTCGTCTTCCAGGTCAATATTATTCCTTAAGGCTACCAGGGTCACTGCACGGTACATGGCTCCGGTATCTATATAATTCATACCCAGTTCGCGTGCCAGTATTTTTGCGATGGTGCTCTTGCCGCTGCCGGCAGGGCCGTCGATAGTTATTATACTATTGTTCTTTTCTTTGTTCATGATCACCTGCATGCGGAATAAAACAGTTCTTTAAAACCCGGCAGGGAAGTGTTTATGCAGTCATCATCAAGTATGGTGACTTTCTTCTTTGAGGGCATAGCCAGCACAGCAAGGGACATGGCTATCCTGTGGTCCCCCATGCTGTCCAGGGTGGTGCAGCTTCTTAATTTAAAGTCCTTTTTCCCGTTTATCTCAAGTCCGTCTTCAAGCTCTTTTATATCTACCCCGGCCCTGGCGAATTGTCCGCTTATGGCCTTTAGCCGGTCGCTCTCCTTATGCCTTAATTCCTGGGCTCCCCTGAAGACAGTTTTCCCGGGAGCTGCAGATGCAGCTACTGAAAGTATCGGTATTTCGTCAATTATATTTGGTATCATATCCCTGTCTATTTCTGCCGGCTTCAGCGAGCTTGATGATGCTTCTATGTCTGCAACCGGTTCATTGCAGACTGTCCTTCTGTTCCTGATCTCTATATCCGCCCCCATCGATCTTAAAACGTCCAGGGCATAGCTCCGGGTGGGATTGATCCCCACATCCTTAATGGTGATATTTGAATCCTTCAGTATCAGGGCTGCCACTATGAAAAAAAGTGCTGAAGAAATATCTGCCGGTATATGGATATCCTTTGCAGCCAGCTTTTTTGAAGGATCTATCCTGGTATTCATGCCGTCATATTCTATGGAGGCTCCGAGATATTCCAGCATTCTCTCGGTATGGTCCCTGCTGGTCCCGGGCTGCCTGATCTCAGTTACACCTTCGGCATGAAGTGCCGCAAGCAGTATGCAGGACTTCACCTGGGCGCTGGAAAGCCCGGGGTCAAATCTCTTTCCTCTAAGGTCTCTGGTACCGAATATGACAAGCGGTGCGTATTTGCTATTATTTCTTCCATAGACCCTTGCTCCCATCTGTTTGAGAGGTTCTATTATCCTGGCCATGGGGCGCCTGTTTATGGAGCTGTCGCCGCTTAATACAGACATGACTGGGTTGCCGGCAAGGATCCCGCTTAAAAGCCTTATAGCAGTACCGGAATTCCCCACATCCAGTATCCTGCGGGGTTCACTTAATCCAGAGATGCCGCATCCCTTTATGACCAGCTCACTGCTGTTGCCGGCTATGTCTACGCCAAGGTCTTTCAATACTTCCAGCGTAGCTATACAGTCGCTGGAAAACAAATAATTCTTTATCTTGACCGGCTTATCAAGTATGGCCGATATCATGGCGCTTCTGTGAGATATGGATTTGTCACCGGGTATCTTTATCTCGCCGTTTATGCGGTCTATCCCCAGTATCTCCATCTCACTCTCCCAGGACTTTCTTGACTCTTACATCATATCCGGCATCTTCTATGGCCTGGCGGGCTGCCTGGCTTTCACTGTCTCCCTGGACCAGCAGTTTCAATATGCCGCCCCCGGAGAATTCAGTGGAATGGAATATGGAGATATCTTCAATATTTATCCCCCTGGAGCTTATGGCCAGGGTTATATCACTTAATACTCCAGACCTGTCCGTAATAGCTATCTTTAATTCATAAAGCCTGGATATGTCTTTTTCTACGTATTTAGGCAGATTGATCCTGGCTTTCTGGGCCTTTTTATAATGATATCTTATAAACTCTGAATCATTACTGGAAAGCCCCTGCTTGAACTTATTCAGGTAGCTGATATAAAGGTCTATGGACTTTATCAGCTCTTCCCTGTTTTCAAGTGTTATATCAAGCCACATACTGGTATTTGATGCAGCCACCCTGGTCATATCCCTGAATCCTCCCGCACACAGCCTCAGCAGGTTCTTTAATTCTGCCTGCCTGTCATCTACCAGTTCGACCAGGTTGGTGGAAAGTACATGGGGAAGATGACTAATAAGGGCTACATTCTGGTCATGCTCATCCGGGCTTATAGAAATGACCCTGGCCCCGATCCTGGTAAACAGGTTATGGAGAGCCAGCAGCTGGTCAGTCCTGGTAGATTCCGTGGGAGTAAGAATATAGAATGCGTTTTTAAAAAGATCCGTTTTTGCCGAAAGGACTCCTTCGTTTTCCGAACCAGCCATGGGATGGCCGCCGATAAAATAAGTCCCCTCCGGAAGAATGGCATTTACCTTCTCCACTATTTTTTTCTTGGCGCTGCCCACGTCAGTTATTATTGCATTTTTTTTAAGGTGGTCCTTGATGGAATTGACCACCTCTATTATCATACTCACCGGGGTAGCAATAATCACCAGGTCTGCATCGATCACAGCTTCACGGTGATCAGAAGCTATCTTATCTACCATTTTACGGTATTTGGCAATGTCCATAGCCTCGCCTTCAATATCGAAACCGGTTATAACAAAACCGGTCTCCAGGTCCTTGAGGGCCATTGCCAGTGAACCCCCGATAAGTCCCAGACCTATAACAGAGATATTTTTGATATTTTTCATATTTTTAAACCAATCCGGGATCCATTTTAAAAATAATCTATAACTATATAAAAAATATGCATTTTTAACAATAATATCATTTTTTTTCTTTATGTTATTGACATAAAAAATCATCTTTGATAATGTAAAAAACAGCCTTAGGCAGGAGGCAACTTTCAGTGGAAGTCGTGGTTGCTTTTGAAAAGAAGCAGATCCTGGCTAACAATCTGAAAAGTCCCTGAGAAAAGCTTTTGGTAGAGTCCCGAGATTTTTAGTAACCTACAGCGGAAGCCACGGTGAAAGATAACTCGGGATTTTTTGTTTAAGCGGTGTTTAGCCGCCCCTCAGGATTTTTTGCATCCCGGCTGTGCTGGTCACAGGAAGCCGGCAATAATAATCCCTGCATATATAAGCAGTAGTCATTCCCTTTACAGGTTTAAGGTTTCTCAAAAACTCGGGGGAATCCTTCCTGTCTTCCTGTACAATCACCACTTTATTGGGGATAAAATCCTGCTCCAGGATTTTTAACATCTCTGTCATAGTATCTTTACCGCTGCCTTGCACCAGTATTATCTCATATGAATCACCCGCCATAAAGTCTATGCCCATCAGGAATTGTCCGTGTGCGGTAGGATTCTGTGTGACCGTACCGGAAAAAGCGCGTATAAGTGCGTCAGCCCTTTCTTCCAGCGCCCTGTCCATGGTTATCCTGCCCATTCTTAACAGGTTAAGCAGGGCAATTGAATTCCCTGACGGTATTGCTCCGTCATAACTTTCCTTTTTCCTTACAATAAGGTCTTTATTGCCGGAAGGGGCAAAATAATATCCGCCGTTTTTTTCATCCCAGAAATACCTGTCCAATATCTTATTATACCCAAGTGCTTTCCTGATATACCCGTAGTCAAAAGTAGTCTGGTACAGTTCTATCAAAGCCATGATCATAAATGCATAGTCATCAAGGTGTGCATCTATGGAAGATACCCCCCGGTTCCGGCTGTGATACAGCCTTCCGTCCGGGGCTGTCATATGGTGCAGGAGGAAATCAGCTGTTTCCGCTGCTTTGTCCACATAAGCCTTCTCCCCCAGCACCCTGCCTCCCCTGGCAAAAGCAGCAGCCATAAATGCATTCCAGTCGGTAAGTATCTTTTCATCACGAAAAGGCCTTATCCTGTTTCTCCTTATGCCGTAGAGCCTGGCTATTATCTTTTTCATCCTTTCCTTAAGGCTGACAATATCCATATCATTCTGTTCTGCAATAGATTTGAGGGAATTTTTCATATAGGGTATATTTTGCCCGGTAGGATTTCCGCTGATCTCATCGCTGTAATTACCGCTGCCGGTGATATTGAACGCATTGATAAAAAAAGAAACATCTTCCCGGTCAAGGCTTTCCCCGATCTCTTTTTTTGTCCATAGGTAATATCTGCCTTCGCTCCCTTCGCTGTCTGCATCCTCTGCAGCATAGAAGCCTCCGCCTTTTGAAGACAGGTCCCTGTTCACATACTCAAAGATATTTTTCACAGTTTCCCTGTATAATTGCCTCCCGGAAGCCTGAAAGGCATCAAGATAAGTCAAAGCTGCAGCGGCCTGGTCATAAAGCATTTTTTCAAAGTGAGGCACTATCCATTCGCGGTCAGTGGAATACCTGTGAAAACCATATCCCACATGGTCCCAGATACCGCCCCATCTCATATGGTCGAGTGTATTTGAAGTCATCTCCAGCGCTTCGCTGTTTCCTGTTTTCTTCCAGTAATGAAGGAGGAAAGAAAGATTATGGGTGCCGGGAAACTTGGGAGCGCTGCCAAATCCCCCGTACTGCCTGTCAAATGCCCCTGAATAGCCGGCAAATGCCTTATCCATCAGGCTGTAACCAGGGATATCCCCCGGGGTACCCTTATTCACAGAAGAAAGTTTTTCTATGACAGCAGCAGCGGATTCGGCGATCTCGGCTTTTTTATTTTTCCATAGCTCATCTATTTTAGGTAGAAGAGTCAGCAGCCCTGCCTGTCCAAAACGGTCTTCCCTGGGGATATAAGTGGCAGCAAAGAAAGGCTCCTTGCCCGGGGTCATAAATATAGAAAGAGGCCAGCCTCCCCTTCCCGTCATGAGCTGGGCAATATCCATATAAAGCTTATCTATATCCGGTCTTTCTTCCCGGTCTACCTTGATGCAGATAAAAGACCTGTTTAAGAGTCCGGCTACTTCCGGGTCCTCGAAGGATTCCTTTTCCATTACATGACACCAGTGACAGGTCGAATACCCGATGGATAAAAATATGGGGAGGTCTTTTTCCCGTGCTATGCTGAAAGCTTCATCGCCCCAGGGCATCCAGTCTACGGGATTTCTGCTATGCTGGAGGAGATAGGGGCTTGTCTCATCTTTTAAACGGTTCATCATCTGCCTTTCGCTGATCTCTGGTCTGTAAGAACAAAAGCATTTTTTGCCTCCAGGGCAAGCCTGGCAGGACATCCTGCCACAGTCTGGTCCGGGTCCATAAACTTCAGGAACGCCTCTCTTTTTTCTGCACCATAGAAAAGCAGGATCATCGTATCCGAGGCAGCCACAAGTCTTCTGGAGCTGGACATCCTCTCTGGCGGAGGCTTTGGAGAATCAAAGGTGCTGATAAAATATTCAGAATCATCATATATAGTACTGTGGCCGGGGAAAAGCCCGGCGATATGCCCGTCCCCGCCTGAGCTTAGCAGGATGATATCAAAATGCCTGCCCATCCTGACCAGTTCCTTTTTGTATGCATCCAGCCCCGAATCAGGAGATCCAGGGCTGTGTTTGAATGCATGTATATTGGTCAGTTTTATCTTCCTGGCTGCCAGTAAAGGGTCCAGGAGTCTTTCCTTTATGACCCTGAAATTGCTGTTTTCATCATAAGCGGGCACCAGCCTCTCATCTGCCAGGTAAAAATGGATCCTGCTCCAGTCAAAGTCTTCCTGCCTCCTGAGTACATCGAATATCCCGGTTACGCTTCTCCCCCCGGGGAGTGCCCACAGTATATGTTCTTTCTGTCTTAACAGCTCCTCTGACTTTTCACATAGGATTCTGGCGCTTTTCCGGTCAAGGTATTCCAGGCCAGGACCATAGATGACCTCCATAATACCTAAAACACTATTCCCTGAATAATTCTTCGTATTCCGGCACTACATCACCGGTAAAACTGATCATCCCCTCGGCAGTCTTTTTGTGTATAAGCAGCTTTTCCAGGACACTGAAGGGAAGGGTGGCGATGTCGGCTCCGGCCAGGGCCGCTTCTCTTGCCTGACGGGGGTTCCTGATGCTGGCTGCCAGGACCTTGGCGCCGGTTATATTATAATTATCAAATATCTCCCTTATCTGGGCCACCAGGTCTATGCCTGAGATTATGCCTTCATCTTCAAGCATGTCTCCGTCTTTTTCCAGTCCGTTGAAAGGAAAATAATCAGGTTTATCAAATCCAATAGAGTTTGATGCCCTGATATAGTCGTCTATCCTGCCTACAAAAGGTGAAACGAATGAGGCACCGGCCTTTGCTGCCATTAAGGCCTGCTCAGGTGTGAATATAAGGGTGCAGTTTATAGGGATTTTTTCATCAGAGAGGGACTTTATAGCCTTTATTCCGTCAAAATCGTTGCCATCCTTATTATTAGTAGAAGGATTTACCGGTATTTTTATATAGACATTCCTGGCTACCGGGTTAAACATCTTAAAAAGCCTTATTCCTTCCTCCACCATTTCATCATATGTGGTACCGATGACTTCCAGGCTCACCGGCAGCCCCTCTGCTGCCTTCAGGATATCCCGTATATATTCACCGATATTTACATCCCCGCCGCCGGCCTTTATGTCTTCAACTGCTTTTTTTATAAGTGAGGGGTTTGTAGTAACTCCGTCCAGAAGACCGAAATCCTTTGCTTTCCTGATCTCCTGTATCATGCTTGAGTCTATGAAAATCTTGATCTTTATCACCTATCCTTTATTTTTTATAATATTCTTTATCTTTTTAATTATAGCCTTTTTGGATATTTCTTCATATTCCAATAATTCCTCCGGTTTTCCGCTTCTGGGTATTTTATCAACTGCCATCCGGTAAACAGGGCATGCCAGGCCTTCTATGCC
>CAYZJW010000014.1:12438-21979 GCA_964478985.1 uncultured Actinomycetota bacterium
ACATCAAGACCATCCATATTTTCATATATGACCGGTGTATCCATCCTGGTTGTCCTTATGTATACATTACCTTTATGGGCGGCAGCCAGCCTTACTGCTGCTTCAGTTGATACTGCATCCGATGGATAGAATACCACGCAATCCAACAGGGACCTGAACATGGAAATATCTTCAAGGCCCATCTGGGAAGAGCCGTCGGCGCCTATGGAAACACCGGAATGCGAACCGCAGAATTTTATATTTGTCCCGGAATACTGGCTCATCCTTATCTGGTCAAAAGCCCTGGTAAAGAAAGCTGCAAAAGTGGATACAAAAGGTATCTTCCCCCTGAGCGACATCCCCAGGGCTGCACCAACCATATTCTGTTCTGCCACATACATCTCAAAAAAACGTTCCCCATGATCTCCTTTGACAGCATCCGAATAGGTGGAATTGCTCACTTCGGCATCCAGGACGACTATGCCCGGATGGGAGTCTGCCAGTCGGGCCAGGGAATCTCCGTAAGCTCTTCTGGTAGATACATCTTCTCCGGGTAAATAGGCTGCTGAAGTATCCATGGCTGCCGGCTTGACCGCTACAGCTGCCTTTTTGACCGGCAGCTCAAGCTTAGATTCAAGGTCTTTATCTATATCGCCTAATTCCTTTACCGCCTGCTCAAATTGTTCCCGGTCAAGGGCTTTTCCGTGCCATCCGTCCCTGTCTTCCATAATGCTTACGCCTTTGCCCTTTTTTGTAGAAGCTATGATCATGGCAGGCTTGTCCCGGCCATTTAAGGCCCGGCTATAAGCCGCTTCTACCTCATCCAGGTCATGTCCGTCAGAGACAGAAATAGCCTCCCAGCCGAATGCCGACACTCTTTCTGCATAAGCTGAGATATCAGGCCCGTACATGGTCTGACCCCTCTGGCCCAGCCGGTTGACATCTATTATGCCCACCAGGTTGTCCAGGCTGTAGTGGGCGGCAAGCTGTAGGGCTTCCCACTGGGAACCTTCTGCCATCTCGCTGTCTCCCAGCAGGACAAAAGTATTATAGGAGAGGCCGTCAAGCTTTTTGGCTGCCAGGGCCATGCCCAGCCCTATTGACAGACCCTGACCCAGGGACCCGGTGGCGGCTTCAGTGTATTTGAACCTGGGGGTGGGATGACCCTCCAGTACGCTGTCAAAATCCCTCAATCCCCTGAGGTCCTTGCTGTCTATTGCCCCTGCTGCAGCCCATAGCGCATACAGCAAAGGTGATGCATGGCCCTTTGAGAATATAAGGCGGTCATTATTGCCATAGCCGGGATCATCCGTCCGGAACCTGAAGAAGCCTTTAAAAAACAATACCGCCATAAGTTCCACTGCAGAAAGTGATGATGATGGGTGGCCGGAACCTGCTTCTGTAGTGGATTCCAGGATATGATACCTTATAAGCCTGCACATATTTCTCAGGTCTTCAGTCTTTTTCATCTCGGTGCCTTTCTATTATTTTTTCCATTGGGGCCCGCTGCTGCCTTTATCATAGAAGCGGAGCCTGCTCCGATCCCAGTTATCGATTATGGGAGTGATATAGTCCCATGCTTTTCCTATTTCATCCGTACTGGGAAAAAGGGTCTGGTCGCCTTTCATGCAGTCCAGCATAACCCTGTCATATTCTCCTGTTTCCTGGCTGTCACGGCGGCGGTAATCGAATTCAAGATCCCTTGCCTCCAGCATATCGCTGAGTCCGGGTTTTTTTGCCCGGAACCTTATCAGCATTCCTTCCCGGGGAAAAATCTTAAGGTTTAATATGTTGCTATATTCATGCCGGCTGTGTTCCGGTGTACAGAGGCAGTAGCGGGGTTTACGGAAATATATGATTATCTCCGTTTTCTTCTCTTTGAGAGCTTTTCCGCTTTCCATATAAAAAGGTACGCCGGCCCATCTCTTGCCCGCCAGGTTTACCCTTATCTTGAAATATGTCTCTGTCATGGAATCCCCGGCCACATCCCTGGCATCCCTGTATCCCCTGTACTGGCCCCTCAAAACTGTCTTGGCGATCTCGCCGGGATCATTTACAGGGATTATGGATTTTAAGACATCCAGTCTTTTTTTCCTTATGGCATCTGCAGACTGTGACCTGGGGTTCTCCATAGCTACCAGTGCCAGCATCTGGAGCATGTGATTCTGGCCCACATCCCGGAGAGCTCCTATAGAATCATAAAAAGAGCCCCGCGTCCCCACATCCATATCCTCCAGGAGTTTTATCTCAACTTTCTTTATATAGCTGCTGTTCCATGCCGGCTCAAAAAGAATATTGGAAAACCTGAAGAACAATATATTCTGCATAGTATCCTTGGCCAGGTAATGGTCGATGCGGAATACCTGCTCTTCCCTGAAAAGCCTGCCCAGCATATCATCCAGCTTCCGGGCAGTGGCTATATCATTTCCGAAAGGTTTTTCCACCAGTATCCTGGTCCAGCCTGTCCGGGGACTGCAGGAAACTGCCAGTCCTGAACCTGATATATTGTCCAGTATCCCTGAATAGAGTCCCGGAGGTACAGCCAGGTAAAAAAGTTTATTGTCGCATATGCCCGGGCTGCTTTTTTTTTCCAGTGAATGCTTGAGTTCCCGGTACAGGGCGCCGTCCTTAAGATCCCCCTTGAAATATGATACTTTTTCTAAAAAACCTGCTATCTCATCCTTGCCGAGAAGGCTATCAGTACTATCAAAAGCATTTTCCATCAAAAATTCCCTGAACACCTGGTCAGAATAATCCCTCCTGGATATCCCGATCAGGCTGAATTCCTGGGGCAGATATCCCAGGCTGTAAAGACGGAAAAGTGACTTTATTATCTTTTTGCGGACCAGGTCCCCTGTAGCGCCAAATATTATTAAAGTCGTGGGTATAAATATCTTATCGTCATTTTTCATTATATATCTAATAAAATATTAAGTTTTATAAAAGGATTAGTCAAATCGCAGGTCCTGCTGGGACGGCTCTACATGAATTGCCAGATCGCCTATATTGCTTATGTTCTCCCTTATGAGCCCTTCCACGGAAGTTATTATCCCGTGCGCCTGGTCTATCTTCAGTTCCTGGTTCAACCGGCAGTGAAAGGCTATACTGTATTTTTTGCCGCATTTTAATATGGTAAAGTTGTGGCATGTATCGGGGTCGATATATTCCGATATCACCTTCTTTGTCTTGCTGATAAGACCCCTGGACTCAGATGTAATATCTATAAAAGCCTGTCTTACCATATTGTCCTCAATATGGATATATATGCTCCTGAGTCCCGGTATATTCTTTTTTATTTCTTCTTCCAGATGCCTGGTAACTACTTCGGTCTGTGACAGCCTGAGGTGCTTCTTCATCATGATATGCAGGGAGATGTCTATCCTGTCCCCAATATCATAGATCGAGATATTATGTATGTCTTCTATATCGTGATTATCCAGTACGATCTCCTTTACCCTGGAGGTCACATTGTCCCGGGATAATTCTGTTTTGAGTTCAAGTATTGTCCTGGAGCCGGGAAATAGCTTTTCAATTGCATCCCTTACCTGCTTCTTTACTTTCTCAGCGCGGGATAGATATATGTTTTTATCAATAGCGGCTTCAATATTTATGAACTTGGTATTTCCTACTTCATGTATCCTGAGTTCATTTACTTTTTTTATATCATCGATTGAAGCAAGTGCTTTTCTTATCTTTGATGTTACTTCTGCCGGTATATAATCCAGCAGGCTCCGCAATACTTTAATGGAAAGCCTGAGCGAGAATACCAGTACAATAGCTGCCACTATTATTGATGCTATGGGGTCAGCAAGGGGGAATCCTGCCTGTACGAATACAAGGCCCAGGATCACGATAACAGAACTGGCAATGTCGCTCATATAATTTAAGAATCCTGCTTCAAATACAGAAGACCTGTATTTTCTGGCAGCCCTCCCCAGTATAAAGACCCTGGCCAGGTTCAGGACAATAGAGAATGCCAGGACAGCGAAGACATAATAATTCAGATTGATCTGGAAATCCCTGGAAATGATCCTGTCTATTGACCTGTAGATTATATAGACCGACAATACTGAGATTATGGCAAGTTCGATGGCTGCAGAAAGATTCTCATATTTTCCATGGCCGTAAGTATGGTCGCTGTCAGGCGGTTTTATTGCTATGCGGACAGCCATGAATGCAATAAGGACTGTTACCAGGTCCAGGCCGTTATTCAGTGCTTCCGAGAAGACTCCTATACTGTTGGAAAAATAGGCAACCAGTATTTTTATGGCCACCAGCACTACAGAGACAGCCAGAGAAAAAGCTGCAGTCATGATCCTGCCTTTATCGGCCTCACCCATATCAGTCCTTCTCTATATCTGCCAGTTCAAGGCCCTTTACCCTGAATATAAAGTCCTGCTCTGCCGGGGATATTCCTTCACCCTCACTGGAATAATCAAAACCATCATAATAATAGCTGCTCCAGTCCATGGTGGAGTGTTCATATATATATCCCGGACCCCTTTCAGTGACTATATCAAGAAAGTAATTGCTGGTCCAGTAATCCTCTTCAGTAGTTATATCTACAGGTACCCACCCATACCCGGGGAACTTTATCTCCACCCAGGCATGACCGATATCTATCTCTCTTTCCTTCTCGTACAATATGGTATATACCGGTATCCCTGCTGCCAGCCTGGCGGGGATCCCGGCAGCTCTCAGCAATGCCGTATAAAGAATGGAATAGTCTGAACAGACTCCTTTGCCTGCTTCCAGGATCTCTGAAGCGCTTAAAAACTCATATTCGGTATTTCCAGCCCTCTGGTAGTCATAATAAAGACTTTTGGTCACGAAATCATATATTTTCCCGGCGACCGCCACCGGGTCTTTTTCCTTACCCGCCAGTCTTGCTGCTTTATTCTTTATGAGTGGACTGTCTGAGTCTATATAAATATCATCGCGTGTATAGTAGTAGAGATCATTGTCATCTTCATCATAGCTGGCCTCCCGGTCTATGAGGCCATAGTCGAATTCATTTGCAGTGACCTGGAAAGAAGCAAGCACCGAGACCTGTTTGCCGGGGGCAAGCTCGTCTTCTATAATAAATCTCAGTAATTTGTTTTTATGGTTATCATATATCTCATCAGATACAGGGACACTGGTAGTTATATCACCTATGACCTGGTATGGTTCATAACTTAGAGGCACCCTCATCAGGCATTCGATGTCAGTCAGCGGAAGCTGGCCCTGGTTATCCAGTATATATTCGATCTCTATATCAAATAAATGGGTTTTTACCTGTTGAATAGGTTCGTTAATATCAGCTACCGAAATTTTTACGCCAGCTGTACCCGATAACTCTCCGTCGGAGACCACCAGGGTCACCTCATAAAGACCGGGATCAGAGAAATTGATATCGGTTATCTTTTCGTCCGCTATCATCTGTCCGGATACGTACCAGCTGTATGATATTTCTTCATTTTCCGGGTCGAATGAATTGACCGCGCTCAGTATCACCGGGGTACCTCTGGGATAATATTCACCTGCCATATCCCCGAAAATATCCAGCACTGCCCGGGGGGGCAGGTTTTCATCATCCTGTCTCGCTGGCTCATAGACAGCATCTTCCTCCTCATCGGAGAGGCTCATTATTACCAGCCCCTCAAATCCATCCGCTATATACCCGTAGTTTCCCATGAGGGTTATATCATAAGATGTCCCTGGGGTGTTTAACCTTCCGGCAACAAAAGGCCTGTCGGGATCATTTACATCAACTGTATAGATGCCGCCTGTAAGATCGGAAACATAAAGGAAACCCCCTGCCATATCCAGCTCCCAGGCACCTCCGGGTATGGAAATACTGCCCCTTAGGGCAGGAGATCCACCAGATACATCGACCAGCTGTATCATGCTCTTGCTGTATTGGTCACCATCGGAATAATGGCTGGAAAGGAATATAAGACCGTCTTTATGGTAGATGCCCCAGGAATTTGCAGGCACCGGAAGAAAACCGGCCATAACAGGTCTGGTCCTGTCGCTTATATCTACTATTATGAGCTGGCTGTCATCAGTATACTGGCCGGCGTCATGGTCATAATGATTGGCACTTATATAAGCGGTATCGCCGTCTACTATGATATTGGCAGGCGAGCCCTTAAGTTCAAGCACGCCTGATAATACCGGGGAGCTTTTTTTACTGATATTTACGATCTCCAGCGTATTTATCTCTGACTGGCCATCGTAGGTGCTGGTATTAACATAGGCAAAATCATTTTCTATATATAATCCGAACACTGTTTTTTTTTCTTCCCGGCCTGATATATAGTTGCCTATGACTTCCGGTCTTTCCTTGTCGGATATGTCCACTATCTTAAAGCCGCATTCTGTATAATAATCATCTTCGCCGGCAATCCATTCAGTATAGGAGATATAAGCAATATCACCTTCAACCATGACAATGTTGGCAGAATCAATATCACGGCATTTCCCGGTTATGCGGGGCCTTTCCCTGTCGCTGATGTCTATTATGTACAGGACTCCCAGGTCATTGGTCAGATAGGCATAATTTCCGGCTATATCCACATCGATAGCCTGTCCCGAGACAGGGATGCTGCTCACCTTTGCATTAAAGGGTACGCCGGTAAAAGTACCGTGATCTGCAGTTTCGGCAGCCGCCGGGGAGCAGCCGGCAGTGATGACTGCCATTATTATAGAAAGCATGATGATTGATGCGGTTTTCTTCATATTTATATTATCCTTCATCTATTTTTTCATCATGAGCCTGTCTACACCTTCTTTATCAAGGACCCGGTATTGGCCTTCCGGCAGTCTGCCCAGCCGGTAATTGCCTATCATGGTCCTTTTAAGGTCTACTACATTATATCCTATTTTTTGAAAAGCTCTTCTTATGATCCTCTTTCGTCCCTGGTGTATCCTCACGGTCAGTGGAAAACCGTCAGCTGACTTTTTATTTCTATACATCCGGTCAGGTTTAAAGACCTTACCGTCTATTAGCACGCCCTGGTCTATGCTTCTGTAGCCTTCATCTGAAAGACGCCTGTCCAGCACCACTTCATAGGTCTTGGGTATATTGAATCTGGGGTGTGTTATCCTGTATACGAGATCGCCGTCATTTGAAAGTATGATAAGGCCGCGCGAATCCAGGTCCAGCCTGCCCGCGGGATAAAGCCTTTTGCCGGTATTCCCTGCCAGGCCCATTACCGTCCTCCTCTCAAAATCATCCCTGGCGGTGGAAAGGTATCCGGGCGGTTTATTGAGCGCCAGGACCAGTTTCTCATCAGGCTCTGCTTTTTTACCGTCCAGCTTTACTGTATCGTTTTCGTCCACACTGAAAGAAAGGTCTCTTATTACCGTATTATTTACAGAGACCCTTCCCTCTTTTACCATTTCCCCGCATTTCCGCCTGGAGCCTGCCCCGCAATCTGCAAGAAAACGGGATATCCTAATCCTGTCTTTGTTCTTCATCTTCCTTGAAATCTGTAAGGGGAGGCAGTTCTTTCAGGCTGTTTATCCCCAGAAGCTCCAGAAACCTGTCTGTGGTCCTGTATAATACCGGACTGCCCGGCTCCTTCAGTTTACCGGCATCTTTCAAAAGACCCCTGTCCACCAGGGTCAGGACCACGCTGTCCGTCCTTACCCCCCTTATCTCGGCGATCTGTGTCCTGGTGACCGGCTGCCTGTATGCGGCAATGGCCAGTGTCTCAAGGGCTGCCTGTGAAAGATGGACCCTTATATTGGTCTTTACAAATCCCTGAAGGACTTCATTTATAGCGGGATTGGAATAGAACCTGTAACCTCCGCTTACCTTTCTTACTACAAAACCCCGGTTTTGTTCTATATATTCATTTTCAAGTTGTTCAAGCGCCTGTTTGACCTCTTTTTCGCTGATGCCCAGTGTCTGGGACAATAGCCTGGCCTTTACCGGCTCCTCCGATATGAAAAGTATGCCTTCAATACATGTCCTCACCCATCCGGGACCTAAAAACGCCATCTGAACGGCATTATCGGCCGGCTGCTCTTTTTCTTTATTATCTGTCATCTGGACTTTATTATTATATTTCCAAAACTTTCAAATTGTAATATCTCCACCTCTTCGTTCTTATACAATTCCAGCAGTGAAAGAAAGCTTATTATAAGGTCTATCACCTGTACATGCACTGATGATAATTCCCTGAAAGTTATCTCCCGGCGCTGGCTCAAAACAGATTTTATGCGCTTCATCTCGTCAAATATATTTATGGTCGACCGGTGATTATATGCATTGGAAATATCCAGGTCAAGACCCTTCCTGGCAAAAAGCCTTCCCGCTGTCACCCACAGCTGTATGGGATCAAGTCTTTCCATAAAATCCGGCAGGATATTTATAAGAGTTTTTTCCATGGGGGCTTCCCTTACCAGGAGCAATGCCCCTTCCTGTATCCTGCTGCTAAAATAATTTGAGACTTTATTATATATCCTGTATTCTTCTTCCCGCCGCTTCAGGATGTCTGCATCCAGCCCGCTTTCTTCCTCCTGTTTTTTGCGTGAAGGCAAGAGGGACTGCGATTTTATCTCCAGCAGTATGGATGAAAAATAGACAAAACCAGACAGGGTCTCCAGCAGTACCTCACCTTTTTTCTTTATATGACCGGTAAAACCGTTTATTATATAACTAAGCCTGATGTCAAATATGTCTATCTTTTTTTTGCGGATAAGTTCCAGCAGAAGTTCTATGGGACCATCAAATATGTCCTCATATCTTATGGTATATGTTGTCCTTCCGGGATCCGGCACCATTAATCTATCCCCATCCTTTTTCTGACATCCGATATAACCGAAGAAGCGATGAGGTTGACTGAGCTGCTCCCCTTCTCAAGTATGTCATGGATAAGTTTCCTGTCCTGCAGCAGCTTCTGCCTTTTTTCCTGGAATGGCTCCAGGGAATCAGATATCATCCCGGCTATCTCATCTTTACAGGCTGTGCAGCCGATCTCCCCTCCGCGGCACCTGCCTTCTATCTCCTGGATATTGCCGGGACAGTATATCCTGTAAAACTCAAAAACATTGCACACTTCGGGATGCCCGGGATCAGTTTTCCTTATCCTTTCAGGATCAGTTATCATCTGCCTGACTTTTTTCCTGACCGTGTCCCTGTCGTCTGATAGGAAGATGGCATTGCCGTAGCTTTTTGACATCTTCCTTCCATCGGTACCCGGTACCCTGCGGCTTCGTGAAAGCAATGCCTGGGGTTCCGAGAAATACTCTCCGTAAATATGATTGAACCTGCGCGCTATCTCCCTGGTTATTTCCAGGTGCGGCAGCTGGTCTTCGCCCACGGGTATGATGTCCGAGTTTACTATAAGGATATCTGCAGCCATAAGCACGGGATATGAGAAGAATCCCAGGGTGGACAGGTCTTTTGCCTTCAGCTCCTTTATCTGCTCTTTATAGGTGGGACACCTCTCCAGCCATGATAATGGTGTGATCATGGACAGGTAAAGAGTGAGCTCGGGTATTGCAGGGATATCGGACTGCCTGTAGAGATGGGTTATCTCAGGATCTATACCCAGCGCTATAAGGTCAG
>CAYZJW010000015.1:0-2969 GCA_964478985.1 uncultured Actinomycetota bacterium
TTCTTGCCCATCCGGGAATATCAAAAAAGATGATAGAATATGACAGAGAGCTTGCCGGGATATTTGACCCCGTGTGGAAAAAGGATTATGCGGGATGATGCAGGTCTCCTATTTAAAACATAATATGAAAAATAAATTTTCCCTCAATAAAGAAGAAAACTATAATATGATCCATCCGACAAAAACTGCCAGCAGGGCATAAAACAGGGCAGGCAGCATATTCATGGTCATTATTTTCCCTTCGGAGCCGGCAATACCTGTGGTTGAGGCTACCGCAATGACATTATTTATGCAAAACATATTGCCGATTGCACCGCCGGCAACCTGAAGGCTTACAATAACCAGGGGTGACAGGTTGAGCAGCAGGGCAGTTTGAAACTGCAAAGAGCCAAACATAACACAGGAAACAGTACAGGAACCCGAGACAAAAGCCCCAAGGATGCCGATAAATGGCGCTACCAGAGGATACACCGGACCAGTGCCTGCGGCAAGCCGGCTGGCAATTTGGGTAAGCATTCCCGGCAGACCGGAATTATTCAAGTTGGAATTCATCATTACCTGGACAAGTGCCACTGCGCAGAACAAAGCGATGGCGATCGGCTGTACCTGCTTGGCCGTAGCCAGGGCAACCAGTCCGATTTGCCGGCCTTTCAGTTTGCGCCAGATACCTGTAAGTATGGCAACTAATACAAACGGAAAAAGACCTGCGTTATAAAGCACCTCAAAAGAATAATCGGCACCAGGGACTCCCAGCAGTCCAGGAATGCTTATCACCACAGACTTAATCGGGTCTTTTATTCCCAGCATGGGGATCCGGCTTACAAAAAGATAAAGGGCTATAACTGCATAAGGAGCCCAGGCTGCCAGCGTGCTAACCGGTTTTTCCGATGCGGATAAAATGACTTTCGTGTCCTTTTTTGCCAAAGAATCCATCTGGCCTGGAGAAGGTTTTTCCTGTGCTGGAAAATCCCAGATATTCCGGGGTACCAGGAATTTTAACTTGGCTGCGGCGATGACAACAAGCAAGCCGACCAGGGCGCCGATAATCGAAGGAAATTCGGGTCCTAAAAATCTTGCCAGCAGGTGATAAGGTATGACAAAGACCAGGCCGGAAAATAGAGCGAAAGGCAGCATCTCTAAAAAAGATCTCATGCGGCGGTCTTTTCTAAAAACAAAGGTGATCACAAAAACAATAACCGCAGGGATAAGCAATCCCCCTACGCCAAGGATTATAGTGATCATGGAAGTTAGATCCCTGGAAAAGCCGGCAAAACTAAACCCCGCGCCTACGATATCTGCTTCAATAGTCTTAAGCGTTATAATAGTCGGGGTTCCCGCAGCTGCGAAAGGCACCGGCGTTGTATTGGCTATCAGTGCTACCATGCAGGCAGCCAGGGGAGGAAAGCCCATTCCAACCATAAGCGGAGCCACCAGGGCGGCAGGAGTTCCGTATCCGGCCGAGCCTTCTATAAAAGCTCCGAAAAGCCAGGCTATAATAATTGCCTGGATGCGGCGGTCAGGCGATATATTGGAAAAACCGGCGGTAATAGCCCGGAGAAGCCTGGTCCGGTGCAGCATATTTAGCAGCAGTATCGCACCAAAAATTATAAAAAGGATGTCAAGCGACTTAAGAACCCCCAGCAGGCTGTATGCAGCAAGCACCGTAATGTCCATTTTCCAGTAAAACAGCGCAATTATGACAACACTTGCAAAGGCTATCAGTAAAGCCCGGGATGCGGACAACCTGAATATTGCCATAAGCCCCAGGGCCAGCAAAATAGGTAAAACTGCAAGAAATGTATCTAAAATATTGCCCATCCAGCCATATTATTGCAAACACTGCAAAAAACTATTTGCAGTATTATATAACATGTGCTTTAACTGTGTCTAAATATTATACCAGCCGATATATACGTTTTGTATTATAACCGCAATTTAATTTGCTGCCATAAACTTGACAATAATTTGACAATATATATAATCCTTTAAAATGGATAAAAACCCAAAAAAAGACAGCATTGCCGTTAAGCCGGATAAAGTTTATTCCGATATTCAGAGAGACATCCAAAAGTATATTGATCCCGGAATATTTAACTGCTACCAGTGCGGGAAATGTACCGCTGGATGCCCCCTGGCAGACATCTTTGAATATAAGCCGAACCAGATAATAATGCTTGTCCAGAACGGCAGGATAGAGGATATAATCAATTCTAATTCTATCTTTCTATGCCTCACATGCGAGATATGCAGCAGCAGGTGTCCCCAGGATGTACATATAGCCAGGATAATGAACTATATAAGGAATGAAGCCTGGAAAATGGGTAAGGTGAAAATACCCAGCATCAAAAGATTTTATAAGCTGTTCCTTAAGGAAGTATCGATTACCGGAAAAGTATATGAACCCGGCCTGATAGCAGGCCTGAACCTGATAAACGGAAGACTATTCAACGATATGGATCTGGCCTTGAAGATCCTGGGCAAAAGAAAGATCAAGATCCTGCCAGACTTTGTAAAACAAAGAAAAGGTATTTCAAAAGCGGTGGATAAATACCTTAAGTAGAGAAGATAACAATGGTAGAAAATTTAAACAAAGATCCATTAGACAAGATCGCATATTATCCCGGGTGTTCACTTGATTCAACTGCTGTTGATTTCAATGTCTCTCTAAAGAAACTCCTGGATGTGCTTGATGTGGAGCATGTCGAGATCGATGACTGGAACTGCTGCGGGACTACTCCGGCCCAGAATGTAAGCAGCGAGCTGGTCCTGATACTCTCGGCAAGGAACCTGTTCCTGGCAAAAAATATGGGCTTTACCGATATATTAGCGCCCTGTATTTCCTGTTACAACAAACTTTACAAAGCAGCCTATTATTTAAACAGCAGCAGCAGGCTGAAGAATAAAAAAGAAGAAGAGACCAGGGAAGCTATTATTGCAGGCCTTAAGGATATGGGTTTTACCGCGGAAGA
>CAYZJW010000015.1:3069-16178 GCA_964478985.1 uncultured Actinomycetota bacterium
TCCCTTACCCACAAGGACGCGGTTTTAAGGCTGAGCAATATTATCCTGGAAGGTGCCGTTGAGAGCAAGGCAAACTGCCTGATAGTATTTTGCCAGCTCTGCCAGCAAAACCTGGACCTGAGACAGGAACAGATAAACAGGTCTTTTAATAAAAAGTACCGGCTCCCGGTAATATATATTACCCAGATCCTGGGAATAGCCCTGGGGCTTTCACCGGAAAGCGTGATGATCGACAAGCTTTTTGTGGGCACGGAGTTTATTAAGAACAATTAAAAGCCATTACTAAGGAATAAAAAATTGAGAATTGGAATATTTGTATGCTTCTGCGGCTCTAATATCGGGGGCACAGTAGATGTGGAAAAGGTCGCCAGCGAGGCCTTGAAGTTTCCAGGCGTGGTGTTTACCCAGACAAACCTTTATACCTGTTCCGAACCTGGACAGGCCCAGATAATCAATGCCGTAAAAGAGCACAAACTTAACCGGGTAATAGTGGCATCCTGCTCGCCCAGGGTGCATCAGGGTACATTTATGAGGACTGTGGAGGCGGTAGGCCTCAATCCCTATTTATTCGATATGGCAAATATAAGGGAGCATGTATCATGGATACATGATGATAAGGAAAAAGCCACAGAAAAAGCCATAGAACTGATAAGGATGGCTGCGGCAAAAGTATACAGGCATAATGAATTATTCCCTAAATTTTTTGATGTAAACAAAAAGGTAATCATAGTCGGCGGCGGTATAGCCGGGATCCAGGCGGCACTGGATATAGCCGAAGGGGGAAGAAAAGTGGTACTGGTGGAGCGCGAATCCTCCATAGGCGGCAAGATGGCCCAGCTTGATAAGACATTTCCCACCATCGATTGTTCTGCCTGCATATTGTCTCCCAAGATGGTAGACGTGGGGATACATGAGAATATAGAGCTTCTGACCCTTTCGGAAGTATTAAAGGTCGAGGGATCCATCGGCAACTTCCAGGTCACCATCAAGAAAAAGCCCAGATATATTAATGAGAAGAACTGCACTGCCTGCGGAGAATGTGAAAAGGTCTGTCCTGTAGATATTGTGAATGAATATGAAGCCGGCCTTTCTACAAGGAAAGCCATCTCCAGGATGTTTACCCAGGCCGTACCTTCAGCATATAATATAAACTTTAAGGGCAAGGCTCCATGCCGGAGCACCTGTCCGGCCAATGTCCCTGCCCAGGGCTATATCGCCCTGATACGCGAAGGCAAATATATGGAAGCCCTGAAGCTTCACAGGGAAGAGAATCCTTTTCCTTCCATCTGCGGCAGGGCATGCATGCACCCGTGTGAAGAAAGCTGTACCAGGAATCTTGTAGATGACCCTATCTCCATAATGGGACTGAAGAGGTTTATGGCTGATTATGAGCTCAAGCTGGGCGAGATCCCGCTTCCCGATATGGAGGAGAAAAAGGATAAAAAAGTGGCTGTAATAGGTTCGGGGCCTGCCGGTCTTACAGCAGCATATTTTCTGGCAAAAAAGGGTTATGGCGTCAAAATATTCGAGTCCCTTCCCGTAACCGGGGGGATGTTAAGGGTCGGTATACCAAGATACAGGCTCCCTGCAGAGATCATCGACCTGGAGATCGATGTGATCAAAAGGATGGGGGTGCAGATCGAGACCAGCCATCCGATAGAGGATTATGACCAGGTATACAGCTTAAAGGAAAAAGAAGGTTTTAAAGCGGTTTTCCTGGCCACAGGCGCCCATCAGGACAAAAAACTCAATTGCGAGGGAGAGGACCTGGAGGGAGTGATACCGGGTATCACATTCCTGCGTGATGCGGCTCTTTCAAAGATAAAGAAGCTTGAAGGAAAAGTTGCAGTGATAGGCGGCGGCAATGTTGCCATTGATTCTGCCAGGACTGCTCTCCGCCTGGGAGCCAGAGAAGTGAGCATATTCTACCGTAGGAGCAGGGAGGAGATGCCTGCCCTTGAAGAAGAGATAGAGGAGACGCTTGAAGAAGGAATAAAGATAAATTACCTTACTGCGCCGGTAAAGATCGAAGGGGAAAAGGGCAGATCCAGGAAGCTTGTCCTTATAAAGAACGAACTGGGGGAACCTGACAGCAGCGGAAGAAGAAGGCCTGTCCCCATCCAGGGGAGCGAATATGATTATCCCGTGGATCATATAATCGTGACAATAGGGCAGAATCCTGATATAGGTTATCTGCAGGGCGGTCAGAGGACATGCCAGCTGACCTCATGGAGCACTGTACAGCTGAGCCGGGAAACTATTCTTGCAGTGGACGATAACGGCATATTTGCCGGAGGGGACCTTGTGCTGGGTCCTGCTACTTTGACTGAAGCCATAGGCCACGGCAAGCGCGCCGCAGATGCTATTTCAAGGATGCTTGAAGGCGAAAGCCTTGATGATATCGAAAAGGATGTAAAGGAAAAAGAAGAAAATACTATAAAGCTTAAGCCCGAGGAAGTCTTTACTGAAAAACAGTTAAAGACATTCCAGAGAGCGAAAAGGGCAGTCCCGGAAAAATTAAGTCCGGAAGAAAGAATCAAGAATTTTGACGAGATAGTAAAACCATTCAAAGAGCCGCAGGCAAAGGCCGAGGCTGATAGATGCCTGAACTGCGGAGTATGTTCGGAATGCCATGAATGCATAAAGGCATGTGAGGCAAATTGCATCGATTATGACCAGAAAGAAGAGATAATCACGCTGGAGGCCGGCGCCATCATAGCCGCAACCGGTTTTGAGGAATATGATCCTGAAAGCTATGGTGAATATGGAGGCGGCCAGCTCGAAGATGTGATCACCGGCCTTAAGTATGAAAGGCTTATGTGCGCCTCAGGTCCTACCGGGGGGCATATACTAAGGCCTTCAGACAATAAAGAGCCAAAAAAGATAGTCTTTCTTTCCTGCGTGGGTTCGAGGGATATTACAAAAGGCATGCCGTATTGTTCCGGAGCCTGCTGCATGTATATTGCAAAACAGGCGATACTGACCAAGGAACATATACCTGATTCGCAGTCATATGTATTCTATACTGACGTAAGGTCCCCGGGCAAAGACTATGATGAGTTTATAATGCGCGCCAAGCAGTACGGGACCCAGTACATAAGGGGCAAGGTCTCCAAGATCTATAAAAAAGGTGATAAATTGGTCATCAGGGGCTCTGATACCGTACTGGGCGAAGCTATTGAGATGGAAGCCGATATGGTGGTCATGGCATCCGCCATGATCCCGTCGAAGGGCTCCAGGAATCTGGCCGAGGTATTGAATATCTCCACCGGGCCTTTTGGCTTCTATACTGAAAGCCATCCAAAACTGCGGCCGGTTGAGACAAATACTTCAGGGATATACCTGGCGGGCGCCTGCCAGTCTCCCAAAGATATACCGGCAAGCGTGGCCCAGGGAAGTGCTGCAGCAGCAAAGGTGCTGGCGCTTTTTTCCAAAGACAAACTGGCGACCGACCCCATCGTGGCCAGGGTGGACCAGTCCAGGTGTGTGGGCTGCAATAAATGTATTATGGTATGTCCTTTCAGCGCCATAGAGGAGGTCGACCTCAGGGGCAAGAATGTGGCTCAGGTCATAGAGTCAGTATGCAAGGGCTGCGGGCTTTGCGAGGCCACATGCCCCATTGATGCCATATCGCTCAGTTTCTTCACTGATGAGATGATACTGCAGGAGCTTGATTCCATAAATTATTAAGAAAATTAATAAGGCCGAAGTTTAAAAAGATGAGTGAAACTGTAAAAAATAAAATTGAAGAAGGAAGCGGGACCGGGCCGGACAGCAATACGGATAAGAAAAGCGATGTCAAGATAGTCGCCTTTCTCTGCAACTGGTGTTCATATGCCGGCGCCGACGCAGCAGGCACTTCAAGGTTAAGACAGCCGGAGAATATAAGGATAATAAGGCTGCCATGCAGCGGAAGAGTCAATCCGCTGTTTATAATCAAAGCATTCAACCAGGGGGCAGACGGTGTCCTGGTATCCGGATGCCATCCCAATGACTGCCACTACAGCGAGGGGAATTTTTATGCCCGCAGGAGGCTGGAGTTTTTAAAAGAATACCTTCCCTTTATAGGGATAGACAAGAGGAGATTTGCTTACCAGTGGGTCTCTGCCTCTGAAGCCCAGAAATGGCAGAATGTGGTAATAAACTTTGTCAAAAGAATAGAAGATGTGCAGGCAAAATGACTATTGAAAACAAATTGAAGGAAAAGATCGATGAAATAATGGGCGATCTTGAATTGCTTGTGGGTTATTCTCCCAGCGCCCTGCCCCTGAAGGTAAACCCGGCTTTTATTGAAAAAAAGGAAGAAACCGGCAGTTTGGTATTCAATAAAATGTGTATCAATAATCTGGCATCATATATCTATGACCTTTCAAAGTCAGTAAAGGGGACAATAGGAATTGTCCTGAAGCCATGCGATACAAGATCCATAATACAGTTAGCTTCTGAAGAATTGATCGACCTTAAAAAAATAAAAATGATCGTTCCAGGATGCAGCGGGGTGCTTGACTATAAAAAGATACAGAAGCATGTCGGCGGAGAAAAGATCATCTCCTGCAAGCTGGATGGAGAGAGCCTGGCAATAGAGACCATCAGCCAGAAGCACGAACTTAAAGCCGGCGATTTCTATGCAGATAAATGTTACTGGTGCCAGGTCCATGACAATCCGGCCCACTTCGATGAATTTATTGAAAATGACCAGAAGCTTGATATAGAGCCCAGGGAAAAATATGCTGACATAGATGCGATCGAAGGCAAAAGCATTGATGAGATAATGCAGTACTGGGATGAGCAGTTCTCAAATTGTATCAGGTGCTATGCATGCAGGAATATATGTCCCCTGGAGATATGCAGGGACAGGTGTATAACAAACCTGGATGAACCTTACTGGCAGTCACAGAGAATAAACACTGAAGAGGGCAAGTTTTTCCAGCTGATAAGGGTCCTGCATCTTGCAGGAAGGTGTACTGAATGCGGGGAATGCGAAAGAGCCTGTCCCAGGGACATACCCCTTTCAAAGCTGATGAAAAAGTCTGCACAGATAACTGAGAAATTGTTTGAATATAAAACCGGTGAGGAACCGGATAAGAAGCCTCCTTTTCTTACTTTTAAAGATGTGGAGAAAAATATCAAACAGGAAAATCTTTCATGAGAGTAATTGAATATATCAGTAAAGAAAACACAAAAAACTGGCTTGAAAAACTTGATGCCAAAAATGATGTGTTTCTGCCGGTACAGGACCTTCAGGAGGCAAGGATCGGGTTTTTGGATTATAAGGAGTTTAAAAAACTGGTCCAGCAGTCAAAAGAAAGTCCAGAAAAAAGATATGTCATCAATCACAGGGAAAAAACAGCATTAAGCCCCAAGTATATATTTTTTCCTGAAACCGAAAAATTATTTGATTTTGAATATCTAAAGGACATTGAGAACCCGGAAAAAGTAGAACTGAGACTGGGAGCTGCTGAGAAAACAGAAAGCAGCGGCCGTATTATCCTGTTTGGACTGAAACCCTGTGATGCTGAAGGCATCTCAAGGCTGGACAGGGTTTTTGGAGAGGGAGACAAGAAAGATAATTACTATATGGAAAAGAGAAAAAACAGCCTCCTCATATCCATAGGCTGCAATACCCCCTTTCCGGATTGCTTCTGCACCCTTGTCGGGGGAAGTCCCTTTAATTTTGAGAATGCAGACATAGGGATGGTGGAAGTAAACGATGGTTATGCCATAGTAAAAATAAGCGATGATGCAAAAGACCTGATAAGTGAAAACCGGGAGTATTTCGACAAAGATATAGATAAGACGGCAATCGAGGAAGAGATAGAGAAGATCATAAAGTCTTCTGCGGAAAAGATCGGGCATACCTGGGAAGACCTGCCCCGGGAGGAGATCTCGAAAATAATGGATGAATCCATAGGCAGCGGCATATGGGATCAGATCACAAAGAAATGCATAAGCTGCGGGGCCTGCACTTATGTATGCCCTACATGCTATTGTTTTAATATAAGGGATGAACAGAAAGGTCTGCAGGGCCAGCGCTACAGGAGCTGGGACTATTGCATGAACAGCTATTATACTCTTGAAGCCAGCGGGCATAATCCCAGGCCGGATAAGAGTTTAAGGTACAGGAATAAAGTAAACTGCAAATATAACTATAATATTAAAAGACACGGTCATATATACTGTGTAGGCTGCGGAAGATGCATAGAAGTCTGCCCGGTCTCAATGGATATCAGGGAAGCTGTAAAGACGGTAATAGACAACAGGCAGCAGGCGTCAGATTGATTATCATTCATATTTAATTTATTTAAAAGAAGAGATGGAACAGGAAAATAAAGACTTGAAAGATGAAAATTCTTATTTACCGGAAATAGCGACAGTCAAGAAAATAATAAAGGAGACTCCGGCCATAGTATCACTGCAGCTGGTCATAGATGACGAAGAAAAAAGGAATGATTTTAGTTTCGAACCCGGCCAGGTGGGGCAGCTGTCGGTTTTCGGCTTCGGGGAATCGACTTTTGTTATTAATTCATCGCCTTCAAATAAAGATCACCTGCAGTTTTCTATAATGAAAGCAGGGGTTAATACCACCGCCCTGCATAATCTGACAGAAGGCGAAAAAGTCGGTTTAAGGGCTCCCCTGGGAAACTGGTTCCCTTATCAAAAAATGGAGGGCAAGAATATTATTTTTATCGGCGGCGGGATCGGACTGGCCCCGCTAAGGCCCCTTATCATGTATATGCTGGAGAATAAGGATAAATATAAGGACCTGACACTGCTGGCAGCAGCCAAGACCCCTGATGATTTTTGTTTCGCAACCGATATAGAGACCTGGGAAAAATCCAAAGATATGAAAGTTATCATGACCATAGACACAGCCTGCGATATGTGGGGAAAAGAAGTCGGTCTCTGCCCCAATGTACTTGAGTCGATGAAGCCTTCGCCAGAAAATACCATTGCCATAACATGCGGACCGCCTATAATGATCAAATACACTCTTGAAGTATTGCTGAAACTGGGCTTTGCGGAAGATATGATCTACACAACTCTTGAAAGAAGGATGAAATGCGGGATCGGCAAATGCGGCAGGTGCAATATCGGTGACAAGTTTGTATGCGTGGACGGCCCCGTATTCTCATTAAAAGAGCTTAATCAGATCCCTGAACCTTTCATGTAGGAAGTCCATAACAAAAATTTTCCTGCTGACACAGAAAGTACGGCCTCTTTATTTTTATTTTCCGGTGCTTTTCAGTCTTTTAGCCCTGAAATGATTTATAAGCATTTTCCTGGCCTCAAGGATCACATATAAAGAAAATGACACTGGAATTATCTTGAGCCAATCGACAAGCCCCAGCGGAATCGTCTTAAACGCCAGGCTTAAAGGAGTATAAAGCACCAGGATCTGCAGGATCACCGTTATAATTACCGAACCAACAAGATATCTGCTGTTTTTGAGTTCGATCCGGAAGTTCTTTGCCCTGTATGTAAGGACATTGAACAATTGGAACATCACCAGGGTGGTAAAGGCTACCGAGTTTGCCTTCATGCTGTCTAAGCCGTAATGATAGAACAAAAACAGCGTACCAGCCATCATCACAGCACCCACGATAATAATATTTTCAGTGACATCCCGGGATATTATTTTCTCATCCCTTTTCCTGGGAGGCCTTTTCATCAGTTCCTTGCTGTGGGGGTCCATGCCCAGGGCAAGCCCGGGCAGTCCGTCGGTAAGAAGGTTTACCCACAGTATCTGTATGGCTATAAGCGGCAGGGGCCATCCGATGATAATGGCCATGAATATGACAAGTATTTCACCCAGATTTGAAGAAAGGGTGTATTGTATGAACTGCTTTATGCTGCTGTATATCCCCCTTCCCTCTTCCACGGCATTGACTATGGATGAGAAATTGTCATCAGTAAGCACCATATCAGAAGCTTCCTTTGCAACATCAGTGCCGGTGATACCCATGGCAATGCCGATGTCGGCCTTCTTTAAGGCAGGGGCGTCATTCACCCCGTCCCCGGTCATTGCCACGGTGTGCCCTTTATTCTTTAATGCATCCAGTATCCTTACTTTATGTTCCGGGCTGACCCTGGCATATATCCTTATATTTTCCACGGTATTGTCCAGCTCATCATCGCTCATCATGTCCAGCTCATCCCCGCTTAACGCAATGTCTCCCTCCATAAACAGCCCCAGCTTTTTTGCAATGGCTACTGCAGTAAGTTTGTGGTCCCCGGTGATAATAACCGTAGCTATACCCGCCTGCTTGCATTTTTCGATCGATTCTTTTACAAATTCCCTGGGGGGATCGATCATTGCCTGCAGGCCGGCAAAGACCAGGCCTTTATCAATGTCCGGGCTTGATATGTCATAATCCTTATCAATTTGTTTATAAGCAAATCCCAGGACCCTTAAGGCCCTGCCGGCCATGTCCCGGTTTATGCCGGCTATCCTTTCCCTGTCACTGTCTGACAGCAGCTTTATGTCCCCATTAATATATATATGGCTGCAATTTTCCAACACTATGTCAGGAGCGCCCTTTATATATGCCGTGTATTCATTGCCCTTTTTGTGTATGGTGGTCATGGTCTTTTTGGCCGAATCAAACGGGATCTCATCCATCCTGGGGAAAGCCTTTTCAAGCTGCGGTTTTTCAAGTCCGGATTTGGCAGCAGATACAACAAGAGCCCCCTCGGTAGGATCCCCGAATATCTCCCAGCTTTCATTCCGGCTCAGCCTGGAATCATTGCAAAGCGCGCCTATCTTCAGCAGGAGGTCTATATTTTTTCTGTCCTCAAGCACTTTATCATCATAAATAAAATCCCCGTGCGGCTCATACCCTTCCCCTGACACCCTGATAAGATCGTTATTTGCATAGATCTCAGTAACAGTCATCTCATTTTTTGTCAGAGTCCCGGTCTTGTCTGAGCAGATGACATTGGTGGAACCGAGGGTCTCCACTGCCGGCAGCTGGCGCAGAAGGACATTTCTTTTTGCCATCTTGCTTACTCCCAGAGCCAGCGAGATGGTGACAATTGCAGGAAGCCCTTCGGGAATGGCGGCTACGGCCAGCGCCACTGCAGCCAAAAACAACTCCGTGACATCAGCCAGGTCTACAGATGAAACAATGATGTATTCCCTTAGTATTCCCACGCCAAAGACAATGGCACAGATAAAGATGGTCACCAGTCCCAGCCACTTACCGAATTGCTTAAGATTTTCCTGGAGCGGTGTCAGCTTTTCCTTTACTTCCTGTACCAGTCCTGCGATCTTCCCTATTTCTGAGACCATGCCGGTTTTTGTGATGACGGCCTGCCCGTGGCCTTTTGTGACAATCGTGCCCATAAAGACCATATTATCCCGGTCATTTACTGATGTGTCTTTTTCCAGCGGCGAAGTGGTCTTATTCGAAGGGGTGGACTCTCCGGTAAGCGAAGCCTCATCTACCTGGAGCGCAGCCAGTTCAATAAGCCTCGCATCTGCCGGTACTTTGGTCCCTGTCTCAAGCGATATTATATCCCCGGGGACAAGCTCCCTTGAATCTATCTCTGCTTCACGCCCGCTTCTGGTCACCCTGGCCTTTAAAGCTGTCAGCCTCCTCAATGATTCGATGGCCTTTTCGGCCTTGTATTCCTGTATAAAACCAAATACTCCATTGAGAACCAGTATTATTGCGATAACAATTGCATCAAGCCTCTCTCCGATAAGCAAAGATATAAAGATAGCTGCAATAAGTATTATCACGATAAATGAGGTAAACTGCCTTAAGAATATTTTAAAAGGGGTTACGGTTTTTCTTTTTTCTATCTCATTTTTGCCATACTCTTCCAGCCTTTTTGCAGCCTCCTCACCGGTTAGGCCGCTTAAAGAAGTCCCCAAAAGGTCCAAAACTTTATCTGTGTCCAAAGAGTAGTAATGCTGGTCCTGTCTGATATCAAGTTCCGTATTCAATAAGATCTTTTCCCGTATAAAGACTTTTATAAATAAGCATTCTTATTATACATATTTGGTTTATAAAACTATCAGATAAAGAGGAAAAAAAAAAGAAATTTTTAACAAACAATTTGCCTTTGAGTAATTATTATACTTTGACCTCTTCTAAGGGGATACAACAGTAAAATCTTTTGAAAGGGAGTAGCTGTCCCCGCTGAAAGTAGAAACTGTAAGAGTTAGAGTATATGTGCCGGGAGTATCCGGCGTTTCCCAGGTGACATGCCTGCCGTTCTGGCCTGCAAACTGGCCGCCTGCAGCATTCCAGCTAAAACTATTTATTTCTCCTCCGGGATCGACTACTGTTGCCTCTACATTATAGGATGCATTTGTGGATATCACACCGCTATGATGCACTTCTATATCTGATACTCCTGTCCACTGAGCTTCAATATTCACATCCTGCGAACCGGTTACTACATTGCCTTCCTTATCGCTGACTGAAACCGTAATCGTATATGTACCTGCATCTGGAGGGGTATCCCATTTAATAATATTGGCATCCTGGCTATGTAAAGAACCTCCTGTAACCCTAAAGTCATAAGAGATCAGGCTGTTATTTGGGTCAGAGACGTCGCAAAATATCTCATAGGTATTATTAGTATATTTGGCACCATCGGGGTAGACTGCTATAAAATTTATCACCGGAGATGCGTTCCGGGCTACAGCACCTACTGATACCATAACCGTTTCTGTATCATAACCGCCCCAGCCGTCGCTTATTGTGAGCTCTATGACATAGACGCCTTCCTGGTCAGGCGTATTCCAGACGGGGCTGGAAGCTTCAGGATTATCGGTGAAACCTCCGTCCACAGACCAATCATAAAATATGGGGTCATTATCGGGATCATAGACATCACATGCCATAGCATATTGCTGTCCGGGTAAAAAGACATCACTGCTGAAGGTGATGCTGTTTATAACAGGGGGGCTGTTACTTTTTTTTTGATCATCATTAGAATTGTTTGCGCCTGAATTATCAGGATCATTGGAATCGGCACTGGAGGAAGATGAAGAGCCGGAAGCCTGTCCATCATTCCCGGAGGACCCGGAAGAGCTATTATCTCCGCCGCTGCTGGCGGCCCCGGAATCAGGATCGCCGTCCCCTGCCTGCATCCCTTCTATCATCTTGCCGGGATCAGATGCCATATCGCTTACAAGGTCTCCCAGGCTGCATAAAGCTGCTGATGAAAGCAGCAATACCGCCAGAAAGACCGGCATAAAGATATACAATCTTCTTTTCATAAAGCTATCCCCTGATATTCTGTTAAATAGTCTGACCTAAATTATATTGGAATTAACCAGGAAATAGAACCTTTTTTTAATGCCCGGCCCTGTCTGGCATATACGGAATAGCCCAGATGATTAAAAAGATCAAAAACAGAAGAAAAAAGCAATAATACATTACCGGAGATCACTTCTGCAGCTGATACTGGTATTTATACAGCTTATGGTAGATACCTTTTGCCCTGAGAAGCTCCGAATGGGTGCCCCTTTCCACGATCTCCCCATGTGACAGGACGATTATCTTATCCACATTTTTTATAGTGGAAAGCCTGTGGGCGATCACAATAGTAGTCCTGTCCTTCATGACCCTGGACAGGGCGTCCTGTATCAGGGCTTCTATCTCGGAATCTATACTGGAAGTGGCCTCGTCCAGGACCAGAAGCACCTCGGGATTGAAAACCAGGGCCCGGGCAAAGGCGATAAGCTGCCTCTGGCCCACTGACAGGACCTGGCCCCTTTCCTTTACCTCGAAGCCGTACTGGCCCGGAAGCCGGGATATGAATTTATGGGCATTGACATATCTGGAAGCTTCTATTACCTGTTCCAGGCTTATATCCCTGTTTCCCAGCCGTATATTTTCCAGGATATTTCCCGAGAACAGGAATACATCCTGCATCACGACCCCAATATGCCTCCTCAGGTCCTGAAGGTCAAATCTCTTTATGTCAATGCCGTCAAGGAGTATCTGGCCTCTCCGGATATCATAAAACCGGTTTAGAAGGTTTATTATAGATGTCTTTCCTGACCCGGTAGCCCCCACAAAGGCTATACTCTGCCCCGTCTCAAGCTCAAAGGAGATATCTTTGAGCACATAATCATCAGCATTATAGGCAAACCAGACATCCCTGAAGGTTATATTTCCCTTTACTTTCTCTACGCGGACCGGCCGGGGCGGGGAAGTTATGGCAGGCTTTATGTCAAGCAGCCTGAATATCCTCTCCGAAGCTGCCAGGGCTTCCTGAAGTATGCCGAACTTTTCGCTGAGGTCGCTTATGGGGTGGAAGAATTTTTCCACATACTGCAGGAATGCCACCAGGGTCCCCAGGGTCAGCACCTCTCTTATCACCTGGCCCCCGCCATACCATATTACCAGGGCGGTGGCAATGGTGCTTATCAGGATGACTACCGGGAAGAATACGGCATAGTAGAGTATGGTCCTCAGGTATTCAGCCAGATACTGCCGGTTAAGGCCGGCAAACTCTTCATCGTTCTGGCGTTCCCTGGTATATAGCTTGGTAGTTATGATCCCGCTTATAGATTCCTGAAGGAAGGAATTTATATTTGATATCTTTGTCCTTATAAGCCTGAAAGTGACCCTTACTTTGGAGCGGAATATAAAGGTAGCTATTGCCAGGAGGATAAGGACTGAGAAAGTGACAAGTGACAGCTTCCAGTTCAGGGCCAGCATTATTCCCATTATTCCCAGCACCATAAACAGGTCCCCGAACAGGGTCACTATCCCGGAGGAAAGCATCTCGTTTAAGCTCTGGACATCAGTGGTAACCCTGGTCATGACCCTGCCCACCGGGTTCTTATCAAAATATGACATGGGCAGTCTCTGGATATGTGAGAAGATCTCCATCCTCATATCATACATTATCTTCTGCCCCAGGTATTCAGTATAGTATCCCTGGAAATACCTGACGGCGAACTCGAACAGTATGACCAGACCATAAAGGACGACTATATACATGAGCCCTTCCAGCTGCCCGGGACTTATATAATCATCTATGGCCAGCTTTATGAGATAAGGCCCTGCCACCTGGAGGCCGGCTGTAAGCAGGAGCAGGAAAATAGTAAGCGCCAGCAGATGCCGGTACGGCCTTATAAACCC
>CAYZJW010000015.1:16278-21876 GCA_964478985.1 uncultured Actinomycetota bacterium
GCAGGAGCAGGAAAATAGTAAGCGCCAGCAGATGCCGGTACGGCCTTATAAACCCCAACAGCCTGGAAGCAGTCTTTCTGTCGAAGGACTTTCCTGTCAGGTCTTTTTCATAGAAACTATCCATAATATTATCACTTCACTCCTATAAATCTTCCTTAAGCTCTTCAGACAGCTGCTGCCTCTGGTACAGGTTCTGGTATATATCGCATTTTTTCATGAGTTCCCCGTGTTTTCCCATAGAGTCTATCCTCCCCTCGTCCAGGACTATGATAAGGCTGGAATCCTTTATGGTGGATATCCGGTGGGAGATCATTATGGTGGTTATACTGGCGGTCTCTGCCTTGAGGTCCGAAAGTATCATCTCCTCGGTATTGGTGTCTATATTGGAAAAGGAATCGTCCAGGATAAGTATCCGGGGCCTGGCCAGTACCGCCCTGGCGATGGCAAGTCTCTGTTTCTGGCCCCCGGAAAGCGTCACACCCCTTTCCCCTATAAGCGTCTCATATCCGTCCGGGAACCCGGATACATCTTCATGAAGGTGTGATATGCGGGCGGCATCCGAAACCCTTTTATCTATCTGTCCCCGGCTCAGGCCCGCCAATGCTTCCTCGGAACCAAACAGGATATTTTCCCTTATGGTCTTGGAGAATAAAAACGGCATCTGGGTGACATAACCGATACTATTCCTGAGGCGGTCCAGGGGATACTGCCTTATATCTGAACCGTCTATATAAATGCTGCCTTTCTGCGGGTCCTCCAGGCGCGGTATAAGGTTTGCCAGCGTTGATTTTCCTGACCCGGTAAAACCGACGATCCCCACCTGCATTCCCGGTTCGATATCAAAACAGATATTCTCCAGCACCCAGCTTTTCTCCCCTGATCCCGGGTTGTCTACAGTATCAATGAAGTCTTTTGCTGCCAGGTCCCTGACAGCTTTGCTCATCTCATACCGGAAGGATACATTTTTAAAAGAGATGCCGCCCCTTACCGTTTCCGGATAAGCTTTACCGGAGTCTGACATTATATCAGGCTTTACCCTGAAGACATCGTTTATCCTCTTCATGGATACAGAACCGCGCTGCACCAGGTTTATCACCCAGCCCAGCGAGATAAGGGGCCAGGTTATGGCGCCTATATATGCCGAGAACTGGACAAACTGCCCCAGCGTGAGCTCCCCGGCTATCACCCGCCTGCCGCCGACAAGGAGCACCACCATAGTGCCTATCCCCCCTATAAATATCATGGCAGGCCAGAAGACGCTCCTTACCTTTGCCAGGGAAAGATTCCTTTTTATATATTCCAGATTCAAGACGGAAAATATATCTTTTTCATTTTCCTCCCTGGTAAAAGATTTTATGACCTTCATGCCGGCTATGCTTTCCTGGGTACGGGCAGAGAGGGAAGCATACTGCTCCTGGGATTCCTTGAACCTTCTGTAAAGCATGGCGCTGAGCCGCTGTACCACCAGAGGAAGGATGGGGATAGCTATCATAGAATAGAGCGACAGTTTGACATCTATAAGGAACATCACGATAAGGGTGCTGAAAAAGACAAATATGGTATTAAAAAGATTCATAAGCCCCGGCCCCAGGAAATTCCTGACGGCCTCCAGGTCATTTGTCATAAGGGCCATGATGCTTCCGGTCCTGGTATTTATGAAGAATGAAGGGTCAAGCTTCTGCAGGTGGGCAAAGAAATCAGTCCTTATGCTGTATTCTATCTTCCTGGATATGCCTATCATCACTTTACGCATATAAAACCTGAAGACCCCCTGCAAGGCGGCAACCGCCACCAGCAGGCCGGCATAACGGAGGAGCAAGGCAGTATCCGGGAAATCCTCTATGCTGTCTATGGCCTGCTTGAGAAGCCAGGGGATAAGCAGGGACAGGCCGTCGGTAAGAAGTATGTATATCACACTTCCGGAAAAGCCGATCCAGTGCTTTTTCAAATATTTTGTTAATGTCTTTAATTCCCTTATCTTAAACCGCCTGTCTCTTTATCCATATATTGTACCAGCATAAAACCGTAAACATGAAATCATATCTATATTTTAACAAAGTAAAAGTTTTTAATAGAACCCGGATACCATAATAAAGCTTAAAGCAAATAATTTGTAGAATAAAGATGTCCTGCCCGGGTCAATAACATTTCTGTTTAAGTCTTTTTGAGAAAAAGGAAAAATTTTTGTTAAATTTCGTATAAATAACTAACACATTTAATAGACTTATGTTATAATGATACAAAATATATGTAATAAACTACGTATAAAACTGTAGTACTAACAACAGCCAGATATCTTCATAGCAATACCTCCGCAAACCGGCAGCAATTCCAGCAGTCAGGCAACCATTATTTTAGGAGGAATGTTATGAAGAAGCTGTACAGGATACTGATGATCCTTGGTTCCCTTATAGGGATCTGCGCTACCGTAAGATGGTAGCAGCAGCGTAGACTGACAGGGGCCGGTCCTTTATATAAAAGAAGGAACCGGCCCTTATTTTTTCCGGTTAAGGTGTTTGGCGCCGGAAAGACAGAAAAAGCCCAGAGAAGAGGATATATGGCCGGGCCATGATATGCGGTGAATAATCAGGGTAAATACCGCAAATATTGCGGAGATTATTTGACAGATCATCAAAAGGCAAAGGAAAGTATTAAATAAATTGCTGGATGGATCTGAGGGCAAGCTGACAAGCTCTAAATGGGCAAAGATCACGAAGTGTTCACCGGATACGGCACTTAGGGATATTAATGATCTGATCGATAAAAAGATCTTATATAAACTGCCGGAAGGCGGGAGAAGCACGGGATATGCCCTGGTACAAAAGTATAAAACGGATTCTAAAAGCTGAGAAAATACAGCCCCTGAATAATTGAAAGACTTCATAGTCAGAATAGATGTAAAAATGAAAGAGAATAAATAACAGAAAAACATTTTTCACTTAAAGTGAAAAATTACTTTTACAATTATATTAAAATCCTTTATAATACTATTGACACTTAAAATGTTATTATATAAAATTTACCACATAAAGGTGGTGAGCATTATTGTTCAGCAAAGATGACAAGAGTTATCCCATAGAGCTGGTAGCAGATTTTCTGGGGGTAAACAGCAGGACGCTTTATTATTATGAGAAGTTCAGCCTGGTGGTGCCCTTGAGAAGAGGCCGCAAAAGGTATTACTCCAAGCATGATATAAAATGGCTGGAGTATATAAGGGAGCTTATGTATGACCAGGGGATGAACCTGAGGTCGATCATCGTGCTTATAAAAAGAAGGGACGATGTGATTTTGGGAAAATGCCCGGAAGAAGTAGTAGATTGTTTTAAGAACTACCTGGTAAGGATCACGGATATCAGCTGAATTGCAGTAATGCTTTAATAGCATATAGAACAGAAAATTTATAAGGAAAGGATAGATAATAATGGGAAAAGCAGTAGGAATAGACCTGGGAACCACGAATTCGGCCATAGCAGTCATGGAAGGAGGGAAACCTACAGTCATAACCAATAGTGAAGGCGGAAGGACTACCCCTTCAGTGGTAAGCATTACCAAAAAAGGTGAAAGGCTGGTGGGGCAGCTGGCCAAAAGGCAGGCAGCCCTTAATCCTGAGAATACCATCTATTCCATTAAAAGGTTTATCGGAAGAAAATATGACGAAGCAGAGAGCGAGAGGAAGATAGTAGCCTATGAGGTGCAAAAGGGCAGGAATGACCTGGCAGAGGTAAAGATGGGAGGAAAGACCCATACTCCCGAGGAGGTGTCTGCCATGATACTTCAGAAGCTGAAAAAGGATGCAGAGAGCTACCTGGGGACCGAAGTCACAGATGCCGTTATAACTGTACCCGCATATTTTAATGATGCCCAGAGGCAGGCTACCAAGAATGCGGGAAAGATAGCCGGGCTCAATGTTTTGAGGATAATAAACGAGCCGACGGCAGCATCACTGGCCTATGGACTGGATAAGAAAAAGGATGAGAACATACTGGTATTCGACCTGGGGGGCGGTACTTTTGACGTATCCGTACTTGAGGTGGGCGAAGGTGTCTTCGAGGTAAAATCCAGTCATGGGGACATGCATCTTGGCGGCGACGATTATGATGACAGGATCATGAATCATCTGGCTGATGAATTCAAGAAAGAGCAGGGAATTGACCTGAGGCAGGATAAGCAGGCGCTCCAGAGACTTATAGAGGCATCCGAGAAGGCAAAGGTAGAGCTTTCATCAGTTACCGAGACCAATATAAGCCTTCCATTTATAACCGCTGATGCCAATGGGCCCAAGCATCTTGAGATGAAACTTACCAGGTCCAAGTTCGAACAGCTGACAGCAGACCTTACCGACAGGTGCAAAGGACCGCTGGAAAAGGCGCTTAAGGATTCAGGGCTTAAGGCTTCGGAAATAGACGAAGTCATACTGGTAGGCGGTTCCACCAGGATGCCTGTAATACAGGAACTGGTAAAAAGCTATATCGGGAAAGATCCCCATAAGGGCGTAAATCCTGATGAGGTGGTAGCAGTGGGTGCGGCCATACAGTCGGGAGTGCTAAAGGGAGATGTAAAGGATGTGGTCCTCCTGGATGTGACGCCGCTGTCGCTGGGTATAGAGACCCTGGGCGGAGTCATGACGAAACTAATAGAGAGGAATACCACCATCCCCACCAAGAAGAGCGAGGTATTTACAACGGCGGCCGACAGCCAGACCAGTGTGGATATCCATGTCCTTCAGGGTGAAAGGGATATGGCGGCCAATAACAAGACCATAGGAAGGTTCAGGCTGGATGGCATACCGCCGGCGCCAAGGGGCGTGCCCCAGATAGAGGTGACCTTTGACATTGATGCCAATGGTATAGTAAATGTTTCTGCCAGGGATACGGCTACCGGCAAAGAGCAGAAGATAACCATTACCGCTACCTCGCATCTTTCTGATGACGAGATAGAGAGGATGGTAAACGAGGCCAAGGAGCATGCTGATGAGGATAAGAAGCAGCGGGAGTCCATAGATGCCAGGAATACAGCAGACGGACTGGTCTACTCTACTGAAAAACTGCTTAAAGATATGGGAGACAAGGTCCCGGCGGATATGAAGAAAAAGATAGAGGACCAGGTAGCCGTGCTTAAAAAAGCTATCGAGTCAAATGATGCGGAGCAGATGAAGAAAGATACTGAGGTACTTCAGAACCTGCAGAACGAGCTGTCGCAGCAGATGTATGCCCAGTCTTCTGCCGGAGGACAGGGCGCAGGACCTGGAGCCGGGCCGGGTGCGGGAGCAGCCGGAGGACAGGCAGGCGGCACACAGCAGGATGGAAACGGCTCCGATGAAGATGTAATAGATGCTGAGTTTGAAGCAAAAGACGATAAATAAGATTTATAAAAAAATGGGCTCCCGGATACGGGAGCCCGCAGCAAGGGCAAGAAAGACGAGGAGGTGTATTATGCCTATAGTAAGATGGGATCCCTTCAGCGATGTGGTACAGTTCAGGGACGAAGTAGGAAGATGGTTTGATGCACTGGACAAAAAAGGCGAAGGAAAGAAGGCTACCGTATGGGCTCCCGATGTGGATATCAAGGAGACAGACCATGATGTCCAGCTGAAAGCTG
>CAYZJW010000016.1:0-21804 GCA_964478985.1 uncultured Actinomycetota bacterium
GGAGTTCAATGCTTCTAGCTATTCAAATGAAATAGGCGTCAATTATAAGACCATGCAGTCCTGGCTTGCAGTAGTGGAAGCAAGTTATATTATTTTTACTATAGAGCCTTATTTTCATAATCTGGGCAAAAGGATTGTTAAACGCCCAAAGGTCTATTTTTGGGATACGGGACTGGTGTGCTATTTGACGGGTGTCAGGACCAGAGAACTATTTGAAAAGGGGCCTTTGTGCGGACCTATTTTTGAAAATTATTTAGTATCCGAGATACTAAAAGATATAAGGCATAATAATAAGGATATTAAATTGTCCTATTTTAGGAGTAACCTGGGTCGGGAATCAGACCTTATAATAGAAGACCGGTTAGGTAAAAAGATCATATTCAGCGAGATAAAATATAATAAGACTGCCCGGCCAAAAATGGTTGAGAGCATAAAGATCCTAATGGAAAAAGAAAAGCAGTACCAGGTCCATTCAGGATATGATATAAGCGGGCTTTTGCTTTATAACGGTGATGAGGAGGGAAGCTATTTTGGTAATATCTACTATATGAACTGGAGTGGTTTTCTCAAACGAAAGATATAGTAATTGATTTTTTCATCCGTATCCTATGTATAGGTATTACCAATGTAATTATTATGGTAGTGAAAAAACAATAAATAACAAAAATTTAGATGTTATTAAAAACATACAGATGTTAATAAAAATATGACAAATCCACTGACGTTACTGAAGTTTGCCGGAGTATACATACCCCTTTTTTTACACGCTAATATTTGATCTTACCTTGAGCTTAAAAGTTCTCGCACCGGCATGGTATGGTAGCGCATAGGGGACTCGAACCCCTGTTTTAGCCGTGAGAGGGCTATGTCCTGGGCCACTAGACGAATGCGCCACAGGTATGAATTTTATCTATAATGGATTTATTTGTAAATAGCAGTTTTTTTTGCTGCAGATAGAAAAGGAACTGCAGAAAATCCTGCAGGACTACCTGGTTATTACCTCTATATCCAGGCTTTTAAGCTTCTCGATAAACTGGTTGTCTGCTTCCGAATCAGTTATAAGGGTATCGATCACATTTACAGGAGCTATGTGATTTATGGACACATGCCCCAGCTTGGAATGATCACAGAGGGCGATAACCCTCTTGGCGCTGCCGATCATCATCCTCTTGGTCTGGGCTTCGATGTGGTCGGTTGCAGTTATTCCCTTATTGATATCTATCCCGGTTATCCCTATAAATGCCTTGTCCACATTGAAGTTCTTGAAAGTATTATCGGCAATAGGTCCTATAAGTGAATGGGTATCAGTCCGCAGCAATCCTCCGCTGAGGGTTATGTCAAACCGGGGATTGGTCTTTCCCAGGAGGGTAGCTATGTCACAGCTATTGGTGATGACCTTGAGGCTGGTGACATGGTTCAGGTTCAATGCTGTCTGGAGGCCGGTGGTCCCCGCCTCCAGGAGTATCACATCATCATCCTCTATCATCTTCGATGCCGCCAGAGCTATCTTCTTCTTTTCCTGGATGAATTTTTCCTTCTGGGTGTTGAACTTCATCTCAACTCCCACGGGCTCTATGGCCAGGGCGCCGCCGTAGGTCCTTTTTACCAGGTTTTTCCTGGCCAGGCGGTTTAGGTCCCTCCTTATGGTAGTCTCCGACACTTCAAGTGTCCTGGCTATATCTATGGCATTTACGCTGCCTGTCTTCTTTATCTGGTTAAGTATATATTCTCTTCGTTCTTCACCCAGCAAGCTTTACTCCCGTCATCCAGTCTTTTTCATTTCTTCAGCTTTTAGATTAGCTTAATTATAGGGGTTTTATATGATTTTTAAAACTTATATACTATAATTGATTATCCGCAACCCTGTATTAAAACATATGAATGCAAAAGAACAAAAGGAAAAGAATATTGAAAGCGCCAGGGACATTATCCAGGCGCTGTCCAAGATCGGAGAGGCCATAACCTCTGACCTCTATCTTGAAGATATACTGAAGCTTATAGTGGCGGTGACTGCCGAGGTGATGGATTCCAAGATATGCACCCTTATGCTCCTTGATACCAGGAAGAAGGAGCTGGTGATAAAGGCTACCCAGAGCATAAGCAAGGATTATATAAATAAGAATCCGATCAAGCTGGGCGAGGGTATTGCAGGTAAAGTAGCCCTGGAGAACAAAGCGGAAGCCATCTATAATATCTCTGAGACCAGGGAATACAAATATCATGATATCGCCAGGAAAGAAGGCCTGGCCTCCCTTCTATGCGTGCCGCTTCATGTAAAGGGTAAGGTGGTGGGAGTCCTTACCACCTATACATCAAAACCTCACCATTTCAGCGAATATGAGACCCATATCCTGCAGACAGTGGCTGACCAGGCTGCCATAGTGATCGAGAACTACCGCCTGGTAGTGGAGACAAAGGTCATAAAAGAAGAACTGGAGAGCAGGAAAGCTATTGAAAGGGCCAAAGGCATACTTATGAAGGAACAGGGTCTTTCGGAGGGGGAAGCTTTTAAAAAAATACAGAAGTTTGCCATGAACAACAGAAAATCCATGAGGGAAGTCGCTGATGCCATAGTACTGTCCTCGGAGATGAAAAACGATAATAAATCATAAAAAGTTCATTATTGCCGAAGCCAATTTAATTGCATAAACATATCTGCTATAATTTTCACTAAGAATCAAAAATATATCATGCTATAATTTTTTTGCTTGATCTTTGTTAGGAAGTGTAAAAATGTAAATGTTAGGGGGAAGAGATGCCACTGGTACCGATGAAACAGATCCTGGACGAAGCAGTCAGGGGAGGCTATGGAGTAGGAGCCTATAATGTAAATAATATGGAGCAGATACAGGGGATAATGAGGGCTGCGTCGGAGACAAAGTCGCCGGTCATCCTTCAGGCTTCCAGAGGCGCCCTGGCCTATACCAATATGTATTATATAAAATATATGGTGCAGGCTGCGGTAGAGGATAATCCCGGCATACCCATATCCCTGCACCTGGACCACGGAAACAGTTTTGAGACCTGCAGGCAGGCTATAGAACTTGGTTTTACTTCTGTCATGATAGACGGTTCACTTAAAGAAGATTCAAAGACACCTACAGATTTTGATGAAAACGTGGCCATAACCAGGGAGGTTGTGGAGTATGCCCATAAGCAGGGTGTCAGCGTAGAAGGAGAGCTGGGCACACTGGGCGGCATTGAGGACGGAGTCGGCTCAGGCAAGGTGATGCTTACCGATCCCGATGAAGCAATTAAGTTCATAGAAATGACCGGGCTGGATGCCCTGGCCCTGGCCATAGGGACCAGCCATGGAGCATATAAATTTAAGGCAGAGCCCAAACTTGAACTGGATATAATAAATGCCATACAGGAAAAGATACCCGGCATGCCGCTGGTGATGCATGGTTCCTCTTCCGTGCCGGCTGAGCTTATAGACATAATCAACCAGTATGGCGGGAAGCTGGAAAAGACCATGGGAGTCCCCATGGAAAGCATCCAGGAAGCCATAAAGAGGGGCATCAGGAAGATAAATGTCGATACCGACGGAAGACTTGCCATAACCGGTGCCATCAGGAAATATATGCAAGATAATCCTGCCGCATTTGATCCCAGGACCTATTTTGGAGAGGCCAGGGAGGCGGTATACCGGACTGTAAAGGGCAAGATGGAAGACTTCGGCACTGCCGGACATGCAGGAGAATATGAATTCCTGACGCTTGAAGATATGAAGAAGGAATATGCCGGATAAGCTTTTTTAAGATCATTATCAGTAAAGATCCCCGCATGGCTCATATTCCGGGGATCTTTTTTTAATATGATATCTGCCTTAAGGCCTTCGGAAAACTACAGCCATTTGTTTTGATGTATCCTTGAAATATCATACCTGTCTGAAGGTTTCTTTTTCTCGTCAGGATGTCCAACGGATATTATGCATAGAGGCAAAACATCTTCCGGTATTCCCAGGAGCCGCCTTATTCCGGCCACACGGTTTTGCCTGGGGTATGCGCCCAGCCATACTGCTCCCAGACCCAGTGAATGGGCTGCTATGAGTATGTTCTCTGCTGCGGCCGAGCAGTCCTGGATCCAGTAGCCTTCATGCAGCTGCCTTTTAAGGTCGCCGCATACTACTATGGCCAGCGGGGAGTGACCCAGCATATTATAGCCGCCCTTCTCATGGAATCCTATCATGGTTTTCAAGGTCTCACAGTCATCGATAACTATAAATTCCCATGGCTGCTGGTTACCGGCTGAAGGTGCGGCCATGGCTGCCCTTAAAAGCATATCCCGGTCATGGACTGAGACCGGCTGTCCAGTATATTTGCGTATGCTTCTTCTTTCCAGTATATCCTTCAAACTTTCCTCCCTGCAGTATCTATATCTTTTTTCTTAATATTTCCCAGAAACCGTACAGACCCATTATAGGTATTGATCTGAATATTTCCAGGAAAAGAAGGTCCCCATCCCCTGTTATTATATAATTAATTAGAACAAAAAGAAGAAAAAAACAATATCTTTCGTCTAATTGACTGGAGATGATAAAGATGACAGGATTCGATCTTAAAACAGATATGGATGGCGAGGCAAGGACTATAGTCTCACAGGATAATACTGCCGTCAAATACGGAAGCGGCAGCGCAGATGTATTCGCTACCCCGGCCATGGTCGCCCTGATGGAAGAAGCGGCTATAAATACAGTAGACAGCAGGCTTCCCCGGGGGTATGCCACAGTAGGGACAGCAGTCGATGTCAAGCATATTGCAGCTACTCCCATAGGCATGAATGTCACTGCCAGGGCAGTACTTACCGGAATAGACGGGAGGAAGCTGTCATTTACGGTGGAGGCTTTTGATGAGCAGGAAAAAATAGGCGAGGGGATCCACCGGAGATATATTATCAGCGTTGACAGTTTCAGGGAAAAGGCTGCAGGCAAGTCCGGCAGGATCTAGTTTTATAATATAAATTTAATATTTATATTATTTTTTTATGATATAATACGGGGACAGATAAAGGTGTCGGGGTTTTTATGGACCTCTTTTTACTATATCAGTATATAGTGGCAGCCATACTGCTGGTTGTGATGATAAATTTTATCATAAACAACCTGCTGTTCAAAAATACCGCAAATTACCGGCTCCCGGAAAGTTTTTTAGAGAAAAACCCTCTTGTATCCATCCTCATACCTGCCAGGAATGAGGAGAAAAATATCGGCAGGTGCCTTAACTCACTTATCAGGCAGGATTATGCCAATATCGAGATACTGGTCCTGGATGATAACTCCAATGACAGGACTTCACATATAGTACAGAGATTCTGCAAAAAGGACAGCAGGATAAGGCTTTACCATGGAAAACCGCTGGCAAAGGGCTGGCTGGGAAAATCCTATGCCTGCCAGCAGCTTTCAGAATATGCCAGGGGAGAATTTTTGCTGTTTGTTGATGCAGACACCCTACATTTTAGTGATTCAGTCTCATCTTCCCTGGCATGTCTTCTGAAATTCCGCCTGGACGCGCTTTCAGTCTTTGCCAAACAGATCATGGTCACTATCCATGAAAGGATGATGGTGCCGGCCGGCAATTTCATGATAATGGGTTTTCTTCCCCTGTCATTAATAAGGAAAACACGCAGCCCCCTTTTCTGTACAGCCATCGGCCAGTTCATGCTGTTTAAAGAAGATGTCTATCGGGGCATTGGCGGACACGGTTCCGTAAAAAGTGAGATACTGGAAGATGTCCTTATAGCAAAGCAGGTAAAAAGATGCGGATACCGGTTCATGATCTTTGACGGACGCAATAATCTCTACTGCAGGATGTACCACGATTTCAGGGAAGTCGTACATGGCTATACCAAGGTGCTTTTCCCGGCATTCGACTATAGGCTGGCAATGATATCAGCAGCCTTTATAGCAGTGGCAGCCATACACCTGGCACCCTTTATAATGCTTTCCCTGGCCCTGTTATTCAGCTGGCCCCCTGCTGTCACAAATGTGATATTGCTGCAGGTAATAATGGTGATGTTGACCAAAATAATACTGGCCATAAGGTTCAGGATGAGGGCCATAGACGTCATCCTTCATCCGCTTTCGGTGATATACCTTCTTTCCATAGCAGTAAACTCTGTATTTCAGTACCGGTATAATATCGGGGTCTGCTGGAAGGGCAGGACATACAATGTATCCGGCAAAAAGGGTGATGAAGAAGAGCTCAAGCTTGTAAATGACTCATCAAAATGATTGGATACCTGGCGCCATATCCCGCAGAATATTTACAATTTCTTACTAAGGTTATATAATACTACTAAGACAATAAAACAAGGAAATAATTATGAGTAGGACTAAGATAACAAGAAAGGGTCAAATTACCATTCCGAAAGAAATAAGAGACAGGCTGTCGCTAAAGGAATCTGATAACCTGGATGTTAAAATCATGGATAATTTAATAGTTATGGAAAGACTTGAGTCTTTTGATTCTTTAAAAGGTTCATTAAGAATACCTCAAAAATACAGGAAGAAAAACTGGAGTGAAATAGAGTCAATTGCTCAAACCGAGCACGCAAGAGAGGTAATGGATGAATAGTACAGTATATGCTGACACAAATATATTTATACGATACCTGACTGGCGAGCCAAAAGAATTTGCAGAAAAGGTTTTTGGCTTTTTTAAAAAAATGGAATCAGGAATATATAAACTCTATGTTTGTGATATGGTTGTATCAGAGCTTGTTTATGTACTGGAGAAAGTTTTTGAGCTGTCAAAAAAGGAGATCAATGAGAAGGTCAAAGCATTAATGCTTAAAGAAAATATAATAATGGAGAATAAACAGATAATCTTTAAGTCACTTGATACATACAGGGATCATAATGTTAATTTTGTAGATGCTTATATATATTGTCATTTATTAAGAAAACGGGCAAACAAAGTCTTTTCTTTCGATGAGCATTTCAGGAAATTTGATGATATAGAAATAATCTCAGAATAGGTGAACCTGCAGGCTTTAAGATGCTTAACAGGTCACTGATCAAATAAGACCTTGCCGTCTTTGAAGTTCCAGTGGAATATGAGGTTGCCGGATGTCTTATGATCAAAAGGACTCCCGTCATTTTTTATCTCCATCCAGACTTTTCCAAGTCCCGGAGAATCTATCTCCAGCCTGATATCCGGTCCTTCAAAAATCGAAGAAATGACCTTACCGGAAAAGTTATTGGCATCTTCCTTTCTTAACTCTCCTATCTTTATCTTTTCCGGCCTTATAAAGAATACAGGATCTTTATTGCCGGCATTTCCGGGAAGGCTGGAGGCAGATTTGAAAGACTTGCCCTTTTCCGCAGTAAGCTCCAAAATACCATTACTTATATTTACTGACCTCAGCGGTATGAAATTCCCTGCCCCGATAAAATCTGCCGTAAAAATATTGTCCGGATGGTCATATATATGGTCCGGGCTTCCGGTCTGCACTATATTTCCTTCATTCATGACAGTTATGGTATCGGACATGGTAAGCGCCTCGCCCTGGTCATGCGTGACATAAAGAAATGTGGTGCCTATCTTTCGCTGTATTTTCTTGAGCTCATCCTGCATGGCTATCCTCAATTTTTTATCCAGTGATGCCAGGGGCTCATCCAAAAGAAGTATCTGGGGCTCCAGTATCAGTGACCGGGCCAGGGCCACTCTCTGCTGCTGGCCCCCTGAAAGCTGGGATATGTGTCTGGACTCAAATCCTTTAAGACCCAGTATATCAGTTATCCTTTTTAGCCTTTCTGAGATGATATCCCGGCTCATCCTTTTCTTTTTAAGCCCATATATTATGTTTTCGGTGACATCCATATGGGGAAACAGGGCCAGGTCCTGGAATACCATGCTGGTATTCCGCAGGTTTGGAGGTACGCCCTTCATGTCCTTTCCGTCTATAAGGACCACTCCCTTATCCTGCTCGACGAAACCTCCCAGTATCCGGAGTATTGTAGTCTTTCCGCAGCCTGAAGGACCAAGAAGGGCATAGAACTCCCCCTCCCTTACTTTGAAGCTCACATCTTCTATGGCTTTGACCCTGCCGTAATTCTTTGAGATATTACTGACTTCGACAATATATTCCATAAGATAAATATAGCCGGCTTTATCAGTTTACAGTTGATAATTCTTCCCAGAAATCATTATAGGCTGCTATGACATCCTCGGGGAAGTTTATCTGCCATACCAGGTTTGCCATCTCTTCATCTTTAAAAGTGTAGAGTTCCGGGTCTATGCCTTCTGCCAGGTCGATGGAACCTTTAACGGTAGTGGTATATCCGCCTTCAGATATCACCATAGCTGCCACTTCTGGCTGCAGCATAAAATCAATAAACATATGCGCGCCTGCAGGATTCTCAGAGGCGGCCGGAACCATAAATGTATCCGTCCAGCCAAAGCCTCCTGTGGAAGGCAGGACATATACAAATTTATCATCCCCGGAAGCCAGCTTCCGGGCCCCTCCGTCCCATATATGGCTGATCCATACCTCTTCATTGCCCAGCATATCCAAAAGTTCAGCTCCGGTACTATAGAATTTAAGTACATTATCCTTGAGCGCGAGGGCTTTGTCCCTGACTTTTTCCAGCGTGGCATCAGTATCGTCCACCAGGCCCTGTCTGGGTATTCCCAGAAGGTCCAGGCAGATCATTATGGATTCGGCTGAGTCCCTGGAAGAGACCCTGTCTTTTAACTGGGGATCAAACAGTATTTCCCAGCCTATGTCTTCGACGGCCCCCTCATATTTATCAGTATTGACTACTATACCGCTGGTACCGAAGACATAGGGTATCACATAAGTATCACCGGCACCCATCCGGCTTCCGTCCCACATGCTCCAGGACTGGTCCCTGAATGATCCTGTGATATTTTCGTAGTTCCCTATCTCATCCAGGTCCAGGGCAAGTGCCAGCCCTTCCTCATAGAACCGGTTGACCTGGTTCTGGGTGGGCATTACCACATCAGCTTTGCCGCCGCCCTTTAAAAGGGTAAATATGGAAGCATTGTCTGATATAAGGTTTACATTGAGTGTTATGCCTGTCTCCTGTTCAAACATATCGGCTACCGCTTCCGGAAGATACCCTTCCCATACATATACAGTAAGCTCATCTTTTGCTTTTTCTGTACTGCAGCCAAGAAATGAGACAGACATGACTGCTGCCGCCGCCATGATAACAAATATTATATTCACCCATCTGCTCCTGCTGCCATTCATCTGAACCTCCATCCAGCATTTTATATTATTCATATATTTTAATAATAAATCGGGAAAAATTCATATATCTTTTCCCATCTTTCTGTATAACCTTCTTGCCCACAGCAGGACGGATACCGCCAGAAGGGTAAACAGGGTCACCAGGATTGAGATCACATTTACCTTGGGAGATATGCCGAACCTCAGCTGTGAGAAGATATATATGGGAAGGGTGGAGCTGTTGCCTATAAGGAAATAAGTCACTATAAATTCATTCCAGCTGATCATGAATGCAAAAAGCCAGCCGGCTGCCATAGCCGGCATAAGGTTTGGAAATACTATGTCTTTTATAGAGGAAGACCAGCTGGCCCCCAGGTCGATGGCTGCCTCCTGGAGGCTGAGTGAAAGACTCTCGATCCTGGCCATCATTATAAGGAAGACATAACTCATGCTTATGGATACATGAGCCAGTATCACTACCGGTATACCGGAGGGGAAGTTTAAGGTACGGAAAAATACCAGGGCGGCTATGCCGATGGTGAGGCTGGGCATAAGTACGGGAAGCATAAGGAAAGTAATATAAAGCTGGGGCCTCTTAAACCGTCCCTTCAGCAGGCCTATGGTAAGAAAAGCTGCCAGGACCGTAGCTATGGTTGCCGAGGAAACTGCGATCACTATGCTGTTGCCGATAGATCTCTGGGCGGAACTGTCCCGGAAGAACTCTATAAACCAGTTCCAGGTAAATCCCTGCAGGGGGAACACATAACCTTCCCCCCGGTTGAAGGCAAATATAAATATGATCATAAGGGGGGTGAATATATACAGGAAGAAAATAGTGGTGTATACCCTTAGCCCGCAGGATCTTCCCGTTCCCATCATATCCCCCTGCTCTTGTAAATAGATTCAAGTCCGAATATCTTTGAATAGAAAAGCACCATCACTATGGAAAGGACTGCCAGGGAAAGGGTGAAGGCAGAACCTGCATTCCAGTTGCCCACCAGGTTAAACTGGTTCTCTATCATATTTCCTATCATCACCGAATCCGTACCGCCCAGTATGGCCGGTATGGCAAAAGAACCCAGGGCGGGTATAAACACCAGGAGGGTCCCGGCAAATATGCCGGTCAGGCTGAGGCGGAATGTGATGTCAAAGAAAGCCCTGGCCTTAGATGCGCCCAGATCAAGGGAAGCCTCGATAAGGGAGTCGTCTATGCGCAGAAGCGAGGCATAAAGCGGCAGCACCATCATGGGGGTATAGGCATATACCAGGCCCAGAAGTACCGAGGTCTGTGTATACATTATCCTCAGGGGCTCATCGATTATGTTTAGTGCCATAAGCAGCTGGTTGATTATGCCGTTATCTGAAAGGATGAGTTTCCAGGCAAATGTCCTTATGAGGTAGTTTATCCAGAAAGGGACCATCAGCATTACTATGAGCGCCCGGTCAAATCTTGTCCTCTTTGCCAGAAAGTATGCCACAGGATAGGAAAACAGTATGGATATTACAGTGGTAAGAAAACTTATCCTGAGGGATCTCAGCAGTATTATAAGGTAATGCCTTTTCTGGAATACCTGTATAAAATTATCCAGGGTGAACCTTACCGGTTCTCCGGATATAAGCGATTTCTCAGTTATAGAGAAGATCAGTATGACCGACAGGGGGAGAAGGAAAAATACCAGAAACCACATCAGGCCGGGTATGGCAAGATTCCTGTTCTTTTTTCTGATAATACTCATAGACTCTAGAACCTTAATAAAAATACGCCTGCGATGATAAGCAGGGCTCCCGCACCCTTATATATTGTCATCTTCTCTGATAGGAATATTACTGCTGCCAGGATAGTGATAAGGGAATATGCTGATACTATGGGCACCACCCTGGAGGCATCTCCCAATCTAAGGGCATAGTAAAAGGCAAAATGGCCGATCAGCGAAGCAAAGATGCCCTCCAGCCCTATAAAAACAGCGCTTCTTACATCCAGGCTGGCAAAATCCCTGAGATCTCCCCGGATAAGGATTATGGACAGCATTATGATGGCCACTACAAAACTCCTCAGCGCCAGGGCCGTATAGGGACTTATCTTTGCCACTCCCAGCTTTCCGAATATGGGGGCGATGCCCCAGAATACCAGGGTGGTCAAAGCAAGGAGATAGGGGAAGAACTTTGCGCTCAATACAAACCTCCATCAATTATCTATTCTCTGCATGGTAGTCTCTATTATATTATATTTATGGGAAAGATAATGGTTTATCTCGGGAAAAAGGGTAGTGCAGCAGTCATTACCGGCAGTTTCATCCAGGGTAATATGGGCAGAAAAAACCAGCATATCGGTGGTAATAGCCCAGAGGTGGACTTTTTCCATCTTTCTTATCATGGGAAACTTCTTTTTAAGGTCATCTTCTATTATATCCGTATCAATACCTGGGGGCGACATCTCCAGAAGTATTCTTCCGGATTCCCTTAAGATGCTGACTGCCCATACCAGTATAAGGACCGATATACCTATACTTATAACCGGGTCCAGAATATTCAAGCCTGTGTAAAATATTATGACCGCAGCTATTACTATGCCCACCGAGGAGGCAGCATCACCCAGAAGATGATAGAAGACGCTTCTTATATTGAGGCTGCTTTTAAAACCGCTTCTAAGTATCAGTATGCTGGCCACATTTACAGCCAGTCCTATAAGGGCTATCCCCAGCATCTGTATGGCATCGATCTCCTCCGGCCTTATGATCCTTTGTATAGCTTCATATAATATTATCCCTACCACAAACAGTAGCATTATCCCATTTATAAATGCAGCCAGGATCTCTGCCCGGTATAGGCCGAAAGTGCGGTGGTGGCAGGGAGGCTTCCTGGCAATGTAAGCAGCTGCCAGGCTTATAGAAATGGCGAAGCTGTGGGTAAACATATGCCCGGCGTCGCTCAAAAGGGCTATACTTCCTGTGAGTATCCCGCCGATTATCTCTACCAGCATCACCGCCAGGGTTATAGTAAGGGAGATGATAAGCCTTTTCCGGCCTATATCCCGGTACTGGAACAGTTCGGCAAAACTGTCATGCCTGTGGTCAGTATCATTTTTATGGTCACGGGAATGGTCATCCATCCAGGCCATCCTGTAAATCCAGATCATTTTAAATACATTATATAATATACTATCTTATTTGCAGAAAATAATTAAATGTGTTTAATACTTCTTTTTGATAGAATATCTACATGAGGAATCATCTGATTTCCATTATTATAGGGTTAAGAAAGGAATAAACTATGCTTATATTAGGTATCCTGCTCATAATAGCAGGGGTGGTAATGCTTTTTTTGGGGGTAACTTTTGCCGGGTTCCCGCTCCTGGCAGTCGGTATCCTGGTAATACTGTTTGCCGGATTCAGGACAGTAAGGCCTATTGAGAGAGGCGTGATAGAAAGATTTGGAAAATTTCAGCGGATAAAAGATGCGGGCCTTACCTGGATAATCCCCATGATAGACAGGATGTACAGGGTCAATATAACAGAACAGATGGTGGATGTGATGCCGCAGATGGTGATCACAAAAGATAAGCTTAATGCAGAGGTCGATGCTGTGGTCTATTATCAGATAAAGGATGTAAAGGCCAGCATATATAATGTAGATGACCACAGGGCCCAGCTTACCAGCCTGGCCAGGACCACGCTAAGGGCAGTAATAGGCAATATGACGCTTACAGATGCCAATGAAAAAAGGAGTGAGATAAACTTTCAAGTAGAGACTGTCCTTGATAAAGAGACTAACAGTTATGGAGTGGAAGTCCTGAGGGTGGAGATACAGAAGATACAGCCTCCTCCGGATGTACAGGAATCCATGAACAAGGTAGTCAAGGCGGAACAGGAAAAGATAGCAGCCATGGACATAGCTACTGCTACCGAGACCAGGGCAGACGGGGAGAAGAGGGCCGAGATCAAAAAAGCAGAAGGTGTCAGACAGGGGCTTATACTTTCTGCAGAAGGCCAGGCCGAATCCATAAGGCTGGTAGCAAATGCTGATGCCGATAAGATCAAGGTGGTAAATGAAGCCGCCCAGAAATACTTTGTGGGAAATGCCCAGATCTTGAAGAAAATAGAAGCTGTAGAGGTCTCATTGAAGGAAAATACCAAGATTCTGGTAGATACTGACAGGGTGCAGACGGTAGTCACCGAAGCTGCCGGGGTAACGCCGATACCCGGGATGGGTACGGCAGCCAAACCCGCTGTTAGAACGAAATAATATAGACCGGAAAAAGCCACTGGAAGGAAAAGCTTTCCGGTGGCTTTTTAAGTTTCTTCTCAGATAACTGCTATAATATACCCCATATGCGGATACTGATAATAGAAGATGAAAAAAGGCTGGCAGACTCTATAAAGAAAGGCCTGGAGCAGGAATCCCATGCCGTGGATGTATCCTATGAGGGCAGCGACGGCTACGGCATGGCTGTCATCCAGGATTATGACCTTATAATCCTGGACCTTATGCTTCCCGGTATGGATGGCATGGAAATATGCCGTAAACTGAGGATGGAAGATAAGGTCGATTCTTCCATACTTATGCTCACAGCCAGGGGAGAGGTAAAGTCCAGGGTACAGGGCCTTAATACCGGAGCCGATGATTATCTTACCAAGCCTTTTGCCTTTGAAGAACTGCTGGCAAGGATAAAAGCGCTCTCCAGGCGCCCCAGGAGCGGACTGGGAACGGTGCTTTCAGCAGGCGACCTTACCCTGGATACCATAAGCTATGAAGTCAGGAGGGCAGGAAAGGCCATAAGATTATCCAGGACCGAATATGCCCTGCTCGAGTATTTGCTAAGGAATAAGGGCAGGGTGCTTACCAAGGAACAGATAATGGGGAAGGTATGGGACTATGATGCTGATATACTTCCCAATACGGTAGAAGTGTATATCAGGTACCTGAGGAATAAGATAGAAAAACCGTTCAGGAGAAAAGTGCCTGTCATAGAGACCGTGCGGGGATTCGGCTACCGCATAGGGGGAGGGGAAGATGTTTAGGTCAGCCAGGTTCAAGATAACCGTGTGGTATGTCATGGCCATAATGATAATAAGCCTTACATTCAGCCTGGTCATATACAGGACTATTGCCAGTGACCTTAACCAGCGCTATGTGAATATAGAAAACCAGATAAAGACGAATTTCAGGGATCTGGAAAAGATCCCCCCTGTACTCAAGAACATGCTCCGAAATGATCTCAGGATAGCCAGGCAGAGGGTCTATTTCATGCTGCTGTTTGCCAATGGCGGTATTTTTGTATTATCGCTCCTGGTTGGATATTTCCTGGCAGGAAGGACGCTCAGGCCCATAGAGGAGATGGTAGAAGAGCAGAACAGGTTCATCTCCGATGCATCCCATGAACTAAGGACTCCCCTGACAGCGCTGAAGACTTCCACTGAAGTGGCGCTGAGGGATAAAAATATGTCAGCGGAAGAAGCCAGGAAGATACTGGAAGAAAACCTGGAGGATATAGGGAGCCTGGAGATGCTTTCCGAGCATCTGCTCCACCTGGCACAATACCAGAGGGGAAGAAGGGTGCTGGATCTTAAAAACATAAACCTGGCAGAGTCTGCCGGGAGAGTCTATAAAAAGGCAGCCGCAGTTGCCAAAAATAAAAGTATAGCTTTTGAACTTGAGGCCAGGGATGCCTGGATAAATGCTGATGCCATAAGTATGGAAGAACTGATCCTTATACTCCTGGATAATGCTTTTAAATATACTCCACGGGGCGGGAAGGTGCTGCTTAAAGCTGCTCCTGCGGGAAGGTATGGAGTACTGGAGGTCACTGATTCCGGGGAAGGTATCAGCCCCCGGGACCAGAGCCACATCTTCGACCGTTTCTACCGCGCAGAACGCTCGCGGTCCAAGAACAGGATCTCCGGTTTCGGGCTGGGACTGCCTGTGGCCAAAAGGATAGCCGACCTCCATAATGGTTCCATAAAAGTTGCTTCCAGGCCAGGCCACGGCTCTACATTTACCGTCCGCATACCTCTGGTTTAAAATTCAAAAAATATTCATCATTTAAGCTTTTTCTCAGTTTTATGCTGTATAAATATAATTAATAGAAAACAGACCAGGAGCAAAGATGAAAAGAAAAAGTGTAAAGCTGGCAGTATCTCTCATATCCGGCCTTACCCTGATTATGATGCTGGGGGCAGGATGTACTGGCACTCTTAATGCAGATCCTCTGGAAGATGGCGGATATCCTTCTCTGGTAGAAAGATTTGCAGAAAGGTTTGACCTGGATGCTGATGAGGTAATGGATTTTATGGAAGAGCTCAGGGAAGAAAGAAGAGCCGAAATGGAGGCAAAGTTTGAAGAGAAACTGGATGAGCTGGTGGAAAAAGGCGATATAACAGATGAACAGAAACAGGCCATACTGGATAAGAAAGAAGAGATGAAAGCTTTCAGGGAAAGCCTGGAGGACATGACTGTTGCCGATGCCAGGGAAGCGCTGGCTGAGATGAAGGAAGAGCTAAAGGATTGGGCTGAAGAAAATGATATAGGACTTAAATACCTTTTCCCCGGGGGCCCGAAAAGACAGGAATGCAAAGGTTCCAACTTTTTTGGATTTGGAGGAAGAAGGTAAATTGACATAGATGAATTGATAATATCATGACGAGACACTCAGGCGCCATGCCTCAGGACACCTCCCAAACAAGAGCCGCTTTCCACCGGGAAAGCGGCCTCTTCTATTCTATGTGACTTGAAAAGCAAAAAGATATCATATATTCTTTGGAAAATATTGATATTTTATCCTGGAGCCAAGAATGAGCCAGATACTTGCTATAAATCCCGGAAACACATCTACCAAGGCAGCATTATTCGAAGACCAAAGACTTCTGGAGATGGAAACGGTAAGGCATAAAAAAGAAAAGCTGGAAAGCTTTCGCAGTTTTACGGACCAGCTGGAGCTCAGGCGGCAGGCAGTACAGGATTTCCTGGACAAAAAAGATATAGATCCGGGAAAGATAGATTATTTTATTGGCAGGGGAGGCTATCTCAGGCCGCTTAAAAGCGGTTTATATGAAGTAAACGAAAAGATGCTCGATGACCTTAAAAACTCCAGATATGGGAAACATGCTTCCAACCTGGGAGCAATGCTGGTCTATGATCTTTCCAGTAAATATGGTAAAAGGGCATTTATACTGGACCCCGTATGCGTAGATGAACTTGATCCCATAGCCAGGATAAGCGGGCATCCTGCCATAGAGAGAAAAAGCGTGTTTCATGCATTGAACCATAAGATGATCGCCAGGAAAGCGGCATCTGAGCTGGGCCGGGATTATAGCCAATTAAACCTGATAGTGGCGCATCTGGGATCCGGGATAACCATAGGCCTGCATAAAAAGGGAAGTATAGTGGATGTAAATGACGCCATTGACGGAGAAGGCCCGTTTGGCCCGGAAAGGTCAGGAGGCCTCCCGGCCGGGTCATTTTTAAAATATGTCTTCAAGAAAGGTCTTGACCTGGAGCAGGCCTATAGACTCCTTTATGGGGAGGGCGGCATGTATGCCTACCTGGGCACCAATGACTTCAGGAAGGTGATGAAGGAATATGAGGGAAAAACAGATGATAAAGTTAGAATAGTAGTAGAGGCCATGGCTTACCAGATATCCAAAAATATTGCTGCCATGGCCGCCCCTGCAGGCGGAGATATCGATGCTATAGCCATCACGGGGGGCCTTGCATATTCTAAGACATTTACGGACCTTATTGTCCCCCGTATAAGGTTTATCGCCGAAAAAATTTTTTTATATCCCGGTGAGGATGAGCTGCAGGCTATGGCGGAAGGCGTTATAAAAGGATTAAAAGGGGATATTGAAATACTGGAATATTGATGAGCTATGGCTGCATTTCGATTGATCACCTGGTTTGGCGTATTAAATAAATTGCCATTGATAATTGGCAATTGCCATTATATAAAAGGATATCGACCCCATAAGATCAAATATATACCGATTCGATACCCTGCACATATTTTGAGCTTTTGGTAAGGGTGAAAGGGAAAAAGCCGGATATCTTTCCCGCAATATCATCAAGATCCTTTGCATACTTTATCTCTATTATCACATTACTGCGGTCAAAGAACCTGTGCTTGAAATTATTGCCATGGGGCCGGATATTATAATATGAGAGCTCCCTGTCTACTGTAAGCCGGAACCTGCCGTCCCTGGTCACATAGTAGGAGCGGAAATACCTGTTTACCAGTACCGGATCCAGGTCTCTCAGGTAGTACCTGACATCATCGGCCGACCAGTGAAGCTTTTCCCTGAAATACTTTATATCGAACTTCTCATCCAGCGTGAATGCTGGGAATTCATTGTGCTCCTTGGTCCCTACAAAACCGTCCTTTATCTTGTATTCCAGTACTGGTTTCTCTATATCGCCAAACAGGCTGCCATACCACCGGATACGGGCCTTGCGCCTGTCTTTGGATCCGGTCACGTTTTCATGATAATAAGTCATATTCCTGGTATCCAGGTATATATTATTTATATACCTGGGAGGAAAAGGTACCATGAAGGCGGAAGGATGCCGCTTTACCAGGGAGATGACATGGGCCGGATCAAGGGCGTCTGTCAGGTATTTCCTCTCACACCTGTAGTCCTGCAGTACATCAACCATATGATCACCAGACTCCCTTATTATCCAGGAAGGTGATATCTATCCTGTCAGAAAGCTTCTGCAGCGCTTCCCGGGCTGACTCCAGGTCATCCATTTTCCTGAACTCTACCAGTAATGACAGCTCCAGCAGCTTTTCGTTTTCATCAAAACGAAGAAGTTTTATCTTGGGACAGAATGGTCTCAGGGCTGCCTGTATCTGTGCCAGGCTTATCTTGTCAGGGGGGAATGTAGTTATATTGAGATGCATATTGGCGTCCGCGCGGCTTCTCCTGAAAAGCTTCAGGAGCCCCAGTATAACTATGGCAAAGGCAAAGGCAATGGTGGTTATAAGGCGCTGGTTGTCGCCAAGTCCTATACCAAGGCCGATTGCCAGGAAAAGGTATGCCAGCTCTTCCGGCTCCTTTATGGCGGCCCTGAACCTGACGATAGACAGTGCACCTACAAGACCCAGGGACAGTGCTACCGAAGACCTTACCACCAGGATTATAAAAGTAGTGGTAACCGTTAAGATTATAAAGTTGGCAGCGAACTTCCTGCGGTTGGAAAGCGATGCCCCCCAGTATATATATACAAGACCCAGGATATAGGCGAAAAGTGCAGATAATGCCAGGTTAATAAGGAATGTCTGGTAATCCAGGGGCTGGGTTCCTGAGACAAAAAGGTCCTCCATGAATCCTTTCCATCCGGTATCCCCGGCAGCCGCCGCCTGGCTGTCTCCAGCTGTCCCCTCTTCCTGTATTATCCCTGCTTGACTTTCTTCAGCCTGTCCTTCTTCCTGGCCAGGGATGCTTTCCCCGGCAGGGACTTCCTCCTCCGGTATTTCTCCGGCCGCTTCCGTGGACACCGCAGCAGTCCCGGAGGCAAGGGAAAGATCGTCTATTTCTATGCTGCCTTCCCCCGGCACTACTATACCCAGGCCGCCTGCTCCCAGAGCTTCTTCATCAGCTGCCTCGATGATTATCTGGCCGTTCAGGGAAATCTTATGCAGGCTTCCGTCAAAGGAAACGGAAAGGTCATTCCAGTCACCAGTCTTGATACCCGGGGCCGGGGCAGCCCCCAGCTCGCTTCCCTGCCCGGCTTTATCCTTGATCAGGAATACCTCATTGTTTCCGCCTTCGCTTAATATATGAAGCACATAAGCTCCCTGGTCGGAAGCATGATAATTGACCATGAACATGGAATCCCCGGAAAACTTGAATTTAAGAGAGAAGCCGGGATACTGCCAGGCGCCATTCCTGAAAAGGAAACTTCCGGATTCCATTTTCAGCACTCCGCCGGAGACTATTACATCCTGGGAATGCTCATAATCTTCCAGGCCGGCTTCATCAAAACTGTCAGTAAAAGCTCCTCCCTCCTGGCCCATGAGCATGGGAGTAAATTGGGACATAAGGAGACAGCCGGCGATAAATACCATTACAAAAATCAAGACTTTCTTAGACATCCTTCACCTCATATATCAATTGTTACTTAGTTGATCATTTAGCTTATTTTCCACATAGCTGGCCCTCTCGCCTGCAATACGGGCAAGGTCCTGCCAGCTGTCATTGAATTCCTCAATGGTAAACCAGGCGGTCTCGCCAAAATACATCCTGTCGCCGCTTTCCTGAGTCACATAGGGAGCGATCATCTGGTGATAATCCATGGAGACCCGGTAAATATTGTCATAGTTAAAGAATTCCTTTATTAAGAGGTCCATATATGCTGAATACTGCCGCCTGTATTTTTCAACCTTGAACACATTTTCGAACAGCGGTGCATAGGGCGATACCGTGGGCTGGGATCTTTCAAATAAAGGCATGGAAGCATCACCGCCCCAGGTGAGGTCCCAGGGGACCCACTCAAATTTCCCGGTGACCGGATTATTGAACAGGAAGAAATTGTTGCCGGTCCAGGGATAGGAATCCCAGTTCATGGTAAGGGAGATCACTGCCATATACCTTAAGAAAGAATCTATATTGAAGACTTCTTCCAGGGCCTCTGCAAATTCATCCGGGGAATCATATTCCTCCCCGTCCACCTTATAGCAGAGCTCTATTACATCGCTGTAGTCCGGGTCCTCCAGGTTATTATCCTTTCCGTATGCATACTGGCCGTTCTGGGTAGGATAGTCTTCAATACTTTCACCATAATATACAAGGTCCATGGGGCCCCTCTGGGCATGGCTTGCCTTATACCGGTTGCCGTCTTTTGCATCACGGCCAAATCGGTTGCTTATAAATTTGGCATCGATCCTCTCTATCATAGTATAGACACCCCAGAACATGGGATCCTTATTATCATCAGATATGTCTATCCAGAACTCCACAAAGCATACATGGCTTGCCGGGACACCGGCAAAATGCATCATGTCGTAAGAAAGTTTTTCCATTAACATGGTGGAGTCGCCGATATTGTTTGTAAATACAAGCTGTTTAAGGTTATGGAACTCCTGGTCTGCAATAAAGGCATCGGTGTTTATCTTCCAGGGTTTTTTGGCTCCTGACTCTCTCATGGAAAACTGTCCCCTCATGCTGAAGCCTATATCCTTTAACTCTTCTCCAAATATTACGGCATCTGCAGGTACTTCATACTTTGACTCTATATCGCTCCAAACATGGTCCCAGTCTGACTGCTTCAGCCTGACGGTGACTTTCCTTACCCGCCTGTCATCGAATACTGTCCAGTAATCTACGCTGCTGGAACCGGGATGCCTTATATTAACAGGTACGGAAGCGGTGGAAGTATAGCCTTTTTCATCTGTTATGCGCAGGGCCACATCATAGTTTCCATTATCCAGGTAGTTGTAACTTGCATATCCTCCGGTCTCTGTGGCATCCGTATCAAACCTGCCGTTACCGTCAAGGTCCCATTCATATTTTATTATCCTGCCATTCCTGGAATAGCTGTCATCAGCGCTGAAGTAGACCTGGAGGGGGGTCCATCCCTGTACGGGCATATAGCTTATTACTGCTTCGAGTGAACCGGGATCTGCTGTTTCGATTATTCCCTGCTGCTGGAGCGGAGCGGCCAGGACGGCAGTCACTATGCTGGCGGCAAGGAAGACCAGGATGATGGAGACCTCGACAATGCGGTAGGGGCTTATCTTTCTTTCCTGTCTCTTAATAGTCTGGTCCATACGCTGGTCTTTGAAAAATATCTTATCATCACTGGATTTATACAATAATAATACACTTTTAATAATAAGTGAAAACTTATTTTATATTTTAATATCAAAAGTTTATTAAATAAAAATATAATTAATGAAGAAAAAGGTTTGGAAATATAATTTTACTTTTCCTGGAGCACTGAAGATAATAAATCAGTATTACTGTATAGCGTCCACCTTTGAAACTCTTCTCCGGTGTCTTTTATCAGTGCTGAAATCAGTCTCCAGCCAGGCATTCACTATCTTCCTGGCAAGGTCGGCACTTATATAGTTCTGCCCCAGGCACAATACATTGGTATTGATATGTTCCCGGGACTGCCGGGCAATAAATGGGTCGGCGGCATTGACAGCCCGAATGCCTTTTACCTTATTGGCAGTCACGCATGCCCCTACTCCGCTGCCGCAGATGAGTATGCCCGGATCTCCTGTCTCGCTGACTTTCCCTGCCACTTTCAGGGCATAATCAGGATAATCATCGCCGGGTTCATATTTTTCATTGCCCATGTCTATGACATTGTGGCCCGACCTGACAAGATATGATCTAAGGTAGTTCTTAAGAGTATACCCGGCATGGTCTGAACCGATATATATGGTCTTTTTTTTATCGATCATGGTCTACCTCTTTTGCCAGGGCCATCTTCCTTTTGTCTCTACCTCCAGGGAGAAGCTTAAGAATGTCCGGATCAATACGATAACAGCTAAAAGCCCTACGCTTTCAAGAGTGAACTGAAGGGCAAGCGACCTCAATATATCTGCAGCTATAAGTATTTCCAGTCCCAGGATTATGCACCGGCCCACCATTACCCTGTAGGAAT
>CAYZJW010000017.1:0-17992 GCA_964478985.1 uncultured Actinomycetota bacterium
TATGACGCTTATCATAGTGAGCAGGAATGACAGTATGGGGCTTAAGATGAATGCTACCACCAGCCAGTCAGCTGTGGGCAGGGGAATATAGCCCATCCGGTTATAGATGACTATATCAAATACCAGTGTAAGTATAAGGAAATTGGCTGTTGATATTACAAATGCCGGGATCATGGCAGTAAGGGCCTTGCCCAGAAGAAGCTCCCTGGTCCTTATGGGCGTGGCCAGGAGCGGCTCCAGGGTGCTGTTCTCCTTTTCCATCAGTATGGAAGCCGGGGCTATGAGGCTGGGGACCATGGCCGGTATCATGAGTAAAAATACCAAAAACTGCTTTATGATAAAGTTTATAAACACCATTTCCGGATTTTCAACATCACCGAAAACTTTGTCCATGAACTTTAAAGTATCCTCGTCCTCGAAGATGGAACCGCTTATCATAGAGAAAATAAGGGGCATGGCAATGGAGAACATCACGGTTATTATGAATATAGGCAGCCAGATATTCTTATTCTTTATGATCTCCCTTATTTCTTTCTTAAATATCAGTATTGCATTCTTCATGCGGTCTCTTCATCCTTTATAAGTTCAAGGTATATGTCTTCCAGCGAGGCCTTTACCTGGTTCATATACAGGATCTCGGCATTATTATTTACCATCTGCCTTATCATCTCCGGATTGGTCTCAGACGGTTTTTCCACAAATACGGATGCGGTATTATCCTTTATGTCTACGCTATTGACTCCGGAAATACTCCGGAGGAGTTCCCTGTATCTGCCAGCATCCTGCTTGAATACTATTTCCACCCTTTTATTCTTATCGTGGGACTGCAGTTCGCTTAAGGAAGCTATCTTTATTATCTTCTGCTTTATAAAGCACACCCTGTCTGAAAGGGAGGAAGCCTCAGTAAGATTGTGGGTACATAAAAAAACGGTGATGTTTTCCTGCTTAAGACTTTCTATAAAACTCCTTACCATATGGGCGCTGGCAGGATCCAGGCCGGCTGTGGGCTCATCCAAAAAAAGTATCTTTGGTCCATGTACGAGAGCCCGGGAAAGCGCCAGTTTCTGTTTCATGCCTTTGGAATAGGTCCCGGCAAGGTCATCTTTTCTCTCCCAGAGTCCGAACATCCTGAGGTATTTTTCTATGTTTTTCTTTCTTTCTTCATCAGGTATATCATAGAAACTGGAAAAATAATCAAGGTTGGCATAGGCAGAGATCTTATCATAGAGCCCCGGGGATTCGGTAAGAAGCCCTATTATGGACCTTATATAGGCCCCGTCTTTCCGGGGGTCTTTTCCGTCTATGGAAATTTTCCCCGATGTGGGTCCGATAAGGGTGGAAAGCATCCTGATGGTAGTCGTCTTACCGGCTCCATTGGGGCCCAGGAAGCCGAATATCTCGCCTTCATCAATATTAAAAGAGACATCCTTTACTGCAGTGACTGTCTCAAATTTTTTTGTCAGGTTTTCTACTGATATCATCAATGGATCGGATCAAAATTTTCTTTCAAGATATTGTAGCATTAATTCCTGCTCCTGCAATAGGAAAAATATGATGCAGCTGCTATCTATCTGTCTGGATCCGGGCGAGATCAGGATGATTTCTTTTGTGATTTTTACCATATTTCAATATAATCTTTATCTATGGCGAAAAGGTTTATATGAAGTCGGAAACAAAGAATAAAAAAATAGATATATTGATGATAGACAATTATGACTCTTTCACCTTCAACCTGGTCCAGTACCTGGGCATACTGGGCGAGACCATAAAGGTCAGGAGAAACGACCGCATCACGCTGGATGAGATAGATGATATGAAGCCGGGAAAGATAGTCATATCTCCGGGTCCGGGAAGGCCTGCTGATGCCGGCATATCCAAAGACCTCATAGAAAGATTCCACAGGGACATACCCATCCTGGGAGTATGCCTGGGGCATCAGTCTATAGGAGAAGTCTTCGGGGCAAGGATTGTGAACTCCGGGACCGTGGTACACGGAAAGACATCAGAGATAAGGCATGACGGGAAGACCATATTTGCCGGTATTGAAAACCCGTTTACTGCCGCCAGGTACCATTCCCTTATAATCAAAGCCGGCACCCTGCCTGATTTCCTGGAAATATCAGCAGAGACCGGTGACGGCATTGTGATGGGGGTAAGGCACCGGGATTTCCCCCTGGAGGGCATCCAGTTCCATCCTGAGTCATTTTTGACCCCCTGCGGCATGAAGATCCTTAAAAATTTTATTGACCTATGAGAACCACCTGTATAATAACAGAAGCCGGGATAGGGCTTTCACCCCAGGATATGGCCTATCACCTGAAGGAAAAGCCTTACCTTTGTTTCCTGGACAGCAGCCTTCACCCGGATAAGTACTCCAGGTTTTCCTATATGGGATGGGATCCTTCACTGGTGTTAAAAAGCAGCGGCCTGGAAAATGAGTTTATAAACCTGGCCAAAGGTATAAAAACTATTTCCTACCGGGACCCGCTGGGTTTTTTCCGCCAATGCATAAATGACTTTGTGCTGTATGGGGCCAGTGATAAAAAGCCGGATATACGGATAATAAAGAATGGAGAGGAAGGTTTAAGGGAGATCGGTGTCGGGGAAAAATATGCCGATTGCGGCATGCCTGACCTTATTGGCGGTTTTATGGGTTATTTTTCCTATGATCTCAAGGATCACCTGGAAAAGCTTCCCCATACCACGGAAGATGACCTGGGTATCCCCCTTATTTATTTCGGCTTCTACACCAGGCTCCTGGCATATGACCATCATAGGCTCAAATGGTATTTTATACGCAGTTATTTTGATATAGAAGGCTGCGGCAGGCTTTCCCAGATCCTGGGAGAAGAGGACATGATCCGGCCGGCAGAGGATGATGGGAAGCTCATGGACAGAGCCCTGCTGGAGCTGGATGATATAATGGAAGGCCTTCCCCGGGGCCAGTCCGTCATAATGGAGGGGATAGTGGAAAAATACCATAAAGACCCCATCTTAAGGGCAGCCCTTACCCCCAATATCAAAAAAAGGCAATATCTCAAAAAAGTCAAAAAGACCAGGGAATATATACATGAAGGAGATATATACCAGGTAAATTTTTCCCAGAGGTTCAAGTCCGAAGTCCCGGTGGATCCCATGGACCTTTACTATATATTGAGAAAGAAAAATGCGGCGCCTTTTTCTGCATACCTAAAGTTTCCCGGGTTTTCTATCGGAAGCTCGTCCCCGGAAAGGTTCCTGTTCCTTAAGGATAATCTAATTGAGACCCGGCCCATAAAGGGCACCAGGCCCAGGGGCAGGAACGGGGCAGAGGATGAGAAGAATGCGCGGGAGCTAAGGGAAAGCATAAAGGACAGGGCAGAGCTTAATATGATAGTAGACCTTGAGAGGAATGACCTGGGAAAATTCTGCTATTACGGCACAGTAAAGGTCTCAGGGCATGCTGTCATTGAAAAATATGCCCGGGTCTTCCATTCGGTATCCACCGTCAGGGGAAGAGTAAAGGACGGCACCGATATTGCTGATATAATAAAAGCATCATTTCCGGGAGGGTCCATAACCGGTGCGCCCAAGATAAGGGCTATGGAGATCATAGATGAGCTGGAGACTGTCAGCAGGGGAGTATATACGGGCTCGATCGGATATATTTCCCTGGATGCAGTGATGGACTTAAATATTGTCATAAGAACCTTTATAATAAAAGACGGATGTTTCTATTATAATGTGGGCGGGGGTATTGTGGCAGACTCTGACCCGCGCATGGAATACCAGGAGACTCTCGATAAGGGAATAGCCCTGGAGGATACTTTGAATTTTTTTAAAAGCAAAAACCTGGCAAAGTTCTAAAAGCATCGCCCGGTTATTGATCCTGGAGGTATAATGGCCGATTATGCATATATAAACGGTAGGTTCCATACCCTGGCCAGGGCTGCATTATCCATAGAGGACCGGGGATTTCTATACGGTGACGGGTTATTTGAGACCATGAGGAGCTATGGGGGTAAGGTATTTATGCTTTCCCGGCACCTGGAAAGGCTGTTTTGCAGCCTGAAGGCGCTGCGGTTTGATGCCGGCTTCGGCCGGGAAGCGGTATCCCATGCATTATACAGGACCCTGGAAAAAAGCGGCCTGTCAAAAGAGGATGCCTATATAAAGATAATGGTGACCAGGGGCAGGCATACTGGAGAACTGCATTTTAAGACCGGGAGCGGATGCAGCCTGGTGATAATAGCCAAAAAACTTAAACCCTATCCCGGGAGTCATTATACAGCCGGTGTGGATATTATCTCTTCATCCATAAAAAGGCAGGACCTGGGGGAACAGGTCTACCGGCATAAGCTGATGAGTTATTTCGAGAACCTTTATGAGAAGGACCGGGCTAAACGCCTGGGTGCTTTCGAACCGGTGTTTTTGACCAGGGATAAACTGGTCCTGGAAGGTGCCGCCACCAATATATTTATGGTCAAGAGATCCACGGTGTTTACGCCTCCTCTCAGCCAGAACATACTGGCAGGTATTACCAGGGAGGCGGTACTGGATATTTGCCGGGAAAACGGCATAAGGTCCAGGGAAAAGAAAGTCCATTACCGGGACCTTATTGATGCCCATGAAGTATTCCTTACTAATTCCCTGGCAGGGATAATCCCGGTAAGAAAAATAGATGTGCATGAAACAGGTACGGAGATACCCGGAAGTATTACTTCCAGGCTGTCAGGCCTCTATGGGCTGGCGGTGGAGGCAAGCTGATCCTGGATTATCAAGGTGCCGGTTCCAGGTATGTTTTCCAAAACAGTTTTACTAATAAAATGGCCGGTGATAATATATGCATGTATCTGCTACAGCACATATAAAGAGGAGGCATAAAAATGAGAAGATTTACCAGCCTGATGGATATAATCGAAGCCCGGAGAAGCGTAAGGTCATATAAATCCCGGGAGATCGAGGATGATAAGCTCAACTATATACTGGATGCTTTCAGGCTTGCACCTTCCGCAAAAAACCTTCAGCCCTGGAAACTGGTAGTAGCAAAGAATAAAAAGATCATAAAAGATCTTGCCATAGCCTGCAATAACCAGACTTTCCTGGAGGAGGCGCCGGTGCTCATTGCCGCCTGCGCCAATGAACAGGAAGCATATGGAAGGATGGGGGGATATATGAACAGCTATCCCGTGGATATCGGCCTGGCCCTGGAACACCTGGTGCTGGCGGCAACGGAACAGGGACTGGGGACCTGCTGGATAGGGGCCTTTAAAGAGCAGCTGGTGAAGGATATCCTTGGTATTCCGGAAGAGGTAAAGGTAGTTGCCCTGACACCTGTGGGCTATCCCTCAAGGGAGGCTTCCAGGAGGGGGAGGAAGCCCATGGATGAGATAGTATGCTATGACCGGTATATTTAGAAGCCTCTCCGGATAATATTATAAGGTGCCGGCTGTTATGGATATAATAGTCACTCATGTAAGCGCTGATTTTGATGCATTTGCGGGAATGGCAGCTGCCAGCAAGGTCTATCCCCGGGCAAAGATGGTGCTGCCCACGGCTGTTAACTCAAATGTCAGGAAATTCATATCGCTATACGAGGATGAGCTGCCGCCCATACATGAACCTTCGGAGATAGACTTTGATTCTGTAAAAAAGGTCATAATGGTAGACACCAGGATACCTTCCAGGACAGGTCCGGCAGAAGCAGCCATAAGGGACCCGTCAACCGAAATAGTGGTATATGACCATCATATGGGGACGGAAAAAGACATCCGGGCAGACCATGACTATTCCCGCCATACAGGAGCAGCCACCACTATCCTTGTAGAAAAGATCAGGGAAGAAGACATCGGGATATCGCCGCTGGAAGCCACCTTTTTCCTGGCGGGGATATACGAGGACACCGGGTCATTCGTGTTTCCCGGCACCACATCTGCAGATCTGGATGCAGCCGCATACCTCATGGAAAAAGATGCAAACCTGTTTGTGGTGCTTAAATTCCTTAACCTCTCCCTTACTCCCATGCAGCACCAGCTTCTGGAAAAGCTGATAATGAACTCGCGCAAGTTCAGGGTAAATGAGACCGAGGTAATAATCTCAACTGCGGTTATGCCGGAATATGTGGAGGGATTATCGGTGCTCACCCGGAAACTTTCGCAGATAGAGGAAGTAAGCATCGTATTCTGCTGGGTGAAGATGAAGGAAAAGACCTATGCTGTAGCCAGAAGCGATGATGTGGAAGTAGATGTATCAAAAATACTGGCAGCAGTGGGAGGGGGAGGACATCCCCAGGCAGCCTCTGCGGTCATAGATGACCTTGATTTTGGCGCAATAGAGGAAAGGATCAGGAGATCGCTTAAAAAAAATATCAGGAAACCCCTCCAGGCTTCCGACATAATGTCCTATCCGGTGAGGACCATATCCCAGGATGAGACCATAAGCCAGGTCGACAGGATACTGAGGACCTTCGGCCATTCGGGCATCCCCATAGTGGACCAGAAAGGGGAACTGGCCGGGATAATAACCAGGAAAGATGTGGACAGGGCTATAAAGCACGGACTTTCACATGCCCCGGTAAAGGGATTCAGGTCCCACGGCACCATCAAGGCGGGGCCCAATTCAAGTATTGACCATATCCAGGAACTGATGATAAATAATGGGATAGGCAGGGTCCCCATAGTCAAAAAAAAGAAAATAATAGGAATAATCACCAGGAAGGACATCCTGAGGTATCTTCACGGCAGGTCTTATGGGCCATCCATGGAATTCTTTCCCGCCCGTATCAGGGATCTCTTCAGGATAATATCAGCCGCATCCAGGAGCATGAAGGCAAACACATACCTGGTGGGGGGGATAGTAAGGGATGTGCTGCTCAGGATCCCCAATTATGATATAGATATAGTAGTGGATGGAGACGGTATCGAACTGGGAAGAAGACTTGCCCGCCGCATGGATGCCAGGCTGGAGACACATAAAAAATTCATGACCGCAGTGCTGGTCTTAAAAAACGGGCTGCATATAGATATAGCCACTTCCAGGGTAGAGTATTACCATGAGCCGGCACAGCTTCCCAGTGTGGAGTCGGGAAGCATCAAGCAGGACCTGGCGCGGCGGGACTTTTCCATAAACACCCTGGCCATCTCCCTTAACCGCAAGAATTTCGGGGAGATCCTTGATTTTTTCGGGGGAAGCCGGGACCTTAAGAACAGGAGGATAAGGGTGCTGCACAAGATGAGCTTTGTCGAGGACCCTACCCGTATTTTCAGGGCAGTGCGTTTTGAGAACAGGCTTGGCTTCAGGATGGATAAGCATACCGAAGCCCTGGCCAGGAATGCGGTCGATATGGATATAGTCTCCCGGCTGACGGGGGTAAGGATAAGGGATGAGCTGATATATATACTGGGCGAGGAAAAACCCATAAAGGCCGTCAGCAGGCTTTACGGGCTGGGAGCGCTTTCAAAGATAGGAATAGATATCAAAATGGACAGGAAAAATGCTTCAGCCATGCAGAAGGCCCTTGATTCTTTTAAGAGATTGAAGGCTTTTGACCGGGAGGAGATGCTGGAATGGAGGCTTATCCTGGCCATGATGCTGGAGAAAAAGAATGCCCGGAGTATTGAATCCTGGTGCCTCAGGATGAAGATAAGGAAAAAAGACATGACCGTCATAAAGAATACTGCATCAGGCCTGTCAGATGCCCTGAGGAAGCTGGGAATACCGGCAAAGGATAGGACCCTGTATAAAAGAGTCCGGAAATACCCGGGCGAACTCCTGGCCATATGCCACAGCCGGGGCGGCCGGTATGCAGAGAATATTGAAAAGTATTATACCAGGCTGGCAAATACCAGCCTTAAGATAGGCGGAGAAGACCTGAAAAAGATGGGCTACAGGCCGTCGCCGGCCTTTAAAAAGACCCTGGACAGGGTATTTTTTATGAAGATGGAAGGCAGGGTCCCGGAGAGGGAAGACCAGCTCCAGGCTGCGGCAGGCATAATCAAGATTTATGACAGGAGATCATCTCATCCCAGGTCCAGTGCCAGGTAGGCTGCTCCCAGGGCGCCTGCTATCTGGGGCTCCTCCGGTATATTTATGCTGACTTCCAGCTTTTCCTCCAGGGCCCTTACAACCCCCAGGTTCTTTGCCACTCCTCCGGTCATGCATACCGGTTCTTCCAGCCCCACGCGGCCCACCATGGAATTTATCTTTGATACTATGGAATAGATCAGGCCCCTTATTATCTTATTCTTGTCGACACCCCTGCCTATGAGGGACACTATCTCTGATTCAGCAAATACAGTACAGGTCGATGATATATCCACATGGCCTTCGGTGGAAAGGAATATATCCGCAAAATTCTCCAGGTCTATTTCCAGGGCCCGGGCCATGACTTCCAGGAATCTTCCGGTACCGGCAGCGCATTTATCGTTCATGAGAAAATCTATGGGATTTCCGTCTTCCAGCTTTATGACCTTGCTGTCCTGTCCCCCGATATCGATAACTGTCCTGGTATCGGCAAAAGCCGATACGGCTCCCCGGGCATGGCAGCTGATCTCGGTGATGTTCTTATCGGCAAAAGGCACATTTATGCGGCCGTACCCGGTGGCCACTACTGCCCCTATGGCTCCCCGGCCTATGCCTGACTCCAGGCATGCCTTTTCCAGGGCTTTCTCTGCCGCCGCCTTGCTGTTGGCGCCGGTAGGGGCGATAATATATGAGCTCAGCCGGGCATCATCTTTTCCGCTGCCCTCCAGCAGAACTACCTCTGTTGATACCGAGCCTATATCGATCCCGCATGCGTACATGTCTTTCCTTTCCGTCCGGCTATCTTAATATCTCTATAAAACCCTGGAGCCTGGTCTTTATCTGGCCCTCTGAGGAATTTGTCCTGTCTACACAATCCCCGTCCAGCACCAGTACCGGGATCTTTTTGGACCTGAAGAAATCTTTTATGAGCCTGGTGCTCCCATTGCTCTGGCGGCAGCCCCAGTGGGTAAACAGTATGCCGCCGTCTATGCCGTGGCTGTCTATCATCTCTCCCAGGGCTTTAATGCGGTTGGAAGCCTTTCCCGTCAGGGGATGGGACAGCATCTTTAAGGCCAGGCTTTCAAACGGCTTCTCCGGGTCCAGCCGGGGCCAGTATACATTATTGATCTCTTCGGCAGCCACTATGCAGCCGCCGTCCTTTATCAGATCGAATATCTCAGTCCTGTAATATGGTTTCAGGTGCATCCATAATATCTTTCTGGGCTTTTTTGCCTGTCCCTTTTTTTCCTGTTCCAGGAGAAGGTCTTTCAGCTCCCTGTATATACTGCGGTAAAGCCTGACTGCATTTTCCGTTCCCGCCAGGCCGTGGAAGGGAAGTATGAGATTGAGCCCGTTAAAATTTTGGGGATACAGGGTAAGCCTTCTCCTTATATCATTTATCTTTAATGCGTATTCCCGGAACTGGTTGGAAAGCTCTATGGTCCGGGCGAATCTCTCCCTGTCTATCTCCTGTCCGGTGTCCCTGCTTATGGATCCTGCCAGGCGCTCGAGCTGGCCGGCAAGGTACTTTACCGAATCCCGGTCATTGTCATAGGGTACATCCAGGAGATGGTACTTTTTTTCGATCCCATAGGTCACAGCATAATGATAAAAGGATTTCTGGGCTGCATCGCAGGCAAGATTGGTGCAGACGATAAATGCCGGATCAGGAAAGAGGTCCATCTCTACCGCCCCCGAAGCACTCCGGTGGAATGTGCAAAGGTCCTGGGAATACCAGCTGGAGGACGCCTTCTTCAGGGTCTGGTCAGCCAGTCCCAGCCCTGCCGTAAAACCGGCCATGACTTCCGGCAGGAAAGGTACTGTCCCCAGGGCATGGAAAAGCTCATAGGGAAGAAAAAGCGAGCCGAAAACCACCGGCTTTCTGGCATCATACGAGTCCCTTATGTTCTCAATTGTAAATATATTCAGGTATTTGTCTGAACAGGAGGAAAATGTAGTCCCATAGGCATAGAGTACAGGTTTCCTGGCCAGGATCCCCAGCAGTCTCCTGAGGTAATCCCGGTTGAGGTTTCTCCTGATATTAGTCTTTATCTTTTCCCTTACTCCCATATTTTTCCCTGCCTATAACATCTCCAGGAAGGCCTGGGTACGGGTCTTTAACTGGCCTTCAGAAAAATTATTATATTCTATTTCAAGATAAAGGACAGGTACCTTCATCTCTGCCATCTCTTTCCTTACCAGGGGAAATGAATAGAGCATGGTATCGCAGAATTTGAGGCTTATGAAGATCACTCCCTGTATGCCCCTGTCCCGTACCTTTGCTTTTATCTCTTCCAGCTTTGCCCCGGTATGGGCCATACGCATGCAGGCCGGCTTGTGCAAATACCTTTTTGCCAGAAGGTCCAGGATCTCCTTGCGGCTGCAGCCTCTGCCTGCTCCCACAGTATTCTCATAATACCGGCTGGATATGCAGAGATCATCAGCGGCTATCTTCATATCAAGTTCACTGAACATATGCCACAGCTTTTCCTCGGTTATAAAATTTCCCACTATCATGACCCGGGGACCGCCGCTGTTATCATTGCCTGCTGCTGCCACATTATCCATAAGATCATCAATGCCTTCTAAAAAGGCTTCTGTCCCGGCAGTGGCCGAAAGCTCCATGAGCCGGTAATAATCCGGTATATCAATACCCCCGCCTTCCCGGAAGAATGATCCACTCAATTCCTGCAGCCTGCTCCTTTTCCGGTCGCATATCTCTGCCGCATGCAAGAGGTCCTCCTCATCTATGCTGCTGCCCTTGAGCCCTTCTATGAACCTGAGCATCTTCTTAAGCTGCAGGCTGTAGAAATCAACAGAATCCGGATAGGTATTGCGGGGTACATCCAGCATAAACAGGGGAGTATCCTGAAGATAATATTCTGCCATATCATAAAGCCGCCTCATGCCGTCGCAGGAATTGGTAAAGACAGCTGCAGCCAGGTTTTCCCGGGGACCCATAAGTGATTCCCATCCGGACTTGAGATAGGGGCAAAAGTTAATGGGGAAATAACTTTCTGATGTCCTGAGCCTCTTTTCCCCCATCAGCCTGACAGGCTCAAAACCCCCGGCAAGCATTATCTCTTCTGGAACATAGGTGCAGAACCAGCCTATTCTTTTTTGATCGCCGGCCTCTTTCCCGCCCGGCTGGAAATAATCATCTACTGAATTCTTCCTATTCATCCTTTATTATCTCTTCATTTCTGGTGAATTCTTCATAAATGCCTATATGGCCCCAGAAGTCTTCCACATAGAAGCCTTCCACCTGGCCGCTTTCAGCACCCTCAATGGTTATCCTTACCCTGTCTATCTCCCCGAAAGCGGTAAGAGTATTTACAATTGAATATATAGCCAGTGTCTCTGTGGCTGAACTGTGGGGTATCTCATCAAAGTCGGAAATTATACTGATACCGAAATCGACGGTTGCCAGGCCCTCTGACACCATGACCGAGTTGACGTCAGCAGAGGAAGGCAGGGTGGGGTATAGGTCTTCATCCTCCGGTCCGGCTATGAGCTGGCGGACTGTCTCCTCATATATGTTTTCCCGGCCATCTATCTCCCTGGTCTGGGGAGCCAGGTAAAACTCATTGTCCTCCACCGAAGCAAAATACAGGGTGACTGACCTGGTGCAGGAAGACAGCATGGTCATGGATATGACCAGAAAAACCGCTATCCATATAAATATATAAGGTCTTTGTCTGATGGCGCCCTCCGGCATCCTTTTATATCTACCTTGTGATATTCTACATAATTTATGCTTTAGTTGGTATAATTATTTTCTATTATTTCTGCCGTTTTGGCCCGGGGATGTTTATTTTATCCCTATTTTAATATATAAATATAGGATATTTTAATTATTTTTAGGTTGGGGTAAATGGGTATAAAACTATTTTTGATAAGACACGGCCAGACCAGCTGGAATGTGGAGGGGAGGTACCAGGGCGACCAGGATATAGAACTGAACTCTACCGGCATAATGCAGGCCGGGCTGGCGGCAAAATACCTTTCCCGGGTAGGATTTTCCAATATATACAGCAGTCCACTTTCCAGGACCATGGAGACTGCCAGGATAATAAACCGGAGGAGGGGGCTGGAAATAAAAGTCATGCAGGACCTGAAGGAGATGGATTTCGGGAAATGGGAGGGTATGAAGTTTGAAGAGATAAACAGCACTTATAATATTGACTACCAGAAATGGCTGGAGGATCCATACCACAACCGCCCTACCGGCGGGGAGGATTTCCAGGAGCTTACTGACAGGACCACTGCCGCTATTGACCGTATCGTGGCCGAAAACAGCGACGGGTCCAGCGTAGCTGTTTCCACTCATGGAGGAGTCATACTGTCGCTTCTGGTGCACTGGCTCCAGATACCCCTTGACAGGTGGAAATCCATAATACAGAGGCAGGCGGCCATAAACATTGCTGTCATCGATAAGGGCTTTCCCTATATATCGGCTATAAACTACACCGGCCATCTGAAGCCGGTCTATGATGACAGCGAGGATAAGGTTATAAAGATATACAGCAGTTTGAGGAATAAAAATAATCAGGCTGATAAATAATAGAAATCATTGATTATTAGTCTCATCTGTTATAATATCGCTATTGATGATATAAGTTGTAAAACTAAATTATATATTCATCTTTCTGTTCTGCCCGGGGGCAGGACCTAATTTTATTAATTAGTCCAGAGGAGGATAGTACTTGAAAGACTATGAGCTGGCCATTATCTTTGACGCTTCGCTAGAAGAGGATAAGATAGACAAGGAAATAGAGAAGCAGACCACACTTCTTGAGAAAGAAAAATGCGAGATCATAAAGATCGATAAGTGGGGTGTGAAGAAACTCGCATATCAAATCAAAAAACAGGACAATGGTTTTTACACTATTGTCTACTTCAAGGGCACCAGTGATGTGATACCTGAACTGGACCGTATCAACAGGATCAATGACAGTGTCCTGAGGCATATGGTGGTAAAAACCGAACAGTAATGTCAATCTTTTTAGCCGGGAAGGTGATACCATGGCTTTTGGAGTCAATAATATAACCATACTGGGCAATATTACCAGGGACCCTGAACTGCGTTTTACTCCCAGCGGGACCGCGGTAGTCAATTTCGGACTGGCAGTTAACAGGAATGTCCAGAACAAGAACAGCGGTGAATGGGAGACCGAGGCAGATTTCTTTAATGTCACTGCCTGGTACAAGCTGGCCGAGAACTGTGCCCAGAGCCTGTCGAAAGGGGACCGGGTGCTGGTCTCAGGAAGGCTGTCCCAGGACAGCTGGGAAGATAAGGAAGGCCAGAAGAGGTCCACGGTAAAGATCGTGGCCAATGTGATAGCCCCCAGCCTGGAGTTTGCCAGCTGCAAACTGGAGAAAAATCCCAGACTGGATAATGGCGGGGTCACCTCGCCCCGCGACCAGGGTGACGAAGTAGATTTTACCGATGAAGATATACCGTTTTAGTTGTTAAGAAAGATCAAAGGAGTAGACATTTGGCAAGGAAAAGAAATAATATCGAACGAAAGCCTGCCCGGGACAGCCTGAGGCAGAGAAAGAGATACTGCTATTTTTGTAAAGAAAATATCGACACTATCGATTACAAGAATATAGGGATGCTGGAAAGATATATCTCCGATAAAGGCAAGATCAGGCCCAGGAGGTCTTCGGGAAACTGCGTGCAGCACCAGAAAAAAGTGGCGCTGGCCATAAAGAGGGCCAGGGTCCTGGCTTTGATACCTTTTTATAAAAGATAATTTTTGATCATTAAAATATGCCCTTTGATAACTTAAGCGGGATAAAGACAAAAAAGTTCAATCTGGGACTGTTCATCCTGCTGACATTTTTGGCTCTGGCAGCCTCACTGCTGATACCGGGCCTGGGACTTCTGGGAGCGGCGCTGCTTCCGGTCCCGGCATCTCTTCTGTTTATAAAGGGAAGGGTGAGGGACGGTATCATATGCGCGGGGTTATCATGCCTGGTGCTTTTCCTTTTCGGCTATATACTGCCGCCGGTTATAATGGCCCTGATCATAGCGGCAGCTTTCAGCCACAGATATGCGGTTGAGAAGAAATGGCCGGCCTGGAACACCATAGGGGCCGTATTTGCGGCCTTTGCGGGAGCAGTAGTGCTGTACCTTGTGATTTATGTATTGTTTTACGGCCCCGGCGCCCTTTCCGGCATCTCCGGTGCCTATAATTCATACATAGACAGCATGGGGGAGGACCCCCTGTTTTCCAGCTATGCCCGGCTTATGATGATAGAACGGGCAGACCTGGATGCCGTGATCTCCCAGACCCAGTCTGTCATGAGGTTTCTTCCCAGGATACTGCCGGGCATACTTGCAGTCTCCTTTGCTGTTATAAGCCTGGCAAACTACCTGTTTTCTGCAAATATATACAGGCGGAACCAGATAGACATAAAGCCGTTTAAGCCTTTTATTGCCTGGGATCTTCCCTGGTATTATGTCTGGGGGATAATAATAGGGCTGATACTGGTTTTGATACCGGAAATGGGGGAGACTGTCGACGGAAGCAAGGCACTTGCAGACCAGGCGGCGGATGTGATAGGTTTTAACCTGGTAATAATATTCGGCTTTCTTTATGCAGTCCTGGGTATGTCAGTGCTGTGGGGCATATTTGCCAGGTTCAGGCTGGGCCTTCTGGCCAGAGTGGTGATAATTGCTGTATTATGGTTCTTTTTTGCCGCAGCCCTGTTTGTGTTCCCGCTTTTGGGACTTATAGATATATGGGCTAATTTTAGAAGACTTAAAAGAGATCAGTAACATAAAAAACTGGATATGATATAGATACAGGAGGAAGAATTGAAAGTAATAATTAAGAAATACCAGGAAAACCTGGGCGATGTGGGGGATGTGGTAGAGGTAAAGGCAGGCTATGCCAATAATTTCCTTATTCCCCAGGGCATTGCCCTTTTAGCAACCGGTGGGAATATAAACCAGATGAAACTGGTAAAAAAGGCGGCCCTTAAAGTGGAAGCCAAAAATATCGAGGAAGCCAAAAAGATTGCCGGGGGGCTGGAAGGCCTTGAGCTTAAATTTATTGTCAGGACAGGAGAGGAAGGCAAATTATACGGTTCCATAACCAATAAAGACCTGTCAGAAAAAGTATTGGAAGAAAAAGGCCTGGAGTTAGACAGGAAGAAGATCGATCTTGCCGAACATATAAAAGAGCTGGGTGAATATGATGTGGATGTCAAGCTGTATAAAGAGATAAAGGCGTCCATAAAAGTGGTGGTAGAGCCTGATGAGGAATCCAAAGCCCTGATCGATGCCCACCAGAAGGAAAAGGAAGCGGCCAGGGAGATCGAGAGCCAGAAGATAGATGCCGGCATAGAGGCTGAAGCAGGGAAAGAGGGACAGAAAGAAAAACCGGAAGCTGGGGATAAGTCTGCAGGAAAAGATAAAAAAAGCGCCGGCGAAGCTGAAGACAAAGGTGATGACAAGTAAGCAGGATCTTTAAATCCATGCAGGATAAATTAAAAAATGACAGCCGACTCAAGCCCCTGGACACCAGCAGGTTCCAGCGCATACCGCCATACAATATAGAAGCAGAGGAATCACTGCTGGGGTCGATGCTAATATCCAGGGATTCTGTAGCTTCAATACTCCAGATCGTAAAAACTGAAGATTTTTACCGCAGTTCAAACCAGATGATATTCGATGCTGTGATGGATATGTATACCAGGGGGGAGCCGCTGGACCCCATAACCATAGCCGACTGCCTCAAAAAAAAGGGCCAGCTGGAAGAGGTGGGCGGCAAGACATTCATACACTCCCTTATAAGCAATATCCCGCTGGCGGCAAATTCACAGTATTATGCCAGGATAGTCAGGAGTCATTCCATCCTCAGGAAGCTGATCTATGCCGCTACCGAGATCGCTACTATGGGATATGAGGTGCCCGAGGACCTGCCGGCAACAGTAGACAGGGCCCAGGAGCTGATATTTTCCATATACAAAGACCTCAATGAGGGCAGCAGCCGGAATGCTGTATCAGTGATGAAGGATATAGTATCTGAGGTATATGAACAGGTGGAGATGCTGCATGAGTCAGGTGCAGACATATCAGGCATACCCACAGGCTTTGCAGATTTTGACCATTACTGTTCCGGGCTCCACAATTCCGATATGGTGGTAATAGCTGCCAGGCCGGGCATGGGAAAGACTGCTTTTATCCTGGGTATGGCCAAAAACATCGCCCTCAAGGAAAAGATACCGATGGCTGTCTTTTCCCTGGAGATGTCCAAGCAGCAGGTGGCGCAGAGGCTTATGAGCGCCCAGTCAAGGATAGACCTGCAGAGGCTGAGGGACGGGAAAATAAGGGAGAATGAATGGACCAGGCTGGCCAGCGCCATAGAAAAGCTGGCAGAGTGCAAGATCTATATTGATGATTCCGCCTTTCTTACGGTAATGGACCTCCGGTCCAGGGCCAGGATGATGGCATCGACCTATGGCATAAAACTGCTGATCGTGGATTATCTGCAGCTGATGCAGTCTACCAGCAATTACAGAGGCAATAAGGTGCTGGAGATAACTGAGATCTCGCAAAACCTTAAGAGTATCGCCAAGGAGCTGGATATCCCGGTAATAGCCGTATCCCAGCTTTCCAGGGAAGTGGAAAAAAGGGAAAAGAAGAGACCCCAGCTTTCAGACCTGAGGGAATCCGGGTCCATCGAACAGGATGCTGATATGGTGGCATTTATCTACAGGGATGAATACTATGATGAACAGTCCAGCAAAAAGGGTCAGGCGGAACTCATAATAGCCAAGCACAGGAATGGGCCCACGGGCAGCGTGAACCTGCAGTTCGACAAGAGATATGCGCTGTTCTCTAATCTGTCAAAAAATATTCAGCCGGAAAAATAGAGGTGAGCAAGATGTCCAGCATAGCTGTTCTGGGTTTTCAATGGGGCGATGAAGGAAAAGGAAGGATAGTAGACCTGCTTTCGTCAAACGTGGATATGGTAGTAAGGTTCCAGGGAGGAAACAATGCCGGCCATACTGTCATAAAAGGAAAAGATGTATTCAAGCTGCACCTGATACCTTCAGGTATATTATACCCGGAAGTGACCTGTATAATAGGGGATGGAGTGGTCCTTAACCCCGCTGTCCTTATTGAGGAGCTCGATGAGCTGGAGAGAAAGGGCATAGACACTAAAAATCTCAAGATAAGCTGCAAGTCCCATATGGTAATGCCTTATCATATAGTGCTGGACAAGGCCAGGGAGCACAGGCTGGGAAGATCAAAAATAGGCACCACTCACAAAGGGATCGGCCCGGTATATTCTGATAAAGCTTCAAGGTCAGGTATAAGGACGCAGGACCTTCTGGACAAAAAGATATTCAGGGCCAAGCTGGAAGAGGAGCTGGCGCTGCAAAATTCCATAATAGAAAAGGTATACGGCATGGCATCTCTTGATATAGACGACATCTATGATGATTATATGCTGTATGCCGAAAGGATCGGCGGCTACATAATGGATACCACCTATATGATCAACCGGTTTCTGGACGGCAATAAGAGCGTACTTTTCGAAGGAGCCCAGGGGACCATGCTTGATATAGACCAGGGCACATATCCCTATGTCACTTCTTCATCCACCACTGCCGGCGGCGTATGCGTGGGTTCCGGGATAGGGCCGGGAAGGCTTGACGATGTAATAGGAATAGTAAAGGCTTATACCACCAGGGTCGGTTCAGGACCGTTTCCTTCGGAACTGGAAGATGATACCGGGGCCCAGCTCAGGGACCGGGGCAATGAATACGGCACCACTACCGGAAGGCCCAGGCGGTGCGGCTGGCTCGATACCATGATACTCAAGTATTCGGTCATGCTCAATTACCCTGACAGCATAGCCATAACCAAGCTGGATATATTGTCGGGACTGGACAGCATAAACATCTGTCATGCCTATGAATATGAGGACCAGACTTATAAGGACCTGCCCTGCCACCAGACCATACTCCA
>CAYZJW010000017.1:18092-19875 GCA_964478985.1 uncultured Actinomycetota bacterium
AAGATCAAGAGATCCAGAGGAGGAAATTGAAAGTCCTGATAATAGGAGGCGGCGGCAGGGAACACTGCCTTGCCTGGAAGATATCCGGAAGCGATGATGTGGAAAAGATATTTGCCGTTCCCGGAAACCCGGGGATGGAAGGTATCGCCCGGTGTATTGACATGGGCACAGCAAAAGATGATTTTAAAGGATTGGCCCACCTGGCCGAGGCCGAAGGCGTGGATATGATAGTAGTGGGGCCTGAAGCGCCCCTGGTCGACGGCATAGCCGACTATATGAAAAGCAGGGGGCTGGTCACTTTCGGACCATCCCGGGATGCAGCCATGCTGGAGGGAAGCAAGGCATTTGCCAAAAGTATTCTTAACAAATACGGCATCCCCACTGCCCGGGCCAGGGTTTTCCCTGCAGCCGCATATGACATGGCCAGGGATTATATCAGGGGCCAGGACAGGTTCCCCCTGGTAATAAAAGCGGACGGACTGGCAGCGGGAAAAGGCGTTTTGATCGCAGAGGACATGGAAGAAGCCCTTGAAGCCCTGGATGTATGCATGATAAAAAGGACATTTGGGGATGCCGGAAGTACGGTTATGGTAGAACAATTCCTTTCGGGATATGAGATGTCCATACTATGCCTTTGCGATGGTAAAAAGATCATACCCATGGAGCTGGCCCAGGACTATAAGAGGATCTTTGACGGGGATAAAGGCAAGAACACGGGAGGAATGGGAAGCTACAGCCCCGTGCCCATGGTAGATGAAAAAGTATACAGGAAGGCAGTCGAGAATATAATATATCCCACGGGAGAAGCCCTCATCAGGGAGAATATCGATTACCGGGGAGTGCTGTATGCGGGAATAATAGTAAGCGAAGGCGAACCCTACCTGCTGGAATATAACTGCAGGTTCGGGGACCCGGAGACCCAGGCAGTCCTTCCCCGGCTGAAGGATGACCTGGCGCCCATACTTTATGAGTGCTCCAGGGGAAGCCTGGGAATCGACAGGCTTTCCTGGGATCCGCGATGCTCTGTCTGCGTGATAGCAGCTTCCAGGGGATATCCGGGATCTTCTTCCGCAGGGGATATGATATCGGGCCTGGATGAAGCAGGCGGCATTGATGATATACTGGTATTCCATGCCGGCACAAAGAAAGAAGAAGGAAATATCGTGACAAACGGGGGAAGGGTCCTGGGGGTCACAGCCCTGGGGGCTGATTTCGGCACAGCCAGAAAAAAGGCATATGATGCCATGGAAAATATCAGTTTTGCAGGGATGCAGTACAGAAAAGACATTGCCGGCAAGGCAGAGGAGGATGATCATGGAAAGCGTTAAAAACAGGGTAGGGATAGTGATGGGGAGCGCATCTGATGAACCAGTCATGAAGAAAGCCATGGACACCTTAGAGGAATTCGGTATAGATTATGAGGTGCATATACTCTCTGCCCACAGGATGCCCAACAAGACCAGGGAATTTGCCTCGAACCTGGAAAAAGCCGGTATAAAGGTCATAATAGCAGGGGCAGGAAAAGCTGCACATCTTCCAGGGGTGATCGCTTCATATACTACTTCTCCGGTGATAGGGGTGCCCATAAAGACTTCGGACCTGGGCGGGATGGATTCTCTCCTTTCCATAGTCCAGATGCCGCCAGGAGTCCCGGTAGCCTGCGTGGCCATAAACGGCGCCAGAAATGCGGCGCTGCTTGCCCTGGAGATACTGGCGCTGTCAGACAGCGAGACAGCCGCCAGGCTGGAAAGATTCAAGAGGGACCTTGAAGAAGCCTGACAGG
>CAYZJW010000018.1:0-17292 GCA_964478985.1 uncultured Actinomycetota bacterium
TCCTTGGCCCTTTTCTCCCACATCTGTGATTCTTCCCTGGATGCATTAAGCTGTTTTTCCATCTGCCTCTCGCTGGCCATGACCGTTCCCAGTCCCTGCACAGCACTCTGAAGCTGTTCCTCCATATCGATTATTATCTGTTTTACCATCTTTTCCGGGTCTTCGGCCCTGTCGATAAGGTCATTGATATTAGCCTTTAAGAGATCTGCCAGCCTGGAAAATATCTTCATGATGTCCTCCTCTTTCTAACTGTTTTCTTGAAAAATTGCCGCCCCGGGGAGATGACTGCCCTGAGACCATTGTTTAAAATATTTTATTATATATATAAGCCCAATACAATATTTTTATAGGCCGCCGGCCTATTTGTATACCAGCCTTCCTTCTATTTTCCTGGATATGTTCTGGTTATTGCGCAGGAACTCTTCCAGCACTTCCTGGGCTGATGTGGATATGACTTTATGATGCCCGCTTTTCAGCAGTTCTTCATTGGTTGTTCCCAGGTAATCTTTGGAATTATTGAAGTGGTATCCCTGCAGGGTGACGGTATAAAGCCTGCTGTCATCCACCGGTTCGCCATTTACTGATATGCTCTCCAGGCGGGAATCCCTGTCATCGTATACCGCTCTCAATGACCCGTTTATCTGATAGCACTCGCCCTCCCCGTCCCGGTTGCCGGGCCTCATTATATGGCTGAATATCTGCTTTAATATTTTCCCGGCTACGGTATATCTGTTAAGGAAATCATCATAGGGAAAACAGGCCCTGAAATCCTTCAAAGTCACCAGCGGCCCCATTTCCTTTACCCTTATGGAGCCGCTTCCTACAAGTGCAATATCAGACTGGGCTGATGCTGCAAATGCATCCGCCACCAGATCTCCCAGGGTGGTCTCTTCTTCCCTTAGGGGGTGGGTAAGTTTCTTTGCCAGCTTACATATTATGGTGCTGTACTTCCTGTCTACGGCATCCCTGAAGGAATCTATATATTCCTGCAGTTTCCCGTCCGGTTCTGCCAGGCTGCTGTTTATGGGGATAAGCTCCCATTTATATTCCACTATGCTGTTTGTGTCGTCATCCACTACAATATCAAATCTTCCTACCTGGTCGGAACCCACGCCTGCCTGGGCTATAAGGATATCGTTAACTTTCTCAGGTGTTTCCAGTATGGTATGGGAATGGCCACCTATGATAAGGTCCACGCCCCACTCCGGCTTGAGCATCTTTGCCAGCTCCATATCAGATTCAAAACCGATATGGGTAAGCAGGACGGTAAGGTCTATATCGTCATTCTTATAGGCATTGGCTATCTTGCCCACTTCGGCACTGGCCTCCTCCAGGGATATAAAGCTCCCGATAAGCTCGTCCTGTTTTATGGAAGCCAGGACCTTGTCGGTTATGATACCGGTAAAAAGGATATCAAATCCTGCCTTGTTCAATATTATATAGGGAAGCATAAGCCTTTTATTGTATTTCTTGATATAAAGGTTTGCGTTTACCATGGGAAAATTGGCTATCTTTTCCAAAAAAAGCAGATGGGGCAGGCCGTAATCCAGCTCATGGTTTCCCAGTGATACCACATCCGGGGCCAGGTAATTCATTATCTCTATGGTAGAGACCCCCCTGTATTCCAGGTCTATAAGGGACCCCTGCACCATATCCCCCGAGATTATATAAAGGACATTTTCCTCTTCCTCCCTTACCCTGTTTATATATCCGGAAAGCAGGGAGAGTCCGCCGATAAGGTCCCCTTTGCCCTCTTTTACTTCTGCCAGGAAATCCCCATGTATGTCATTTGAATGAAGTATGGTGAATTTCTTAGTATTCATCTTCCCTCCCTGACGGGTCAATGTTTAAAACAAGTTTAACCTCTGCCGGATCATTATATGATATAATCCTTAAAACAGGATTTTACCACAATAAGGGGTGAAAAGGATGAAAATAAATATCATATATGAATCAAGATTCGGTAATGGCAGGAAGATGCTGGATGAGCTGGCACAGCTTCTTAAAGACAGGGGCCAGGAAGTGGTGCTTTTCAGGTTTACGGAAACCGATCCCGGAAGCATCCCTGAAGCAGACCTTTATTTATTCCATTCGCCCACCCGGCAGTTTATGCTGCCCCTGGGGGTAAGGTCATTTGTAAGAAGGTTTACTCCTCCTGCAGAAAAGACAGGATATGCCCTTTCCACCACCTATATGGACCCGCGCACCATCGCCCTTAAAAAGATGGATGCCTATCTGAAGAAAAAGAATATGGTAAAGGTAACCGGAGATCTAAGGATAGAGTCCCTGGGTCTTCAGGGTCCGCTGGAAGAATACGGAGAAAAAATAAGGGATTTTGCCGACCGGCTGTTAAGGCAATAGAGCTGTAGCCGGGACCGGGGTATTTATGAGATATAAAAAAAATTGGAAGTGGCTATGTCCCCATAATCACTTCCAATTTAATATCCCTATTAAATACAGTATTTAATAGTCCTGGCAGTCATTAGACTGTCATCACATCAGCTCTCCGGCCAGGTCCACTGCAGAAGACGCATCGGCCGCATAGCCGTCTGCACCTATGGAATCTGCATATTCCTGGGTAAGGGGAGCTCCGCCTACCATTACTTTTACACCTTTTGTAGCATCATCGGCCCTGAGGGCTTCGATTACTTCCTTCATGGCAGGCATGGTAGTCGTAAGAAGAGCGGAAAGCCCGATCACTTTTGCCTTTGATTTCTTTGCTTCCTCTACGAACTTATCCGCCGGTATGTCGACACCGGCATCCACTACCTGGAATCCGCCGCCTTCAAGCATCATGGCCACCAGGTTCTTACCGATATCATGCAGGTCTCCCTGTACGGTGCCCACCACCACGGTGCCCCTGCCTTCTTCGCCGCTTTCAGCCAGAAGCGGTTTGATGATGTCCATTGCCGCGTGCATAGCCCTTGCAGCTATAAGCACCTCGGGGATGTACATCTCATTTGCCTTAAACTTGGCCCCTACCACATTCATGCCCGGTACCAGGCCTTCGTTTAAGATATCAGTTGCAGACACTCCGTCTGCCACCAGTTTTTCTGCCAGCTCTTTCGATGCTGTGTTATCACCTTTTATGATAGCATCAGCCAGCTCCTGGTATTTTGCCATACTCTTCTCCTTTCATATGGATCTTGTTTTTAAACGCCTTATCGCCATATAAGGCTTGCATTAATGATAACAGGAAAAAAGTAAAAATAAAGCAAAAAATGACCGTTTCTGCCCCGGGCTTTGCCGCCAGGACTAATATTTTTGTTTTTTATTTACTCATTTTTTTATATGTTGTATACTTTTTCTGCGGACAAACAAGCTAGAAATCTTTTATGCCCATAAATGCTAAGGAAAGCATAGAAAAACTGAATTCTGAGATACTATCCTGCAGGAGATGCAGGACCCTTGCCAGGCTCAGGAAGACTCCAGTCCCGGGTGCAGGAGCACCCAAAGCAAATATCATAGTAGTATCGGATTTTCCCCATAAGGACGGTGCGGAAAAAAAGGGGGTTCCCTTCACCGGTGACATTTCAGGACAGTTTATAAGGGACATCCTTGATGAAGTGGAGCTGTCGCTGAAAAAAGACACCTATATAACCTACCTGGTAAAGTGTACGCCCAGGAGCGAAAAGGGGGGGGAAGTAACAGAGGAAAAGAGGCCTTCTGCAGCAAATATAAAGAACTGCATACCCTATCTGGTCCAGGAAATATCCATAAGCACTCCGCATATAATAATCTCGCTGGGTCTGGATGTTTCCAATATCCTTCTGGAAAATTTCTTTTCCATGGAAAAGAAATTCCGCAGGATGGAGGATATCCATATGAGGGTATTTGAGAACCCTTCCTTTAAGCTGGTTCCTTTTTACAGCCCGCATGATGTCAAATCGGAAAAAGCTATATCCGAAGATAAGTATATAGAGGACTTCAAATCTCTGGCAAGACTCCTGAAGATGGTATAGACAGGCTATTAATCTTCCACCAGGTAGATCCTTATTTTCCTGCGCCCAAACCTGTAGCATTCCTCCAGGGTCTCAAAACACAGGTCTATCCTCTGGTCTTTGATCCATCCGCCTGTGTCGGCAGCCAGGGCTTCCCCGTATCCGGGTACATATAATCTGGTGCCCAGGGGTATTACACGGGGATCTACGGCTACTATGCCTTTTCTGGCCCTGAGCCCGGTAGCAGTTATCCCATTTCCGTTTATATCATTGCCGCCGCTGCCGAAAGCATAATAGCCTGTTGCCGTCATCTCCCATTCGCCCACCAGGGTGAGCCCGGCCGGCTGTATGGCAGCGATCCGTTTTTTTATGGCCGCAAGGAGTTCCTGCACCTCTTCCTCCTCGCCTTCAAGCCTGTCAAGCAGGACCCTGTTCCCGGCAATATCTTTTTCCAGCTTTTCCTTTTCTTCCTCCAGCTTTGCCCTCAGCAGTTCATTTTCCATCATCTTTTCCTCGGATTTGCGGCTGATGCGGTCGTAATCTTCCTTTTCCAGCCTCAGGGTCTGGATAAGCTCTGCCTCCCTGATCATTATAGTCTTGAACAGGTAGAGATTATTTACTACTTCATTAAGGTTCCTGGCGCTTATTATAAAGCGGGCCACATCATTATTGCCGTACTTGTATGTAAATACTGCCCTGTCTGCCAGCAGGGCCTTGCCGGCCTCTATGCTCTCTGTGAGCTCCTGCTTCTGGTATTCCAGCTCCTGTATCTCTTCCCCGAGCACCCTGAGCTCCTCATTTATGACGGCTATCTCATTCTTCCTGGCTTCGACTATGGTCTCAGATGCCACTATTTCCTCGATAAGCACTTCCTGCTCCGAATCCAGACTGGCTATGGCATTACCCAGCTCCCTGAGGGTTATGGCATGGAGCTCTCCCGGGAAAGCCAGAAAAATGACAGCTGCCAGTATAGCGGCCAGTGTTCCCGGTATGATATTTTTTTTCAGGGCGCCAGTGCCGCAAGGGCCTCCCGTCATATTTTTAAACTTATGAAAATACATAGATATTTTCGCTTTATCCCGGGCTCATAAACCATATATTTGGATTTATTGCATTTATGTAGTAATTTATCTTTTCTTATTCTAGAATTTTAGTATATTTGGACTAATTTTTATAGGAATATTATTTTAATACTACAGTCAGGACTATATGAAGATACTGGCAGTCAGCGACAAGATAGTTGATATAATCTATACTCCATCCATTCAGGAGCGGATGGCCGATATAGATCTGGTCATATCCTGCGGAGATCTTCCCAACAGCTATCTGGAGTTCATAGTCACCATACTTAACAAACCACTTTACTATGTCTTCGGCAATCATCACCGGGATACGGTCTATACTGAAACCGGTAAAAAGACCGGCGGGCCGGAAGGATGTATAAATATCGATAACCGCATAGTGGAGCATAAAGGTATCCTTATTGCAGGATTCGAGGGTTCAATGAGATACAGGCCGGGCCAGTACCAGTACTCCGATCTTCAGATGTGCATGAAAATAAACAGGCTGAAACCCAGGCTTTATGCCAACAGGCTGTTTAAGAAAAGATATGTGGATATACTGGTGACCCATGCGCCTCCCCTGGGCATACATGATGAAGATGACCTCTGCCACCGGGGATTTAAGTGCTTTAACAGCTTTATAAAGAACTACAGGCCCAAATACCACCTTCATGGGCATATCCATTATTACGGCTGCGATTATGAATGGATGACCCGGGTAAACGGGACAAAAGTGGTAAATACCTATGGTTTCCAGGTCCTGGAGATATGAAAGGCTGTTGATCTGATCTTTTTTTATAATTGTCTTTAATGGATTTTTTAACTATATTTTATAAGAAGCCAGAGATTTCCAGGGAAAGAAGACGGGGATAAAATGCCTGATTACAGGGCAGAAGGAAGGAATCAGTTTGAATCGGCAAGATTCAGGTCCCTTCTTAACAATCTAAGATTCTTCAGCCGGGAAAGGCCCAACAGGCTCCTTTCCTTTGAAGAAGTAAATAAGGGGCTGGAACTGCATAACCAGCATTATCTGGGCATGCGGGCAGTCAGGGTTGACGATATAGTGGGAAGCATAGACCGCTATAAAGACTTTGACCAGTATTTTTTACCCAGGAAAGCCCATATGGAACACCGATGGTCCAATATATATGCCGCCTACAGGAATGATGTCATACTGCCTGCGGTAAAGCTGTACAAGGTGGGGGATATCTATTTCGTCCTGGACGGAAACCACAGGGTAAGCGTGGCCAAAAGGATGGGGGTTACCTATATAGATGCCGAAGTGACAGAGTTCAGGACCAGGATCCCGGTGACCAGGGATATGGATCCCAAGGATATGTTCATCCTTTCTGAGAGGGAAAAGTTCATGGAAGTCACAAAACTCCGGGAGAATAGGCCTGATATAAAGATAAGGCTTACCATACCCGGTAAATATGATTTCCTGCTGGAGAGGATAAATGACCATATGCATTATCTTAACAACCATGCGGGCAACGGCAGGAAGCACTACAGCTTTGAGGATGCCGCCCTGGACTGGTATGATAATGTCTATCTCCCCTCTATCGATGTCATAGACAGTTACAGGATAATAGAGCACTTCCCCAACCGTACCAAGTCAGACCTGTATGTATGGATAAATGCCCACAAGTATTACCTGAGGGAAAAATACGGGGATAATATAGGCCTTTCCGCTGCCGCGGATGATTTTTCCAAGAAATTCAGCGAGGGCTTCTGGCCCCGGATAAGGCTGCTGTTTGATAACCTGATCAAGAAATTGAAAAAGCGGCCTTTTTAAGGTGAAGGATACCTGTAATGGCCTGTTATTGTCTTTATTCCCAGTATATCTTCCTCCACCGTATAACCGGGCTCTATGTAATTATATATCACTTTGGGTATGCCTTCCCTGGTGGTGGTGTCTGATATTATAGCTGCACAGTCAGTAAACCCGTCGTCATCCATGTCAAGGAACAGGATGTCTCCCGGATACCATGATCCCAGGCCGGACCCGCCGCTTCTGTTAAATATTGTACCCAGGAAAAGGGCATTCCGGGAAAAGAATATCTCCAGGTTCTGTATCCTGCGGTAGTCGATATTGGGGTCGGAGGCAGTCTGCCCCCAGTTTTTGCGCAGTGGATATTTATCAAAATTACCGGCTATGTCCTCATCCACCAGTTCTTTTAATATAAATCCTGCTTCCAGGAATGCCCTGGCAATGATATCAGTGCTTATAGCCATGTCTGCCGGGGGGTCGCCTCCGGCATAGTAGTTGGGTTCCCCGCCGCCCAGGGTAAAGATATTTACTGCCGGGCTTACCAGCTGTTTTTTGGCTCCCATCAATATATCTTCCTGGTCATTTATGCCGTCATTATCTTCATCTGTCTTTATTCCCAGGGAATCCATGTCTATCAGCCTGAACCTGGGAAGTGATCCGGCAAGGCCCGGACCGGGTTCATATTCATCCTGGAATGAAAATCCCCTTATGCTTATGACTACTGCCAGGGCTATGACCAGTACCAGTATGATGACCAGGAGGTGCTTTATATTAAAACGTCTTATATCTTCTTCCAAGATCAGTTCCCGCTTCCGAAAATATAAAAGCTGCTGCCCCATATCTGGATACTGTCCTGTCCGGTTCCGGCATTTCCCGTAAATACCAGCACGGCTGCCGCAGCTGCCGCCAGGGCAAAAAAGGATATGTATATATAAAAGACCAGCGGAAGCGATGCAGCGGACGGGGGCAGGTTTTCCAATGGTCTTGCAAATAATATGACCAGTATCCTTATAATATTGGCAGCCATAAGCGCCAGCGCTGCCGCGCAGCCTGCATAAAGGACGGCTGCCTCCGCACCCTGTTCCATGAGGAGGGCACCGGGAAGGGGCCCGTTTAAAAAGCATAGGTATATATTGGAAGCCAGCCACCATATCAATATGATGACAAAGCAGCTGCCGGCATAGGGACGGCTCCTTAAGAACCCCCTTGACCTGTCTATCATGCCCCCGCTCGTCTCCAGTACCCGGGAAAACATTGAAAGTGGTAAAAAGACCGTGATTATTATGAATAATACCCAGAGGTCGAATATTCCGGCCGTATATGAGGGACCCCTTCCGGTAAAACCAGCCGCCTTCACCAAAAGCAGGGTCCCCAGCTGGAAAAGAAGGAATAAGGTAAATATCCTTTTGATATTAAATGACCTTACCAGTGCCAGCCCCGGCCCCAGGAGGTTCAAGAATGCAAGCAGGGCCAGAAACACAAATCCATAAATATTCTGCCTGCCGTAAAAAATGTCAAAGAAGGTCTCCAGCCTGATAAGCATCACTATCCCTGCCGGAATATAAAGCATCCATACTACCTGGTTTGAAAAGACATCAGTCCTGGCGGAAAGCCCCAGCAAAAGACCCTGGAAGGGATACAGGAAAAAAAACAAATATACAGCACAGCCCAGAAACAGTGCCGCCATCATAAAAAGAGGGTCCCCGGTTTTTTCCAGGGCGGGAATAGATGAGATGCTGCCCATAGTCCCGGTGCCCGCCAGCAGAGAAAACCCCAAAAGGACAAATCCTGCCGCAGCTGCCGGCCTCAGCCCGAAACCCCCTGCATATTCACTTACGCCGGGCTGGTCTTTGCCTGATGAAGCCAGGAAGTTGAATATACTCAAGATGCTCACTATAAGTGATACGGTAAATAAGACTATATTATCCGATATTACCAGCCAGAGCATAGAGACTACAGCGAATGAGAGTATGATCACCTGCCGGACAAAGTCCCTCCGGGACAGCTTGTCCAGCGCAAGAAAGAAAAGGACATTTAACCCGCAGAAAAGCAGGGCAGCCGATATAATAGTCTCAGCCAGGCCGGTATTTGTAAGATATGTGGCTGCCGTACCGGCAGACAGGTAATTCCTTATATTGATATAGATGGCGGCAGCATACGAAGCAGCGGTCACCGAAGCTATGATAATATTTATTCTCCTGCTTTGGGAAAAACCGGCAAAAAATGCTATAAGGATACCCGCTGCCAGTATGATGATGCCGGCAAAGGGGCCGGCCATGATGCCTGATAATAATACCATCTAGATCTTATCCTCTCCCCACCAGTGACTTTTTTCCAGGCTTAGAAGCCTGACAGCTGCAGGCATGCCTGTTTTCTTCTGGTTTGCATAGATATAAAAGGCCAGGGAAAACTGGAGCAGATAGAAAGCCATGAACCCCAGCACCAAAAACACCTTTATTTCCCCGTTTCCGGGGGCTGAGTGCAGGGAAAAATTCAAAAGATTTATCAAGGCTGCTGCTGCCATTACCTGGAGAGATATAAAATAAGGTAAGGCATGGCCGGATATGAGAAGTCCCAGAAGCGAGACCAGAAAAAGTACTATGCCCATATAAAAGATCATCTCCATGCTCATCTCTGCTGCACTCCTTTGTCCTTTTGCCTGCTTTGACCCCATACCGTGAAACCGGTAAAGGTCATCAGCGCGGCTGCGGCCAGTACTATTATGACAATAGGGTATTTGCTGAAGACCAATACCGTGATATCTTCCAGGGTGGTTATCACTATCTCACTGTTTATTGCTTCCTCAGGGAAGTATTGCCTGGAAATATTGAATATAATATAGCCCAGGCCGGCACAGAAGAAGGCGGCAGCGGCTAAGGCGGCAATATTCAAGCCGCCATATCTTATGCTCTTTTCGGGTCCTGCCTGGCTGCGGGCAAAAAGATAAAGCACGGCAAACACGAAAACAAATACTATATTTATCAAAAAGACCATTATGCCGGCATAGAATATAAAGGATAAGATGGTAATAAATACCATTATTATAAACAGTGCTGCTGCCTTTTTGCCGAGGCCGGGCAGAAAGATCCCGGCCAGCCCTGACAATACCAGCCCGGCAAAACAAATATATTGCAGGATCTCCAATAACTTCTGACTCTCTACTGACATATCGCTCCCATTATTTCCAGAATCCCCTTATTGTCCCTGAGGGCCTTATAAGGTCGCCTTTGTCCAGCACCAGGTTCTTTCTTTCAGTATCTGCATTCTGGTAGCGGTAAGACAGGCCCACAGCATCAAACTCGCATGCCTCCACGCATCTGCCGCAGAAAATACAGGCCCCCAGGTCAAACTGGAATATATCCAGCACCTGTTTTCCTTCTTCGGACCTGATGTTTTTTATGTTCAGGCATGACTCGGGACAGGCTGCCTGGCAGTCCCCGCAGCCATTGCAGACCACATCCAGTGAATCCAGGTCCAGCTTCAGGTAAAGCATGCCCCTGCTTTTTTCAGGGATTATTATCTTTTCCCTGGGATATACTACTGTCCTGGGTTTCCTGAAGATATTACCCAGTGCCGTAAAAAAGTTTCTTAATAGCTGCAGCATATTATCAGGCCAGTCCGTAGATATTTGTATATATAAAGAAGCCCAGGGTGATGACAAGGTTTATAAGTGACAGGGGGATCAGGAACTTTACGCTTATCCTCATGAATATGCGGTTATCTGACAGATCGCTTCCCAGGGCTTTTGCAGAAAAAAGCATAAAAACAAATACAGCATAAAACTTTATCCCCAGCATCACATACCCTCTTATGAAATAGAAGTCCTTATAGCCTCCCAGGTACAGGAGTGTTATAAGGTAGATCATAAAAAGTATGATGGAATAATGCGAGAACCTGGAAACCGCCCCGGCAAAACCGCTGCCGCCGGTATCTGCTGCCGCTATACCCTGGACCCCTTCCCGGCCCAGACCTGATACCTTAAACAGCAGGGCTGCTGACAGGACTGATATTATAAAACCTAGCGGCTGGTACACTATATTCCAGTATTCCCTCTGCAGGCCTACTATTTCATTCAGATTGAATGTCCTGCCGGCAAGCACCAGCGAAGCTATGCATAGGACAAAAGGTACTAAAACAGCCGCTGCATATACTATCCTTTTAGATGCCTGCCCCATGAGCACACCATAGCCGGTCTTTCCCGGGCCTGCCAGGTTAAGGATAACGGCAGTAAACAAAAACAAAATGGCCATTATCAGGTTTGAGTCCATGTCGACCAGCGAAAGCTCCGCCGAAAAGGGTGCAGCAGTCCACAGAAGCATGGAGAAGATGAAGATCATATAGCTCCATATCCCGGCAGAATGATCCTTTGAAAGATGAGATAAAAACCTTATGGCGGGAAAGCCTATGCCCCCGATCCGGGTCTCCCTGTATCCCCTCCTTAATTCCATCCTGGCCGAAAGCTTTGCAGCCAGGTAGGAGCATATATAAGTGTTAACTGCCACTATTATAAGTATATATGCGGTTTTTTTAAGTATCAGCAGCAATCTTTTTTCCTGTCTCTTTCCTATGGAGCTTATACATAGTCCAGCAGCTCTCCCCCGCTTATGTCCAGGCTGGCCATTATGATCTCGATATCATCAACGCTATTACCCTTAAGAAGGTCTGCCGCAGCTGAAAGTGCGGGGCCCGAAGGCCCCATTACCGTAAAAGCGGTGAGCCTGTTTTCCGCTACCCCGGCAAATATCTTAAGCAGGCCATGGGGACACTCGACGGAAGAAGTAAAATATCCCGGCTTAAAATCAAGGTGAGCCAGGTTTATCCTTTTTATTGCCGCTCCTGACGGTATCCTGTCCACAGCCTGCAGTATGATCTTTGCTGACTGGTAGATCTCCTTTATCCTTATTCCTATCCTGTCCAGGCTGCTTCCGCCCCTGGCATAAGGTATGGTAAAGTGTATATCGCGGTATGTACCGTAACCTGGCACCTTCCTCAGGTCATGCCTGGGTCCCGATGCCCTGAGGCTGGGCCCGCTCAGGCCCCATGATAATGCCTGGTCCCTGCTGATGATACCTGAAGGCCTTAATCTCTCTACCAGGGTAAAATCATTCATGATCATCCTCTCGATCCCGGCAAAGCGCTTCAGGAATGCAGCTGACCTGCGCTTTATCTTTTTTAAGACATCAGAACCTACCCTGGAGCTTACCCCGCCGATCCTTATAAAATTTGGTATCACCCTGGCGCCGGCAGCCAGTTCTACCAGGCCCAGAAGGTTCTCCCTTTCCGTCATTATGATATTGGCTGCCATATCATTGCCCAGGACCTGTGCCAGCCTGGACAGTAGATCCAGATGGCTTGTGATGCGGAAAAGCTCTGACATTATCATCCGCAGATATTCAGCCCTCCTGGGTATTTCCAGCTGTAGAAGCGCCTCTATTCCCAGGCAGAATGCAAGTTCAGGAAAAATACCGGCACTATGATCAAACCTGCCCATATAGCTTATCAGCTGGTCTATTTCCAGCCCCCGGAAAAAATCCCTTCTCAGCCCTTTTGAAGGTCCGGTGCTTATATATATATGGCCTATAGTGTCTTCATCCAGCACCAGTCCCAGGTCAATAGCGCTGCATCCGGCAAGCATGCTGCCGGGGATCTTCAGGTCATATGCTTCTCCGCCGTCCTGTCCTTCCGGGTCCATATATGCGGGGACCCTGTAATACCCGCCTATTTCTTCCAGCAATCTTCTATAAGCCGGCTGTCCGGAATAGCCGATCTTCAGTATTATGGATTGATCATATTCTGATGCCCTCATCTCGCAGAGCAGGAAGCTTTTATTATCCTCCCATATTATCCTCAGGTTTCTAAGTACATCTATAGACAGCCCGGCATTGTTTTTCAATACTGAAAGCACCTCTCTTATCTGGTCCCGGTCAAGTACTGCCAGGATGTCCTTTCCTGCCCTGGCAATATCAATGGTCTTTTCCCCCAGAGACCTCCTCAGGTCTTTTTCCAGCCTTCCGGCATAGATACCGTCCTGGCCCGGGTATAAATTGTCGTCTGCTTTTTCAAACATGGGCGGCTCCCGGCGGACTGGCTTCCATATCATTTGAGATAAACCTTATAAGGGCATGCATAAAGGCCTCCGGCCTGGGAGGGCATCCGGGAATATACATATCTACCGGTATTTCTGCCTTCAGGTCTTTCAGGAGCGCCGGCACGCCGCAAATCCTGCCTCCGCTTATGGCACAGCTGCCGGCAGCGATCACCCACCCCGGTCTTCGCATGCGGCCATAAGTTTCTTTAAACCTCTTTATAACTGATTGGCTCATGATTCCCGAAAGCACCATTATATCTGCGTCTTCAGGAATGCTTACGAAATTTATTCCGAATCTCTGTATATCATACACAGGCCCCCTGGCCGCCAGTATCTCGCTTACGCAGCACCCGGTGCCGGGTATTATTATATTAAGATTGCTCTTTTCGATGTCAGCCATTATTTGTCTGGCGCCCCCCGCCTTAGCATATATATCAGGATTATTATAATAGACAGGACTAAAAATGATATTATATAAACAGCCATGCCCATGACCATATTCAGGGAGAAATAATATGAAGCCAGCAGCAGCATAAGTGACAGGAATGCCAGGATAAAAGTCATCCCCAGGAGTGCATCCCTTCTTTTGCCAAAAGGATCGGTAACTGTGAAACTTTTACCCCCTTCCCGGTCGTCTGTCTTCTTGCAGGACATTTCCCGGCTGCGGCCAGTCACTCTCTTCCCCAGGAAGAAGGATACGGCAAGAATAAAGAAAAAAAGGATGGAGCATGCCAGTAAAAACAGCACAAAAGTCAGAGTATTATTTATATAAGCAGCAACTGATTCTAAAGGCATCTGTTCATCCCGGATGAAAAATATTTTATGTCTTATGAGTTAAGACTTTATCATAATTGATTGGCTACTTCAATTATAACCATGGCTTGCTAGTTAGATTTTTGGCAAAAATATAATATAATAAAAAAATGAGAAAAAAGCCTCAACAAAATAGGGATGCTGTAAAACGCCTGGGGATCTTTTCCTGGTCCATAATCGGTTTCCTCATCATTGCCGCCCTTTTTTTCTATGTCGTCTACCTGATAAGGATCGCGGTCATACCACTGCTTATCGCCATGGCTATAGCATACCTGGTATCCCCTCTTATGCTGCTTCTTAAAAGGAGGATGCGCAGGGGATTTGCCGTTGCCCTGACCTATCTGGTCTTTACCGGCATAATAGGACTTACGTTCTTCTTTTTTATACCCGTGATCGTAGACCAGTTCCGGGTATTTATGGGAAGTTTTCCTTCCTATATTGAGAACCTCAACAACACCATTAGCGATTTTGTCCAGAGAAGCATCATAATAAATTCGGTTGAGAATCTTACAGGTCAGGAGATAGTGGCTCCGGATATGGGTGCTATTTCCCAGTATTTCATGAACAGGTTTGACCTGGAAAATATGAACTTATTTGAACAGGCTACAGCATTTACCAGGTCTATTATAAATATAGTGGTGTATTTCATAGTGGGTCCCCTCCTGGGCATCTATATCCTGATGGATATAGACAGGCTGAAAGATGTCTTTATAAGGGCAATGCCAAAAAGATACCGCAGGGATGCCTTAAATACTATAGAAATGATAAGCAATGTGGCAGGAAAGTATATAAGGGGGCAGATCCTGGTCTCCCTGATAGTGGGCATATTATGTACCATAGTGCTGCTGGTCCTGCGGGTGGATTTTGCCATACTGCTGGGGGCCATAGCCGGAATATTTAACCTTATACCCCTATTGGGTCCTATAATCGGCGGCATACCGGCTGCCCTGGCGGCTCTTTTCATATCACCGCTTAAAGCGCTCCTGGTCATACTCCTTTTTATAGCGGTACAGCAGATCGATAATTATGTCATATCCCCCAATGTGATGAAATACCAGGTGGGAGTCAATCCGGGACTTATCATATTCTCCCTTATCGCCGGAGGAGCATTATTCGGTTTCTGGGGTCTTCTTATCGCCGTACCCACAGTAGCCATAATACAGGAGACATTGAGATATTATCTCCTGGATAAGAACAGGCCCGCATCACGGTAGATGTCCTTAAGGGCCATCCCTGTCTTTTCTGCCAGAAGCCGGCATGATTCATATTCGGGAGCTGAATTTATTACCTTTTTCCCCAGCCTGGCAGTCTTTACCTGTATTTCGCCATAAGGCAGTTTAACTGTCCCTATCTCCCTGTCCAGGCAATACCGGCTTATTTCCTCCCTCCTTATGCCAATGGTGCTGGTCTGGCTGAATATCATGCGTGCTGCCAGGGCTTCTTCTTCCAGTCTGCATATGACGCAAAGCTTGAAAGCAGGCCGGTTTTTTTTCATATATATATTCTCCACCCATGCATCCAGCACCGCATCCCGGGCTATAAGCTTTTCGGTTATATACCCCAGTATCTCGGGACTGCTGTCATCTATATTTGCCGAAAGCATGACCGTGTCGCCTGAATAAAACGGTATACCGTCTACTTGCTGTCCGGGATCTGTGCCTATGAGTATCCGCAGCACATTGGGAAGGCCGGGGCTGTGTCCCCGGACCGTCCTGGAGCCTGCCCCGTATCCTATTTTCTCTATGCTCATTGGTGAAGGCCTTTTAAACCCGGAGGCCAGCGTCTTCACTATTGACGCTCCCGTAGGAGTTGTGACCTCAAAATCATAATCGCCCTGGTATACGGGAACATCTTTGAGTATCTCCAGGGTTGCCGGTGCCGGGACCGGAAGTTTTCCATGGGAAGTGTTTACCTGGCCGCTTCCAAGGGGTATATTGCTTGCCAGCACCCTGCCGATCTCCAATTTTTCCAGCCCGATAGCAGCTGCTGTTATATCGATGATGGAGTCCACAGCCCCTACCTCATGAAAATGCACATTTTCTATATCTTTTCCATGTATCCTGGCTTCTGCCCCGGCGATAGTATCAAAAATATCCAGGGAGGTCTTTTTTACATAACTGGAAAGCCCGCTGCTGTTTATAAGTCTTTTTATATCTCCATAATCCCTGGATGTCTGTGCTCCCGTGACCTCTACATCGAATTTGGCAGCCTTCAAGGCGCCGGCCATGACAGCCGATCTCTTTACCCTGAAGCCTTCCAGGTCCAGCCTGCCCAGCTCTTTTTGTAAAAAACCTATATCGAGGCCTGCATCCAGCATTGCCCCCACCATCATGTCGCCGCTTATGCCGGAAAAACAGTCCAGGTATAATACTTTATCCACCTCATCCTCCCATCCTTGATGTTTGATATCATTCTATCAAACTATGTAAAAAAATTACCTCTATATTTTGTAAAATGGCAGGTTTTAGTTTAACCTGTGTCTATATGTTTTTTTGATTTTCTGGTATTATGCAGCAGCAAAAAATAGATGACCTGAAGCAGAGGCTGAAGAAGCTGGACTCGGTGATGATAGCCTTCTCCGGCGGGGTGGACAGTACGTTCCTCCTGGCAGTTGCTTCTGGCATGGATGATATTGATGTCAGGGCAGTAACTGCTTCAAATCCCATGATACCGGACCGGGAAGTAAAACAGGCCCGCCGGCTGGCCGGGAGGTTTAAGGTGAGGCACAGTATAATAAGGACAGATCCCCTGGGCGACCCTTCTCTGAAGGCCAATCCTGAAGACCGCTGCTATATATGCAAAAAGAAAATATTTATCAGTTTCCTGGAACTGGCCCGCGAGAAAGGCTGCCGTTATGTGGCAGACGGCACCAATTATGATGACCTGAAGCAATACCGGCCGGGGCTTAAGGCCCTCCAGGAGCTGGGTATAGAAAGCCCCCTGGCCCGGGCCGGGCTTACCAAGGAAGAGATACGCATATATTCCAGGGAGATGGGCCTGCCTACCTGGGACCTTCCTGCTCTTTCCTGCCTGGCTACCCGGATACCCTGCGGAGAGGAGCTGACCGAAGTTAAACTCAGGATGATAGACGAATCAGAGGATTACCTGAGAAAACTCGGTTTCAGGCAGCTCCGGGTAAGGTATCATTATCCCATTGCCAGGATCGAGCTGGACAGCCAGGAGATGCCCCGGATATTTGAAGCCGGTATAAGGGAAAGGGCTGCAGCCAGGCTTAAGGCAATAGGATTTGACTATATAGCAATAGACATCGAAGGCTACAGGACTGGAAGTATGGATGGACGCAAAGACTAAGAAGCAGACTCTTATCACATTCTATTTTATCTTTATACTGTTCGGACTCTCTATAATAGTGATAGACCCGCTGGTCCCGGTTATCGCCGAAGCGATGGACGTGGGCTTCGATAAGATGGGGATTGCCCTGTTTGTCGGATCTGTCACCGCTCTTATTGCCAATATCATATCGGGCAGGCTTTCCGATAGTGTGGATATCAAGAAACTGGTGCTTACGGGACTGTTTCTGCTTTTTCTGGGATTTGCCCTTTTCGGCGCTTACCTCGATTTCGCTGTATTTATAATAGTTACTATTTTCCTGAGGGT
>CAYZJW010000019.1:0-1828 GCA_964478985.1 uncultured Actinomycetota bacterium
TACAGCCGACAGGAAGGTCATAAAGACCGCATATATGGAGCTGGAAATTGAAAAGGGTGAATTTGAAAAAGTATTATTTGATATTACCAGGCTGGCAGAGAGAAACAACGGCTTCGTATCCCATACCCAGAGCTATTCTGATGCTGAAGGGAATTTTACCAGCGGCAATATTACTATAAGGATCCCCCATGACCAGTACAATCCGGCGCTGGAAACCCTAAAAGAGATGGGGACGGTAAAGAGCATATCCATCTCCGGACAGGATGTCACCCAGGAATACACTGACCTGCAGAGCCGGCTCAGGAACCTGGAAGCACAGGAGGAAATACTGCTGGAGCTTATGGAACAGTCAAAAGATGTAAGCGACAGCATTGAAGTCCAGAGAGAACTCAGCAATGTGACAGAACAGATAGAAGTCATAAAGGGCAGGATGCAGTACCTGGATAATATGGTATCCTTCTCGACTATTGATATCTACCTGTTTGAACCCCGGCCCATCTCCGATGATCCCGGATGGGGTTTCCTGGATGCGCTGAGAAGGGGGCTGAGGGGAGCCGTATCAGTGTTTAACGGAATACTGGTATTTGTGATCGCAGGCAGTCCGGTCTTTGTCTTTATTATCATCATACTGGTAGTGGTATGGCTTATTATAAGGTCCCGAAGGCGCAGAAGGGCAAAGAAATAGAAAAGATCCTGGTCCGGTAAATAAAAAGGCCTCCCGGTGGTTTTACTGCCGGTAGGCCTTATATAGGCTGGGAATTGTGATTGCTTATATATTCATCCCACAGTTTGATGTTTTCCTTGATCAGTGCAGGGATATCCAGGTTATATGGACATCTTTCCACACATTCACGGCATTCTAGGCAGTCTCTTGCTTTTTCAATATTGTATCTGGAAAATCTTAAGGCACCGTCATGATCTACCCTTTTTAATGTACCTTTTATTATAAGCGCGGCGGGTATGTTTATATCCTTCTGGCAGGGAAGACAGCGGTGGCACCAGCTTCTTCTTTATCGAGCCTCATTATAGGGATGCCTCCCATAGCTACCTTGCTTACAGAAAGACCAGTTTCTCCGAATCTTACCTTTTCCATCTCATTTTCCTTTTAAAAAATTTCCTGCTTAGATGATTATGTCAGAAATAATGCATATTTCAAAAACCATTTTGCCTCCCGGGTCCCTTAAAATTACATATATTGTGGCTTATAATATCAAAGGGGAAAGATTATTATGATATAATACCCCGGTAGAATTATAACTATGTATAAAAAGGGGAGATGGCAGATGAGCGAATGGACAGAGATAATAGGCATACATGCCCGGGAAATACTTGATTCCAGGGGCAATCCTACAGTGGAAGTAGAGACAGAGCTGGAAAATGGTGCCGTGGGAAGGGCGGCAGTTCCTTCAGGAGCTTCTACGGGCGCCTTTGAGGCGGTAGAGCTAAGGGATGGAGACAAGAAGCGTTATATGGGAAAGGGAGTTCTTAAGGCTGTGGATAATGTAAATTCCCTTATAGCGGCAGAGCTGGAGGGTATGGACGGACTATACCAGAGGGAAATAGACCACATGATGCTGGAGCTGGACGGCACCGAGAACAAATCCAAACTGGGAGCCAATGCCATACTGGGAGTATCGCTTTCTGTGGCCAGGGCGGCAGCCCTTTCCCTGGAGATGCCGCTATACCGGTATCTGGGAGGAATAAACGGACATGTCCTGCCCTCGCCCATGATGAATATATTAAACGGAGGGGAACACGCCGATAACAGTGTAGACCTCCAGGAATTCATGATAATGCCGCTGGGGGCAGATTCTTTCAGCGATGCGCT
>CAYZJW010000019.1:1928-9818 GCA_964478985.1 uncultured Actinomycetota bacterium
TGACCGAGAAACTGGGGGATAAGGTCCAGCTGGTGGGGGATGACCTGTTTGTCACCAATACGAAAAGGCTTAAAAAAGGAATTGACATGGCTGTGGCCAATTCCATACTGATAAAGGTCAACCAGATCGGCACACTTTCAGAGACAATGGATGCAGTAGAGATGGCAAACAGGGCCGGCTATACTGCTGTGATATCCCACCGTTCCGGGGAGACCAGTGACACTACCATATCTGACATAGTAGTGGGCCTGAATGCCGGCCAGATAAAGACAGGTGCCCCATCCAGGACTGACAGGGTATGCAAATACAACCAGCTTCTGAGGATAGAGGAAGACCTGGGAGACCTGGCAGTTTACAGGGGAAGGGATTCATTCTTTAATCTGGGTTAATATAACCCCGGCAGAACATGGATCTTTCTACAGGAGGGACATCATCTGTCCTTCCTGTATCTCTGGAGGTGGATAATCTATCCTCATGGTATAATGGTATAAGAAAGGTTTTTGATCAATAATATGGGTCTGGAAGAAAAAATTAAAAAGGCAATGGAAGAGACCAGTGTAATACTGGATCCCAAGGAGCTTATATCATCTTACAGCTCTACTACTGTAAGGTATTATATGCTTACTGTCCCCATGTATATTGGTTTTGAGGGAAGGTCCAGGGACTCTGAGACCATAGTAAGGGAAGGAAAGATAACCTGGCAGAGACCAAAACTCCTGACACCTTCATATATGTTAAGGGTTGAAGGATTCAGCCAGGAAGCCAGGCAGGCTTTTGAGATGATAGCCTCCGAGGATAATGACCTGGCTATGATCCTTTACAGGCTGAGGCTGGCCAAAGATGCCGAAAAGATGGATATAGTCTCTGAATCCATTAATACTGTCCTGGACAAGATAATCGATGACATAAATAAAAGGGGAGAAAAGCATACTGCCATAATCAAGGGCGTGGATGAGTTCTGGGATGTATCCCTTTCCAGGTTTGCCCAGGAACTTATGACCAGAAGCGCATACCAGTCACAGCTTCCCGATATGATAGAAAGAAATGACATAGGCATGAACAGCAGGGGATTCCCCATTGTGACCAGGGACTCCATGGGTATACCCCTGGCTGCCCGGAAGGAGATCGAACTGCTTTTCAGGCTGTTTGAAAAAGGGGAAGTAAAACCTGCCAGACTCAAGGAAGAACTTGACCGCTGGGGAGTCTTCGAGAAATACCAGGACCGCTTTTTAAGCTTCTTCAGGAAAAAGTAGAAGAGATCCGGATGATAAACGAAAGTGTAAATACCCGCAGACCCGATATCAGGGATATATTCAATTCAATATCCGGAAGATATGATGCCTCCAACCTTATACTCAGCATGGGCCTGGAAAAGAAGTGGAGGCATGAGTTCCTTAAGCTCATAAGACCGGAGCATAAAAAGGTCCTTGATGCCTGCTGCGGAACCGGGACCTCCACTTATCAGCTGTGGAAGGCCGGGAACAGGGAAGTATCCGGAATGGACTTTTCCGGGAACATGATAGAGGTCGCCAGGAAAAAATACAGCCTTATAAAAGGTATATGCTTTTATAAGGGGGATGTCACCGCTACCGGGTTTGCAGACGGCAGTTTTGACTGTGTCACTATTGCATTCGGGATAAGGAATATACTGGAAAGGAAAAAAGCGCTCAAAGAGTTCTTAAGGATAGTAAGGCCGGGAGGAAGTATTGTGATCCTGGAATTTAACCATATTGAGAGCGGTCTTTTCGGCAGCCTTTCAGGGATGTACATAAGAAGAATTATGCCCCTTATGGGAGGAATACTTACCGGCAGCCGGCAGGCATATGATTACCTGGCAAAGTCTATAAGGGAATTTCCGGGATCCGGAGGATTTATGGACCTTATGAAGGCTTCCGGGTGGCAAAAAACGGAATACCGGCCTTTGTCCGGAGGCATCTGCAGCCTGTTTACGGGACAAAGATAATGATCCTAGAAAAACCTGTCCAGCATATATCCTATGGATATACTCAAACCAAATGCAAGAGTCAGTATGATAGTACCGGCCTGGGCAGGTAATATGGCCTGTTCATCATCATATTTCGTGAAGGCAATATGCACTGACTTTACCGCAAGGGGAAGGGTTGCCAGGGTTATCAGCAGCCATAAGGGAAATATTCCCAGTATCACGGGAATAATGACTGATAAGTATGCCAGGGCTATGACAGCCGCATAATAGTATCTCGACTTCTTCCTGCCAATTCTTGCCACTATATGCATTTTCCCTGCCGTCCTGTCGGCCTCATAGTCAGGAAACTCATTTATAAAAAGTATGGCTGCTATGAGGAGCCCCTGGGGGATAGAGATCAGGAGTGCCTCTGCAGTGATCCTGTCTGTGAACAAAAGATATGTGCCGCATACTGCCAGGGGGCCCGACTTAATAAAGACAAATATTTCTCCCACTCCCCTGTAGACAAGCCTGACAGGGCTTCCGGTATAGAAGTAGCCCAGTATCACTGCAGCCAGGCCAAACCATAAAAGATGGAGATTTACAAATATCACGAAATACAGGCCGAATATGGTGACAACGGAAAAGCATATGATGCCGGCGGCCAGGATAGAACGGGGCCTTATGAGGCCTTCCTGGATTACACGGCTCCCTCCGGAAAAGGGAGTAGGATATTTGTTTATCTCATCATTTCCGCTTTTATGGTCGAAATAATCATTTATAAGGTTGATGCCGCAATTGGAGCCCGCGATCACCAGTGCCGCTCCAATAAAATAAAACCAGTTAAAACTTCCCTCTGAAAATGCCAGTGCACCGGCAATCACCGAAGACATAACTGTGGCAGAAAAGAAAGGCGCCCTTACTGCCCTTATCCACAGAAGGATTTTTTCCCTTGTATCCATAAAACCTCTCATGCAGTGAAGTCAAAATACAATCTGTAGATATTATCATAAAACCGTATATTTTTTAATATACCATCCCATGCAAATAATTTGATGTATTGACATCATTTTAAATGATGCTATGATGACAATATGAGGACAACAATAACCATAGATGATGATGTGATGGAGCGGGCACGCAGTATTTCAAAAAAAACGGGCACGCCATTTAAGACTGTCATCAATAAAGCTCTTCGCAAGGGTCTCAGTCAGGTAGAACAGCAGGCAAAGCATCGCACCTATAAGACAGAACCTCATAAAATGGGTCTCCGTGCCGGAAGGAATATAGATAATATCCAGGAACTATTGGCCCATATCGAAGGTGAGGATCACCGTTGATCCTGGTCGATGCAAATATTCTGTTGTATGCCGAGGATTCCATTGATCCCCATAACCAGAAGGCCCGTGACTGGTGGGACAGCAGACTATCAGGAACTGATACTGTCTGTCTCTGCTGGACCGTTATGTCTGCATTTATCCGCATAGGGACTAATCCCAGGGTTTTTGAGTATCCGCTATCCATTGAACAGGCGCTTGATCGCGTGCAAAGCTGGATCGATCAACCCTGTACCATAATAATCAGGCCCACCGAAAGGCATTGGATTGTTTTTAAGCAGCTGATCTCAGAATACCAGGCTGCCGCCAATCTGGTAAGCGATGCGCATCTTGCTGCCCTGGCCATTGAACATGGATGTACGTTCGCATCTACCGATGCCGATTTTGCCCGTTTCTCCGGATTAAAATGGGTAAATCCCCTTGCATGACTTTTTACTGGTATCCAGTATTAAGGATTTTTTAATTTTGGTTCATTTAAGAATGGAGAGAAGATGGGAATACTGGAAGAGACAATAAGCCTGATCAGACCCCCGGACCCCCGGATCATGGAAAAGGCCCAGGCCAGGCTGGATGACCTGACAAAGCCCAGGGGAAGCCTGGGAAGGCTGGAAGAGCTGGCAAAGCAGATAGCGGGCATCACCGGCAGTCTTAAGCCGCCTCTGGACCGGAAAGCAGTCCTGGTGATGGCAGGGGACCATGGTGTGGCACAGGAGGGAGTGAGCGCATATCCCAGGGAAGTCACCATGCAGATGGTGCTTAATTTTCTCGCCGGGGGAGCTGCTATAAATGTACTGGCCAGGCATATCGGGGCTGAGGTTTATGTGGCGGATATGGGAGTGGCAGCAGGATTTGATCCCCATCCGGGGCTGATTGACAGGAAAGTTGCTCCCGGCACTGCCAGCATGACTGCAGGTCCGGCCATGGACAGGAAGCAGGCAGCAGCATCCATAGAAGGAGGCATAGACGCTGCCGGTCTCCTTATCGACAAAGGATTCAATATAATAGGCGCCGGCGATATGGGCATAGGAAATACCACGGCTTCCAGCGCCATAACTTCTGTAATATGCGGTGCTGATGCAAGCATGGTAACGGGACTGGGCACAGGCATACAAGCGCCAGTACTGGAAAAAAAGATAAAGACCATAGAAAAGGCAATAAGTATAAACAACCCCGATCCCGGAGACGCCATCGATGTCCTTTCCAAAGTCGGCGGTTTTGAGATAGGCGGTATTGCCGGAGCCATACTGTGCTGTGCAGCCAGAAGCATACCGGTAGTCATAGACGGGTTTATTTCTGCGGCAGGGGCACTCATAGCCAATGCCGTGGAACCCGGGAGCTCTGCCTATATGATACCGTCCCACTGCTCGGCAGAAAGGGGGCATAGCATAGCCCTGGCGCATCTGGGATTAAAACCGCTTTTCGACCTTGACATGAGGCTGGGCGAGGGTACGGGGGCGGCCATCGGGATAAGCATTGCAGAAGCTGCGGTAAAGATAATGGACGAGATGGCCACATTCAGCTCTGCCGGGATATCTGGCAAAGAAGGGTAAATACCGTATCAGCCATCTTTTAGCATTGTGAGCATATTTACTGCCGGGGCTTTTTTAGAGCCCTGTTAATATCATAGCAGCAGATCTTTTTCTTCTCAAAGAAAGAAGAAGTTATGAATGGCTATTTTGAATAAATCATAATATACTTTCTGAAATATTTTCTTTAAGAAGGTCATAATATATGGATCTTGTGACCGGGTCTACCGGTTTTATAGGCAATGTGCTCTTAAGGGAACTCCTTGAAAGGGGCCGTGATGTAAAGGCTTTCATGCGTCCTACATCGGATGCATCAATTCTTAAGGACCTTGACATAGAAAAGGTTACAGGAAATATCCTGGACCTTTCATCGCTGGACAGGGCATTTAAGGGCGTGGATACAGTTTATCACCTGGCAGCCAGGATAACTCTCCTGCCCTGGGAAGACAGCCTGATAAAGGAATGCAACCTGGAAGGCACCAGGAATGTGCTTAAGGCCTGCCTCAAAAACGGGGTCCGGAAACTGATATATACCAGCACCATACATGCGCTTAAAGAGCCCCCGGAAGGGACCGTAATAGACGAGAATATGCCTTTTGATACTGCAAACCAGAGGGGTGAATATGACCGGTCAAAAGCCCTGTCAAGCATGGAGGTCATAGAAGCTGGAACAGACAGCCTCCATACAGTAGTAGTTTGCCCCACAGGCACCCTGGGCCCTTTTGACTGGAGAGTATCTTCTATTACCAGGATGTTTATCGATTATTATAACCGCAGCATGAAGATCGGTATCGGGGGAGCATATGATTTCGTGGATGTAAGGGATGTAGCCCGGGGGCATATACTTGCCGCCCTTAAGGCGCCCTCCGCAGAAAACTACATTCTATCAGGGGAAAGGATGACCCTTAAACAGATGTTTTCCATACTTGAAGAGGTCACCGGCGTACCCGCCCCTTCCGTATATGTACCTATGGGCCTTGCCAGGACATTTAGCCGGATCACTCCTTTATATTACCGGCTTTCAAAAAGGCCGCCCATATTTACCAGCTATTCCCTCTCCACCCTCTGCAGCAATTCATTCATATCCCATGAAAAGGCCAGCCGGGAGCTGGGCTACAGGCCAGGGACAGTAAAACAGTCGGTAATAGATACTTTCACATGGCTAAAAGAATCAGGACTGGTCAATTAATCCAGGATATCTTACATTATATAGGGAATAAGGGCCTTTCTCTGTCCGGGATAATCAGGGAAATTTTCCCGGTACCACCTGTGGTTGGAAAAAGCCCTGGGCGCCAGGTTGGCAAACGTGAATACGGCAAAAGCAAGACCCGGGAGCGACCAGGTAGCTATGGCCCAGCCTGTCCATTCCAGTATCTCGCCAAAATAATTGGGGCTGGATATATACCTGAAAAGACCCCTGCGGGGTATCCTGTAGCCGTCCTCCGGATCTTTCCTCAGTATCCTCAGCACGTGGTCTGAATGCAGGTTTATTATCATGCCCGAAAGGAAGAACGCAGCCCCTGCCAGAAACCGGGGGTCATATAGCCAGCTTATATCATAGGCCGGAGCCAGCTGGAAAAGGTATTTCCCGTTGACATATCCGTTCATGGTATTGAATATAAGAGCGAATACTACAAGGACCGCCGGGAATTTTTTATCTCCCCCCTTCATCAGGAAGGGAAATATGAAGGTGCGGTGGAGATAATGGGAGGTCCACATGGCCAGAAAAACTATTGAGACTATATTATCTTTCCTGCTTCCTGCCAGAAATATGAGTATTATGATTAGAAAAGCAGGAAACTCCATCACCAGCCATCCTATCCGGGCCTTTAATGTATAACCCCAGCCCCTGCGTATATGCCTGCCGTAGGGAGCGGAGATGACCTGGAGGGTAAAGAAAGCCATGACAGCAAAGGCAAAGATGGCTGCCAGTAGTATCCAGTATAATGTGATATCGTCCATAAGAAAAAACCAGATAAATAATGAGATTATATGTATATTGACCTATTTTGTAAAACAAAACTGTTGTCATTTACTGTTTTTGTAGTAATATTTGGACAACCGCCTTTCCGGCCGGTAAGGCAGGCTGGTTTTGTTGAAAGTCTATCCGCTTAAGTACGCGGCTATAAATAGATCTGAAGTATTGTCAGGTTTAGTATACTTACTATTGTTGTCCCCCCTCCAGTAGTAAGTATACTAATGTAAAGGGAGCGTTAATGTCAGGTATTTATCTAATACTGGGAGGCGCCAGGAGCGGGAAAAGCAGTTATGGCGAGAAGCTGGCAGCATCGCTTGCAGGCAGGACAGCATACCTGGCCACATCCAGCATAACCGATGAAGAGATGGAAAAGAGGGTGGAGCTGCACCGGAAGAGACGCCCGGAAGACTGGCTGACTATCGAACTGGCTGTTTCAAAACCAGACCGCCGGGAGATCGACCGCATATATTCCCTGCTCCAGGATAACCGGGTCCAGACACTGGTAGTGGATTGCGTCACCAACCTGCTTTTCAGGATCATCCATGAATACAGGCTGGATGATATGGAGGTCATAGAAAACAGCATGGAGTCCGGCATAGAGCAGGAAGTCCATGATTTTTTCACCTATTTTATAAAAAAGCTTTCCTCCGGCAGCATGGATATTATAATAATATCTAATGAGCTGGGCATGGGGGTGGTGCCGGCATTTCCCCTGGGCAGGCTGTTCCGGGACCTTATGGGGGTAATAAACAGGGAACTTGCTTCGGTATCGGACAAAGTATACTTTTTCATTGCCGGCATAAAACAGGAATTAAAATGAGAGGCGGAAGGCCTGTATTGGGAAAAAGATTTATAAATGCCGTTAGTTTCCTGACCATAATAAAGACCCCGGAGGCCTTTTACAGGCAAGAAAAGGATATAGCGGGTTCCATGGTATATTTTCCCCTGGTGGGCCTGATGATAGGCTTTTTCATGTGTCTGTCATTCTTTTTGCTGAACCTGTTTCTCCCTCTTTTCCTGGCTGTATTATTTACGGTGATATTTGAGATCATAATTACCGGCGGCGCCCATATCGACGGCCTGGCAGATATGTTTGACGGATTGTTTTCCGGAAAAAAAGACAGG
>CAYZJW010000019.1:9918-16099 GCA_964478985.1 uncultured Actinomycetota bacterium
GTACTTTAATATATCCAGTGCCTATTTTTTCATACTCTACCTGATCCTGGTCCTGGGAGGCAGCATCCTTAGGGTCTACCTGGAAGAAGGGATAGTATTCGGCTTATCGGCCTGTCCCATAGAATCATTCAGGATACATCTTTTTGCCGCTGTGCTGTTGATACTGTCCTTTATGATAATGCTTATCATGGCCCAGGGCTGGTTCTTTACCAGGAGGACAAAAGGAGTGACCGGTGATATAGCCGGCGGGACCAGCGAGATAACCGAGGTGATGTTCCTGCTGGTGGTCTTTATAATCCAGAATTATATATATTAGGAGCAATATGGCAGGCGGCGGCAGAGGCCAGATAATCATAAATACGGGAAACGGAAAGGGAAAGACTACAGCTGCCCTGGGAATGGCGGTAAGGGCGGCCGGACATGGGCTAAAGGTGCTTATCCTCCAGTTCATAAAAGGCGCCTGGAAGACGGGTGAGGAAAAAGCCTTAAAAAGCCTGGCACCCCATATTGAGTTGATGCAGCTGGGAAAGGGCTTTTACGGGATAGAAGACGGAAAGATAAAGATAACTCCCGGGGACAGGGAAGAAGCGGCAGCAGCTTTCAGGACGGCCAGGGAAAAGATACTGGAAGGCCGGCATGACATCATAATCCTGGACGAGATAATAAATCTTTTAGCCTACGGGCTTATAGACACCAAAGGACTTATAAGGCTCCTGCAGGAAAGGCCCCGGGACATGTCTGTGGTCCTTACCGGCCGGGGCGCCCCGGAGGAGCTCATAGAGATTGCAGACACGGTATCAGAGATAAAAGAGATAAAGCATGCCTTCAGTAAAGGGATCAGGGCTAAAAAAGGCATAGAATACTAATTTTAAGGGATCCGGGAGGAATATGGATGGAATGCAATAAGCAAGAAAACCTCACGCAGTGCAACTGCACCTATGAACCCTGCTCCCGCAAGGGAGTCTGCTGCGAATGCGTGGCATATCACAGGAGGGCCGGAGAGCTCCCTGCCTGTTATTTTGACAGCAGGGCAGAAAAGACCTATGACCGTTCTATTGAATATTTCATAGAACTCAATAAATGAGCTGATGATACTTAACCGGTCCTGTTTCAGGACACAAATAGGAACATTATACTATTTGTGGCTGGACGATGGGCAGGGTCCGGCCGCGGCCGCACTTACACCCGGCAGGGACTGGCTTGATGATTATATATTTTCTCTTGAGGAGGGATATCCCGGCCTTTCTGTCAGACAGAAGGGATTTCCCGGCCTGGAAGCAGCTGTTGCCGGCTACCTGGACAGGGGACTGGAGATCAAAGGGATCAGGCCTGTATTCCTTGCCGGCACCAGATTCCAGAAGCGGGTATGGAAAGAAGCAGCCGGGGTCCCATACGGCTGTACCTGCAGTTATGGGGACCTTGCGGCAATGAGCGGCAGGCCCGGCGCCGGCAGGGCAGTGGGAAATGCCATGGGTAAGAACCCGGTCATGCTTATCGTACCCTGCCACCGCATTATAAAGGGCGACGGAAGCCCTGGCGGTTTCGGCCCGGGACCGGAGCTAAAGAAGAAGCTCCTGGCCCTGGAAGGTATAAAATTCTAAATCAATTACGATCTACCTGTTTTTCTTATTTATTGCACGGGTGTAAAATATTATAACATTAATATTGAAAAAATTTATGACATACTATATATTAGACCATATAATGATCTTTTAATGACAGGAAATATATTATGGAGACGGGAAGATTTATACATAAAATGCGTACCGGCAGGGATCTGACCCAGGGATATGTGGCATCCGAGCTGGGGATATCCCGTCCTACCTATATACAGATAGAGCAGGGTAAAAGGGATATGACCATTTCCGAGGCCAGGCAGATGGCCAGGATATTCAATATCACGCTTGATGACCTGCTTGATTGCCATGATGCGAAGCCCGGGGTAAGGCTTCCCGAAAATAGGCCGGCAAAAAAAAAGAGCCTGGAGGTCCGGGTCAGCCAGAAGGACCTGGATAAATTCAAACAGGTCATCCTTTACCTTTTGGAAAAAGTGGGCAGCAAACCCAATGTGGGTGAGACAGTTATACATAAATTACTCTATTTTATAGATTTTGATTATTATGAAAAATATGAAGAAAACCTTATGGGTGCAACCTATATTAAAAACCACCACGGCCCCACATCGATCGAGTTTGCTTCAGTTGTAAAGGATATGCAGCAGAAAGGCGAATTAGAAGCAGTAAAAAGTAAATACTTCAAATATAGCCAGAAAAAGTACCTGCCCCTGAAAAAAGCCGACCTCAGCCTGCTTTCTGCCCGGGAGACAGAACATATTGATGGAGTGATAGCCCGGCTGGCGGACAAGAATGCAAATGAACTGGAAAAGTATTCTCACCACGATATACCATGGATGACAGCCGGGGAGGGTGATCAGCTTATATACGAAAGTGTTTTTTACCGCGATGATAAATATTCGGTGAGAAGTTATGAAGATGAAATTTGAGGAGACTGGCTATTTCCAGAAAGATTGCAGGAAGCTGGAGAAAAAATACAGGTCTCTTCCTGATGACCTGGATGTCTTCAAAAATATCATCTCTGTCATGCCCCTGGGAAATAGCAGGCATTTCAGCATATTAAGGCGTGCCGGGGATATTTATATAATAAAGGCCAGGCTGTTCTGCAGGTACCTGAGAGGTTCGTCTCTCCGGGTGACCCATGCCTATATTGAGGCGGAAAGAAGGATAAGCTTTTTACAATTATTTTTCAAGGGTGACAGGGAAAATGAGGATATGGAAAGGATAGAAGAATATCTGGGAGCTGCAAAATAGCTATAGTTATTATTATTACCTCCCCCAGAAAATATCCCTGGCGGCTCTTATGGCGCCGGGATCCAGGCCGTATGCCAGTGAGATCTCGCAATGGGCGGTAAAACCGCAACGTTCGCAGGATATGTCTTCGGTCCTGTTCTTAAGGTAGCATCCATGGTTAATGCTCCCGTCAGGCTCGACACTGGAGATCAAAAAATCCCTGCACTTCCAGCTGTTATCTTCCATCTTCTTAAGGCAGCTGTAGGAATCCAGCAGGCTGTATCCCTTCTTTTTGAGGCCGGCAAGCTCCCCCAGAACCTGTTTTTTCTGGACCATGCTGAGGGAAAGGTTTTCCACCTGGCTGTAGGGATAAAAAAACTGGAAAGTCATCCCGTATACCCGGCCTTCCAGGTATTTTACCAGTTCAGGTATCTCCATGAAGTTAAGCCTGCTGATACAGGTGTTTATTATGATCTTTTTCCGGCGGCTGTATCTTTCAATATTTGACATCACTATATCGAAGCATTTCCCCCGTATGCTGTCATGGGTCTCTTTCAGGCCGTCCACGCTTATAAACACGATATCAGGATCAAAACCGCTAAGCGGGATGGTGCCGTTGGTGGTTATGCAGGTAAAGAAGAATCTTTCCTTTGCCCTGTCTATAATGTGGGACAGGTCCTTTCCGGCAGCCGGATCTTTCCACAGGAGCGGTTCTCCTCCCTCAAACACCAGTATCCTTACCCCGTCCTGGTAAAGCCTGTCCAGCACTGCCAGTGCGGAACTGTAATCCAGGGGACCTTTTATTTTGCCATCCCCGGTCACAAAGGGGCAGTGCAGGCAATTGAGGCTGCAGTCAGCAGTGACCTTGTAAGCGCACATAAGCGGCCTGCGGGCGCTCTTTTTCAGCCTGGACATAGCTGCATACTTTAAAAGATAAAGTACCTGTCCTATTCTGTCCCTGCTGCCTGGCATATCATCATAATAGTCTTTTTTACAAGCATTAACACTTTACATTATAATGATTAATATGGAAGATGTAAGCAAAAGATAGTTGATATATTACAAAAAAACAGGATAATTGAGATCAGACCGTTATATCTAAAGATATTAAAGATGTTTGTAACCGGACAGGGAGAAGATATGGGTGGATTACTTGACGGCTTAAAGAGATTGTTTACCATGCCCGAGGACAGTGGATCAAAATTCGTGATATTCAATATAATATGCGATAAGTGCGGGGAAGAGATCACGGTAAGGGCTTCCAAGACAAGTGACATATCCCGGGTATACGAAGGCGAAGACGCTCCTTCAGGGGCCGAGTATTTCCTCAGAAAAGAGATCCTGGGAAATGGCTGCAATAACCTTATATATATAACTGTATATTTCGGGCCCGGGTACCGTGTTATCTCCAAAGAGATAACCGGGGGCAGATTTGCAGAGTGACCCATATTTTTACTTAGGTTAAAAAAACATTTATGTTAAAATCAACCTGTATTCTATATAAAATATTGGACCTGATTTGAGACCGGATCTTATGGATTTTTCAAAGGATTTAAGTGTGATCATCCTGGCTGCCGGAAAGGGCAAGAGGATGAGGTCGGAGACTCCCAAAGCGCTGCACCATTTATGCGGAAAGCCCATGATATATCATATACTGAAACAGGTGCAGATGCTGGGCCCCAAAAATATCTTTGCTGTCATAGGCCATAAAAAGGAAGAAGTGCGAAAGTATTTAAAAGACAGCTTTCCAGGAGTTTTAACCGTAGACCAGGATAAACAGCTGGGGACTGCCCATGCAGTCATGACTGCAGAAAGCCATTTTGATGATATGGGAGAAAATATACTGGTGCTCAGCGGGGACTGCCCCCTTATAAACTCAGAAACTTTGAAGGTCCTGGCAGCATTGAGACACAAAAAAGACCTTTCCGCATCCATACTTACCTATATGGCAGACGATCCATACGGATACGGCAGGATAGTGAAGGATGACCGGGGAAAGATTGTGCGGATAGTAGAGGAAAAGGATGCATCTTCCAGCCAGAAGCAAATAGACGAGGTAAATTCCTCCATATACTGTTTTAAAAAACAGATGCTGTTAAATAATATTGGGAAAATAGGCAGAAAGAATTCACAGGGAGAACACTATCTTACCGATATAGTGGAGATGTTTATTGAAAAAGGAAAAAAAGTAGAGACATATACTGCCGGCGACAGCTCTGAGGCAGGAGGAATAAATGACAGGATCCAGCTGGCAGCAGCTGAGGAAATACTTCAGCATAGGATAAACAGGGGGCATATGGAAAACGGGGTGACCATAAGGAATCCCTCCTCGGTATACATAGAGGATACGGTTGTAATAGAGCCTGATGCCGTCATAGGACCCTCATGCTTTTTAATCGGAGATACCTTCATAGGCAAAAATGCAGTGATAGAGGCCTTTTCCCGGATCGATGGATGCCGCATAGGCAGCGGTACCCGGGTTCTTCACTCGGTAATACTGGGTGCGGATATAGGACCTGATAACAATATAGGACCCTACAGCTATATAAGGCCTGATACGGTCACCGGGTCGGGGGTCAAGATCGGGGCATTCTGCGAGGTAAAGAAATCTTCGGTCGGCCGGGGGAGCAAGGTCCCCCATCTTTCATATGTGGGTGATACTGAAATAGGGAGCGGGGTCAATATCGGGGCTTCCAGCGTGACGGTCAACTATAACGGCTTCTCCAAATCCAGGACTATAATAGAAGATAATGCATTCATAGGGTCCGATACCATGCTGATCGCCCCTGTCCGCATAGGCAGGGGAGCCATAGTGGCAGCAGGATCAGTCATAACCCGTGATGTCCAGGCCGATGCCATGGCCATAGAGAGGTCAAAACAGAGAAATATAAGAAAAGGCGCAGCCAAATACAGGGAAAGGAAGCAGGAGAAAAAACAATGAAACACAACCTTGGCGTAAAGGAAGAGACAAAGAATAAAAGGATGATGGTCTTCTCGGGGTCATCCTGCCCGGAGCTGGCACAGAAAATAGCTGACAACCTTCATATCAAGATGGGCGATGTCTCCAGGACGCATTTCAAGGACGGCGAGATCTATGTAAAGTTCAATGAAAGTGTCAGAGGGGCAGACGTATTCCTCATACAGACATGCAGCCGGCCGGTAAATGACCATATAATGGAGCTCCTGGTGATGATAGATGCCCTGAAACGCGCCTCGGCAGCAGTCATAAATGCGGTAATACCTCATTATGGTTATGCCCGGCAGGATAAAAAGTCAGAGGGAAGGGAGCCCATATCGGCCAGGCTGCTGGCAGACCTTTTGATGGTAGCCGGCATAGACCGGGCCATCCTGGTGGATCTTCACACTGCTACCAT
>CAYZJW010000020.1:0-15618 GCA_964478985.1 uncultured Actinomycetota bacterium
AAATACAGGCATGTCAAAGTCTATTCACCGGCAGGATTCATAAGCCAACCTGAAAGCCTGAAAGGACAGCTGCCTGACAGGGATAACAGCGGAGCCTCTTAATGCCTCCTGGCAAATAAGCCGTAAATATAGCCGAATACCTTGGCGCTGTCTATATAGACAAGGAGAAGCGGTATCAGGACCAGGGCTGAGGCTTTGGCGGCTCCCTGCGGCCTGCATCTCTCATTACCCTCCCAGCGGAAAAACAGCCTGTAGTACGCCTTATGGCAGTATAAAGCCCCCAGAGGCAAAAATGCCGTAAATATCAGGGGCGACAGGAATATTCCGCAAAGCATTACCGCCAAAAACAAAGCACCCGAAGCAAATCTTATCATATGCCTTAAGGGATACATCCTTCCCAGGGCATCTCCCTTTGCATACCTGAAAAATTGCCTGAATATGCTGTCCAGGCTGCTGCGCATCTTCCAGTAGACCGCAGCCCGGGGGCAGAAGGCAAGCCTGTATTCCTTATTCCTGATATTGAAATCAAACTTCATGTCTTCGCCAAAGTCCAGGTCTTCCGGATAGCCCCCCGCATCTTCCCACTGTGATTTCCGGAAACATATATTCCTGGATGAGGGCATAAAGTTTCCGGAGTCTGTCTCGTTTAAGCCCGGCATTATAGAAAGCGCTGTAAGCCTCTGGAGCATCCCGGCGCACAGGGGATAATTCATGCCCCCGTTTATCCTGCTGGGATCTTCGTCCATTTTCCGGTTTATCTCTTTCAGCCATCCCGGGTCCAGCACGCATCCGGCATCGCTTACGCTTATAAAAGTCCCTGAGGCCTTGTCTATGGCAATATTCCTTCCCCGGGATATGCCGGCTCCGGGGCTGCTTATAAGCCTTACTGCCGTTTTATCCGCTTTCCGCCCGTTCCTGCCGCGGCCTTCCGGCAGCATGTATACAGGACCCTGCCCCTTCCGGGCCCACTCTTCAAAAAATCCTTTCAGCAGGGAAAATGTATTATCGGATGAACCGCCGTCTACTATTATTATCTCTCCCGGAAGCGCTGACTGTGCCTTAAGACTCTCCAGGAATTCCTGTATGGATCTTTCTTCATTATAGACAGTACTTATAAAGCTGGTTTCTTTTAGGAACTTTTCCATGTGCTGTATCAGGCCCTGCCGGCATCCTGTCTTTTTTTACAATAATATATATAAACCGCCCTTAGATATGAGGCAGCCCTTGTCCTTGCAGGTTTCGAGAATATCGACCCTGCCCCGAAGATGATTATACGGTTGATTATGCCGGCAAGATATACCAGGCTGAATACCGCCGCCTGGACAGCTGAATGGTTCTTGCTGAAATAAGTCCTGCGGCTTTGCCAGACCTGGGCTTCCCTGGATGCCTTATCGCGGGAAGCGATGCCTGCATCGGCATGTTCTACAGCATAATAGGGATAATAATAATTCTTATAGCCCCTCCGCACCAGTTCCAGGCACAGGGCAGTATCCTCGCTGTACATGAAATAATCACGGTCAAAACCCCCTGCTTCCTTAAATACCCTGTTTTCTAACAGCATAAATGATCCCGACAGCCAGTCTGCCTGCCTGGCGCATGAGTGGTCCCACCAGGTCATAAAGTATGAGCCGAATATGGGGCTGGACCTGAAAATCCGGCTGCAGAAAAAACTCTCATAAAACTGCCTGGCCAGCGTGGGGAATGCCCGGGGGCTGAGCTGCAGCTCTCCATCTTTACCCATAACTTTTACTCCCAGGACTCCCGCGTCACCGGCCTTCCGGTAAAAATCTACCGCCTTTCCTATATCCCCGTCAATGATCCTGCAGTCAGGATTCAAAAACAGAAGGAATTCCCCGGATGCCTTTTCTGCCCCCTTATTGGATGCAGACCCGAAACCCTGGTTGGCGCTATTTCTTATGAGTCTGAAGCTGCTGTTTTCGCGGCAGAAATTTTCTATATATTCCCGGCTGCTGTCAGTGGAGGCATTATCCACGATTATGGCCTCATAGGAGATATCGCCTTCCCGGGCAAATCCCCGGCTTATGCTTTCCAGGCAGTCCTCTATAAATCCTGTCCCATTATAATTTACGGTCACTATACTGATATCGGTCATAAATGATAACTCCGCCTATGGCTTCATCACATCCTCTACTACAGACAACAGGTCCCTGGCAAATCTCTCATTGGAGAACCTGCGGCTGCCTGCGGCTGCCTCCTTCCTGACTGCTTCCTCATCTATTTCCCCCCGGATTATATCAAGGGTCTTTTCCTTAAGCTCTTCCAGGTCCAGGAAGGTAAAACCGTTAACGCCGTCCCGGACTATCTCCTTCTGGCCTCCCTTTCTTATCACCACCGGTATGCAGCCTGCCGACATAGCCTCCACCGTAGTTATGCCGAAGTGCTCGAATTTTTCCGGATGGGACCTCTCATCTTCACCCAGTCCGGCAGCATGCCAGAATATGGACGCTTTCCCGAAAAGGCGGGCCAGCCTTTCAAAGGAAATATTAGCCATTACCTCTACCGGGTATCCTTCCGATTTTTTTCTTATGCTCTCTACATATTCCATGTGGCCGGGCCTGTCTTCCAGCCCGCCTGCCAGGTACAGTTTGTAACCTTCCATCTCCCGGGGATATTTTTTTACCATATCGATAAAGGCTGCCGCCAGCTCATACTGTTTCTTATTGTGATGCCGGGGGAAAAACCTTCCCACACTCAGTATGGCCTTTTCCCTGGGGATGTTTTTTGATGATGCAAAACTATCTGTATCTACTGGAGGAAAAAGTATGGTGCTCTGCCTTTTCCTGTATTTTTGGATCCAGTAGCTGGAATATTCGGAAATGGACACTATCTTCTGGTATGAGTCCAGGAACCTGAGGTCTTTGGGGAAAGAGGTCAGAAACAGCGGCACATAACCTATTGCCTTGAGCACCAGGCGCCTTAGTATCCCCGTCCTGGACTCATCATACAGCACTGCGCCCAATTTCCTGGAATCAGCAGCATGATCCTTTTCCTTCGAGGGTGTGAATGTATCTGATCCTATGATCATCCTGTATCCTTCTTCATCCCCGTCCAGGCCCGGGTCCACAGTCTGCCTCTGGCCTCTGCCCAGGGTCTGCCTGTACTCAAAGACGGGATCACTCTTACCCCCGCTTTCATCTTCTTTGCGGTATACCCGTATGTCTACCTTCATATCTTCCAGAAGGCTCCCGGGCGGATTTTTTATGCCCAGCCGGAAACCTCTGCCCCGGCTCACCGCCAGGGACACCCGGCCGCAGGACCAGCTTCCCCTCCTAAGCATAAACCTCCTGGGTTCATAAAGGCCCTCCTCTACCGCAATACCGGAAAACCCCCGGGTCATATTTGCCGCCAGGCGGAAGACCCAGCGGGCAGGCTGGCGGAAAAACAGAAGCAGAAACCGGTGAAGGAAACCGAAGTCTACATCAAATGGAGTGGGGAAATAGCAAAGATATATATTTTTCCTGCCATGGGCAGAAAGAGAGCTGAGGTAGGTGGCATTTATAAAAAGGTCATAGCTGCCGGTAAGCCGCCTGGCATAATCATCAGATATATAGGGAAAGATCCTCAGCCGGACCCGGGAAAGGTCCAGGTTCAGCTTTTCCGATAACGAATCCAGGTCTGTAAAAATATCGGTTACCAGTTCTACTGAATAATACGGGACCCTGGAAAGCACCTCTGCCATTTTGCAGCTGTACCTTTCGCCTCCTCCGGCTGTGGATAGATATCTGTCATAGATGGCTATTTTTTTCATAGTCAAGAATGCTACCACGATACGGGATTATTTAAAATCCCTGAACCATTGCCTTATCTGCCTGTCCCTTATCTTCCTGGAGGACCTTATGGATGCCCTTCTGGGCAAAAATGCCGGAAGAAGATAGAAAAGCCTGAAAAATATCCTGAACCTTATGCCTATATCTATCCTCCTGGCACGGTCTCCCCTTAAAAGCCGGGCCAGGTAATAAACACTGTGAATGGCTTTTGCCGCAGTAAATGCTGCCAGGCTCCTTAATACCAGTACCGGCCATCCGCATTTAAAGATCATGAGCAGCCGGTTTCGCAGGACATTATAGGTAAAATCATAGGACCATTCCCGGCCGGACCCGCAATGATGATGCCTGACCAGGGCATTTGGAGTGAAGAAATGTTTCCATCCTTTAAGCCTCGCCCGCCAGAAAAGGTCTATATCCTCATAATAGGTAAAGAAAACCTGGTCGAAACGCCCGGTATCCTCCAGCATCTCCCTGTCCGCCATAAAGCTGCTGCCGCTCAGGGCGAATACCTCTTCCACCCTGCGGTACTGGCCTTCATCAAAATCCATAAAACCGCGGTCCCTGCTGTAAAGAGAGCGGTTGATCTTCACGCCGCAGCTGTTGATTATGTCCCTTTTATGTATATACATCTCCGGCTGGATCCTGAGCATTATTTTCCTGGTCCTTTTTCCCAGCCTTATATCCCCTATTATCTCTTCCCCGATAACCGCTTTTAAGTGATTGGGAGACATAAGGGACGATAAACGCAGCTCCACATAGGTTGGTTTTTCCAGGTCGTAGATGGGTAAAGCCACAGCAGCGTTACCCTGGCTCCATCTCGATAACCTTCCCCTGTCATCAGCCTCGGGCGGATGGAAACCGTCCATATATTTTATCACGGAAGACTCCCATTTGCTGCCGGAAGCGCTGCTCTTTACCCTGGCATCAAGTATTTTTATCCCCAGCCGCCTGGCAGGTGTTCTTTTGTCCCCGCCCTGCCGGCTGTTTATGCTGCCGGAAAGAAGCTGCAGGGAGATATAGGGCCAGAAAAAGACTACTTTAGGCCCCACCGCCCCTATTTTTGCATCGTCCGATGATCTTTTAAAAATAGACAGCATCCCGCACAGCCAGTCAGGATCAGCAATGCAGTCATTGTTTATGAGGGCGATATATCTGCCCCTGGCCCTTTTAAAACCTTCATTATTTCCTCCGGCATAGCCCAGGTTCTTTTCCAGCCTGACTATTTCTACCTCCGGGAATTTCCTTTTTACATAGTCTGCAGATCCGTCAGTGCTGGCATTATCCACCATTATAATCTGCAGCCTGTCCCGGGGGTAGTTCTGGCCTATAAGGGATGAAAACAGGTCTGAAAGGTATTTTTTACCATTCCAGTTTACTGTTATAATCGATATTAAGGGATCGTCTTCCTGGGGCAATTATTACCTCGCTTTGATGTGTTCTAACCTCTTGATAAGACTACTACGCCGGCAGTTATGATAAAAGCTCCTATCCAGCGGACCGGATTTACATCTTCCCTGAGGATGAATTTTGACAATACCAGTACCAGCACATAAGTAAAACCTAAAAACGGATAGGCAAAACTAAGATCTACGGCAGACAGGACTATCATCCATATGGCAGCAGATATTACATAAAGCAGCAGACCGGCAATTACCATCGGGCTTTTGATTATCCCGGAAAAGAATCCCCCCACAGCGCTTAAGCTGCCGAGATCGCTGACACCCATCCTGTTTATGCCGATCTTTAGCATCAGCTGGCCTCCCACAGCAATGGAAATACTCAACAATATCAGCAGGACTGAGTATAAAAGGCTCAACTTTTTTTTCTCCCCTATCATATTAATAAATAAATCTTATATCAGATTTAGAAATTTTATGCTACTTTTTCCTGGCCAGGTAATATTTGTGGGTTATGGAAAGACCAAGTATCCTGTCAATATTCTCCATATCCCTCAGGAGGACTTTCAGGTTCTGGTCTATGCTGTCGCCTGTTACCTTTGACTTTTGCTTTATGGGCAGGTCATCCAGAAGGTTTTTGAGGCTGCCTATATCATACCCCAGCCCCTTTATCTCCTGGTACAGGGTCCTGAAAATATTGAAATATATGAGTATCATCCTCTCCCTGTTCTTTCGGTTAAGCTCATTTATCTCCTGGTTTATCTGCAGGTGGATATTATTGCTGAGATTCATCATGGACTGGTTATAGCTTTTCCTCATATTCTCAAAGTACATGCTGGTAAGCAGGTAGATATATCTTTTGAGCCTCCCCTTTACCGAACGGTCTGCTAAAGACTCTTCCGATTCAAGTATATCGAACCGGCTCAAAAGCTCCAGCTCCTCGAATCTGCTGCGGTCCATCCCGATCTCGAAAAGCTCGAACAGCTCATTTTTACCATATACCTGCCCCAGTTCCTGGTCTCCCAGTATCCTTTCCGCCTGTTCGATACTGTCCCAGTCTCCCTGGTCGATTATGCTGAAACCGTAATCCTTGAGTATATATTCCATGGTAAAGTCATCTATCCTTATCCCGGTCCTGTCCCTGGCTTTCCCCCGGCCCAGGAGCTGGACAAGTCCCCTGTTTTCGGGAAGGGAGATAAAGAGCAGCCCGCCTCTTTTTAGTTTTTCCCCCAGTACATTGACCAGGTCATAGAAAAACTTCGGCTCTACATCCTGGTAGGCATTGGATATTATCATACCGTCAAACTTGGTCCGCTGGGTTATGCCTGCCTTAAGCCTTCCTATCTCATCCAGGTCCTGGCCGGTCCTGTCTTTTTGCTTCTGGCTGTCCAGGTCCAGGAAAAACACCTTGCCCACTTCCCCGTCAACAACAAGACCCTTATCAGACATTTTATCCCGGGTGACCATAAGTATATTAGTGCAGCCCTCGAATCTTTCCTTTATCATATTCTTCAGCCGGCTGTTCTGGTATTCCACCAGCTGGTAGGTCTTCTTTTTGTCCACAGCATACCGGGGAGCCCTGCAGTATCTTACCAGGGGCCTGGTCACGTTTTCCCAGAAGAACCTGGTCCTTATCCTTTTGATATTCTTCCTGAATATATCCTGCAGGCTTTTGTTCTCCAATATGCTTTCCATGACCCTGGCCAGCTGGGTGGTGTCCTCATACTTTACCACTTCCCCGATATTTTCCTCTTTGACCATCTTGGCTATGGAATCGCCTTCTGTGGTTATAACCGGAAGGCCTGCCCATATATAATCCAGGACCCGGGTTCGGAATGAGAACTCTGTCTCTATCCTTTCCTGGTGTATGGAAAGGCCGGCATCTGCTTCCAGGAGCAGTGTCTGCCTCATATCATAAGGGGTCCATTCATTGAAGAATACCTTTTCATTATATAATCCCAGCTCCCGGGATAGTTTTATGGCATCCAGGCATTTTTTCATCTCGGGAAGCTTGGGGTCCGGATGCTTTATCCCCATAAAAAGCAGCTTGAGGTCATCCCGGTCCCGGGCAGTCTCCCACAATGCCTTTATGGTGGTTATGGGGTCCAGCCAGTTCCATATGCCTCCGCCCCATAGAAGTATCTTGTCGCCTTCCCTGATATTGGGGATTATGCCGGAAATAGATGCGCCTGACCTTTTAGGAGGTTCTGACGGTATCCCGAAGGGAACTACATCTATAAGGGTCCGCAGCGTATTGTCAGCATCATAGCTGTAAGGATTGACCCGTCCCATGGCGCCCAGCATGCCAAGCCAGTAATCCCTCTGTTTTTCGGAAGCGCATATAAAGTAATCCCCTATAGCCAGCTGCAGCTTTATTATATGGTTATTGCTGCGGTCGATCCTGAGCCTTTCGGCAATGCTGCTTTCCTTATACATCTCCAGGCTCTCCAGGTTGAACGGATTATACAGGTCCACGATGATCTTGCCCGGGAAATTCTTAAGGAAGGGAAAATAGTAAAGGATATGCCCCTGCATGATCATGACATCGGCATTCTCCATATTCTTTGCCAGGCTGTTATAGTTTTTTATATTATAGTGCCTTAGCCTTACCCCTTCCGCATCGATATCCACTTTATTGGGGGTATGCAGTGTTACATCCATATATCTTGAAAGGATCCTGGCAAATTCATAGAATCTTATACCCGGCCCTGCCATCTTCTTGCCCACGATATCATAACTGATTATGGATACCCTGGTCTTTGCCTTCTTTTTTGAAGAATCCAATACCATTTCCCTCTCCCGGTGATTATTTTTTGATTGTAATGATCAAATAGAGACCATCACTCATTTTAACTCTATTCTGTTCAATATAAAATGATTTTTTATCCTGAGTCCCAGGTTGAATAATAAAAAAACCGAATTAATGAAGTAGGCATATAAAAGAGGAGCTGCCTGGTCCCTGGTGGCGCCCTTTTTGAGCCATCTTATCTCTGCGGGAAGGAAGATGCGCACAAGCTCCAGTATGTCCATATTGAGGAGGGCGCACCTCAGCCTGTTCTTATGATAGTGGCGGTAGAACCTGTGGCTGAAGCTTTTTACAGATGCCCCCTCAAAATGCCTGCATACGGCTGCCTGGTTGGCAGCCACTCTCCAGCCGGCTTCCCTGAGCCTGAGGCAGTAGTCCAGCTCTTCGAAATATACGGGGCGGTAACCCCGGTCAAAACCTCCCGACCGGCAGAATAAATGATACCTGGTGGCAAAGAAAGCGCCGGTGACATAATCTGACTCTACCAGGCCTGCATCTAAGCCTGTTGAACTTATGTCGAACTTCTCCCCCGATCCTTCGTGGCTGGTGATAAAGTTGCCGGTTATCCTTCCTGCCCGGTGCTGTATGACATCCCGGTCATATTCCAGTATAAGCCCCCCGCAGGCTCCAACGGCAGACCCCCCCTCCTGTGACCCCATACGGAATGTGGACACCAGTTTTTCCAGGGCATCAGGGAAAAGGCAGATATCCGGGTTTAGAAGGACAAGGTATTCGAATGGATCAGTTTCCCGCCTGGAAGCAAGGTCCAGGGCTGCATGGTTTACCGCCCGGGAAAACCCTATATTCTTCCTCAGGCGCACCAGCCGGAAATTATCATTATCAAGCCCGGCAGACTGGTTCCGGAACTGCCTTATCCTTGAAAGGGTCCCGTCCGACGAATTATTATCTACGATTACAAGCTTCCAGTCCCTGTATGTCTGGTCTGTTACAGATCTAAGGCAGTCCTCTATAAAGTCCCGGCTGTTGTAGGTGACTATTACTATAAGGCTTCTATTATGCATCCGGCCCCCTGTCCTGCCTTCTCCCTAACATCCTTAATGCTTTTTTAAGGTAGCCGTACATCCTGTATGGCAGGCGTCTTTTTACCAATATCTTAAGTTCTTCTATCTGGATATCCCTTTCAGCTATCATCTTCTCCTGGTCCTCCGATATACCCTGCAGGTTGCCAAGAGCTTCCTGCATCCGGGAAAAAAGCATCTTTTCCCTGCCGTAGTCGGGAGCCCCAACCGGTTCCCGCACCCACTCCCGCAGGGACTCTGTAGTCCGCCCAAAGCTGAAATTTTCCCTGCCCCATCTGCTGCCTGCCTCTGCGGTTATCCTTGCTTTTGCCCGGTCAGAGGAAAGCATAAGTATCTTATGGGCCAGGTCTGCTGGATCTCCCGGCCGGAAAACAAATCCGGCCCCGGCAGCGGCCATCTGTTCCGTAAGCTCGCATACATCCGAGGACAGTACGCAGAGCCCGGCCCTGAACCAGTCCAGTATGCGGTTTTTGCTGCCCAGCCTTACTTCATATATATCCCTGTCTATGTTTATCCCTATATCAGCCTCCAGATAATGGCCGGAAACATCGCTTCCCGGGATCCATCCCTTCATTATGAACCTGTCCCCAAACCTGCCTGACCCTATAAGGGAAAGAAAATGGGGATAAGTCTTGCGGTCCTGCTCCGGTATCTCTCCCCCGGTGGACACGAATCTTATGGAATCATCCTTTTCCATGGCTTTTATAAGTCCTTCATAAAGGGTATCCACATCAGTCCATGTATTATACCCTCCCGACCACAGGACAACGAAGTCTTTACCGGTTATACCGTTTTTGCCCCTTATGGCTGTACCGGCATGACTGAACTTTTCTACAGGCATACCGCAGGGTATGGTCCTGGTAAAACGGTAGCCCGAGGTATGCCGGTTCAGTCTTCCAGCCGCTCCCAGCTCGCCGATGGTGGCATATTCCTGCCTTGCGGATACACAGGAGAATATATCTGCTTCCCTGAGTATCTTGTATTCGCTGTTCCAGTAGTGGAAAAGGGGGGAATCATCACCGTCTATAAATGCCCTGGCCTGGGCCTCGGCCATAACATGCCCGAAAAGGTCGGCCCATAAGGGAAGGATGAAAGGCTTGTCTATTTTGCCGGAAAGCGCCCGTCTCAGTCCGGCTGCCATATATGAGGGATAAAAAGTGCAGCCCACCAGGCAGTCCGGCTGGAAATCCGCAGCTATATCCGCCAGCAGGTCTTTATCCTCAAAATCCTTTTTATTCAGTATATGATACCGGAAGCCGTATTTGCCGGTTCTGAAATCCTCATCATGCACGCTTTTAAAACCTTCCGGATAGGCTGAGGGAACGGCATATCCGGCAATGCAAAGCCTGTGGCCTTCCTCCAGCAGGGGCCGGGCAAACTGCCATGTCCTGATCCCGGTGCCGTAAACCTTTATATCGTTCTCAAAGGGCATGGGGCTCATGCCCAGTATCATTATTCTCTTTTTCTTCATCCGGCATTATAAGGTTTTTATTGTCTGGCCCTATTATATCAGTTATTCATACAATCTTAAGCCAAAAAATTGATCCGTTTTTAACTCTTTTTATGACCGTATATTTTAATTCTGTTTGTATAAAAAAGTTTTTTATACTACTATAATAAAAATGGAAGATTTAATAGTTTTTTAAAATTATTATATGAGAGTTATCTTAATATTGTTTTTAATCCTGTTTGTGATAGTTTCCTCTCTTTTTCTCACCACTTTTATCAGCAAGATGACCGGCGCTCCCCCTGATATGGAGCTGGCTGCGGAAGCTCCCCCGGAAGAAGAAAGCATGGCCATCGTATCTGACAATAAGCCGGATACTGCTCCCGGTATAGAAGTCCTGGAAGAGCCCCGGGCAGATGAAGCCGGTTTTCAGTCAGCAGATAAGGGTACGGACAGTGCGGCAGAAGATGATGGCCGGGAGGAAGAAGAGGCCTCCCTGCAGGAAACAGGGGAACCTGAATATGCAAAAACAGTAGATGCAGCAGGAGAAGAACCGGAGCAGGATACTGTCAGGATATACTTTGACGGTGATATGGAAAACGGCATATACCTGGGTGCTGCCTCATATGGGACTGCGTCTTCCCGGGCGGCAGAGTTATATGGTCCTGACCTGGCAGACACCGGGTTCAGTTTCAGGTGGAAGGACACAGGCCTGGACCTGGAGCCGGGTTCCACCCATTTTGTGTATATTTATTACTATAATACTGAAAACGGCTGGGACTACCTGAGGCAGGAGATAAATATCACCGGCCCCAAGCCGGGAAATGCTGATATAAAGATATTTATTGACGAACCCGGTGAAAAGAAAGCAATTGACACCCTGCAGAGGATACGGGGCTGGGCCCTTGATTCAACCGCTTCGGGCAGTACCGGGATAAGCAGGGTAAGGGTGTTTTTAAACGGGCCCCGGGGATTCGGTTTGGAGCTGGGTGAAGCGGATTACGGCATCCCCCGTTCCGGAGTGGTCGATTTTTACCAAAACCAGGATTTTCTTTATAGCGGATATAATATGGACCTTGACGGTCCGGGGCTGGAACCGGGTACAAAGCACACCCTGTTTATATATGCTGAAGGCCAGTCGGGCGCTTATAATTTCGAGAAGACTGATGTATATATATCAGGAGAAAGACAGGAAAAAGCAGTCATAGAAGCTTCGGTCGATATCCAGGCGCTGGTATCCGATGATACCCTCATAATCGAGGGATATGCCGTCAGCAGGGACCAGGTCCAGGAGTTCCTGCAGAAACAGCAGCAGGAAAGCAGCGCCGGCGATGCCAGCCAGGCTTCAGACTCTGACCTCAGCCAGGACAGGGATGGATACAGCATCAGGAAGGTGGTATTCAAGTCCAACCGGGACGGCAATTACAATATCTACAGCATAGATCTCGACGGATCTGACTGGCAGAGGCTGACCGATAATAATGGAGATGACCTATACCCCGAAGTCTCGCCTGACGGGAAAAAGATTGCCTATACTGCCGATATCGGGGGCGTTTGGCAGATAATGATCATGGACTGGGACGGCAGCGGCAAACGGCAGATCACCAATAACAGCTACAGAAGCGCCTACCCTGCCTGGTCACATGATATGAAGTATATATTCTTTGAAGCATACCTGGACGGAGACTGGGAGCTTTTCCGTATAAACACAGACGGATCCGGCCAGAAAAGGCTGACCCATAACAGCGGAGGCCATGACTGGCACCCCAGCGCCCATCCATTCGATTCCAAGGTCATATTCGAATCCGGCATGCCGGGCCATGACGATATATATATCATGAACAGCGACGGCTCCGCCGTATCCAGGATATTCTCCCGTCATGAGAGGAGAAGGACTCCCGACATGTCCCCCGACTCCACCAAGCTCACATATACCAGGTATTTCGGCGATAATAGTGAAGTATATTATGCAGACATAAGGGACCAGGATGAGATAAGGATCACCACCAACGGCGACTGGGACGGACACCCCATGTTCTCTCCTGACGGAAAGCTCATCGTCTATGAACAAAGGTCGGGCGGCAAAGAGGATATCATCATATACGACATCCAGACCGGCCAAAAGACAAATATCACTAATACAGGCTATAAAGACAGTGACGGCTGCTTTATGTACCAGGATTGATACAGGTCTTGCCAGCCCCGGATCAGTATCCTCATAAAAATCGGCTTATGGGCACATATCAGTATAATATCTGGCAAGGGCGGTTAAATATACTTTTTTAATATAGGGACAACAGGCGGTATGACCGGATTAAATCTCAGGACAAATATAATAAGCGCGTCAGTTTTATCTGCGGCTTCGCTGCTTTTTTTCTTTTTTTCAAGTTTTACCCTTTTCCTTTCTTTCATGATGGCTGCGGTGCTGGTCTTCTCCATGTTCGCCATAACTATAAATGTATATAAATACATATACAGGAGGCAGGACACAAAAGCCCTGCAGCTTACTGTCTATGTTTTTTACGGCAAGCTTGTTTTCCTGGGGATAATGCTTTTTATAGTTACAAGGTTTGCCCCTGTTGATATTGCCGCTTTCTTAATATTTTTTACTATTTTGTTTATAATATTCCTGGGTTTGGAAATAATTTTGTTATACAGGGGACGGATATTTAAAAAATAGGCAGGACGGTATAGATGCAGGAGGGGACTTTGGAGGTTTTGGATTTTTTCAAGCTGGAAGTCCTGGTGCCGGTAAAAGTATTCGGCATAGATATCTCGATCACAAACCTGGTTGTCTCTATGGCCGGGGGCAGCTTTCTTTTCTTTATTCTATTTTATTTTCTGGCCATAAAGCCCGGGACCCGCCCCTCAAAAAGGCAGACGGTTGTAGAATTTTTTATATATTTTGTAAAGAATCACCTTGTATATAATATTATGGGCAAAAAGGCAGGAGAAAGATGGTGGCCCTTTATTGCCGGCATTTTCTTGTTTGTCCTTTCCAATAACCTGGTCGGGCTGATCCCTGGCGCTTATGTACCCACGGCAAACCCTGTATTGCCATTGATGCTTGCAGTTTTTGTATTTATTATCGTGCAGATAACCAATATTGCTACACACCGGTGGGGTTATTTCAGGACTTACGCACCTTCAGCGGTCCCATCCTGGATGTATGTGATAGTGATACCAGTTGAGATCATAAGCACGATTGCGAAACCCTTTTCCATGTTTTTAAGGCTTTTCGCAAACATGCTTGCCGGCCATGTCATTATATTTGTAAGCCTGGCGCTTATCATATATTTTAAAAGCTATTATGTAGCGGCAATATCGATCCCGTTTGCGGAGGTGATGAACCTGTTTGAAATATTTATTGGGGCAATACAGGCATATATTTTTGCTATATTGTCTTCAATGTATATAAATGAAGCAATCAGTGAAAAGCATTGACTAAGGAGGACTGAATAAATGGATACTCAGACAGCCGCAGTACTAGCTGCAGGATTTGCCATAGGAATAGGAACAATAGGACCGGCACTTGCAATCGGAAATCTTGTCGGCAAGGCTCTGGACGGAATAGCAAGGCAGCCGGAAGCAGCGAACCAGATACAGACAGCAATGTTTATCGGGATCGCGTTTGCAGAAGCTATTGCTCTTTATGCGCTGGTTATTGCTTTTATATTGATTTTTGTAATATAAGGTTAAATATTTAAAAAAGGCGGCATAGATTGGATCAGGTTTTAAGTATATTAAACCCCATGACCAGCACTATCTTCTGGTCAATAATTGTTTTTGGAATACTGGCATTCGTGCTGTGGAAGTTTGCTCTCAAGCCCGTAGATAATGCTGTCAAAAAAAGGCAGGAGGAGATAAGAGCGAATATAGATGATGCAGAAAAGAAAAAGCAAGAAGCCCGGGAGATCTTATCAAAGCAAAAAGAAGAGATCGATAAAGCATTGGACAAGGCAAGAAAAGTAATAGAAGAAAGCAAAGCAGAAGCAGAGACCATAAAAAGGGAGATTGAAAAGAAAGCAAAAGCCGACTCCAGGCAAATGCTGGAAGAAGCAAGAAAAGAAATTGAAAGGGAAAAAGAGAAATCCCTTGAAGAGATCAGGGACAGGATCGTAGAACTTTCATTCAGCGCCGCTGAAAACCTGATCTCCAGAAGCATCTCAAAAAAAGACCATAAAAAGATCATAGAAGATAGCTTAAAAGAGATAGAAAAGATCTAGATGACAGATAAAAATATGAAAAGGATCGAATACATCGCAGGGTCCTTCCTTGATATAGGGCTGGCAGAAGATTCAGCCGAGATGCTTGAGAAAGAATTATGGGGCCTGAAAGATATTATGGATAAGGATCCAGTCATGAAGGCATCCTTTTCTGATGAAGGAATACCCCTTGACCGGAGAGTCTGCAGCCTGCTGGAAGCTCTGGGGTCCAGCGCTTCGGCTGCAATGAAGGCTTGCGCATCCGCCCTTATAGCCCTGGACTTATTTGACCGCATGGATGACATATGCAATAAATATTCCGGGCTTGTAAATGATTTAAAAAAACAGATAGATGTGGAAGTCATAAGCGCTGTAAGACTTGATAAAAAGACCATGGCATCGATCAAGCATAAGGTTGATAAAAAGACCAATATGGATTCAAGGATAAACAATATTATAGATGGATCGATACTGGGCGGACTCATCATACAGGTCAGGGATAGCCTTATCGATCTAAGCATAAAGGGGAAAATGGAGGCCATGAAAGAAAATTTAAAATCCAGAGACCCGCGGGGTGAGGACATTGGCTCTTAGCATAAAGCCTGAGAAAATAGCAGACATCATCAGCCAGAATCTGGAAAAGTATAAGAAGGGATCAAGAATAGAGGAAGTGGGCAGAGTGCTGGAAGCTGGCGATGGCATCGCGAGGATCGGAGGTTTGTCTAAAGCCGTTTCTGGAGAGATGTTGAAGCTTCCCGGCGGCATATACTGCCTTGCCCTGAACCTGGAAGAAGATGAGATAGGCGGGATCATACTGGGTGAAAGCAGAAGCATCCAGGAAGGCGATATCGTGAGGCGGACCGGCAATGTATTGAGGGTCCCTGTAGGAGAAGAGCTTGCCGGAAGAATAGTGGATCCCCTGGGCAGGCCCCTGG
>CAYZJW010000021.1:0-15306 GCA_964478985.1 uncultured Actinomycetota bacterium
CATGGCCTTAAGGCAGGATTTGTCATACACACCGTCGGCCCTGTCTACAGCGGCAGCCGGAGCGACAGCACAGATCTTAAAAACTGTTATTATAACAGCCTGGACCTGGCCGCAAAGAAAGGGATCGGGAGCATAAGTTTTCCATCAATAAGTACGGGAATATTTGGATATCCGGTAAAGGAGGCATCCAGGATAGCCCTGGAGACCATTATTTCATTCCTGGATAAGCGCCGGGAAATAAAGCAGGTAAAGATGGTCTTATTCTCAGAAGAGGACTTTAATGTGTACAGGGGTAGCCTGGAGGACTTAAAACAGGGAAGCATGGACAAATAGCCGGGGCGGCAAAAACAAAAAAGAGGGGCCTGCAATAGCATTTTTTGACCAATTTTTATAAAAGAAGTATATTATAACCAACAACAGGCAAAAAAGGCTAAATTAGTACAAATAATGATTATTTATGGCTTAATCTTGAACATATAATGGTATAGATGATATTCTTACATCAAAAAGCAAAGACAACAATTTGTTTGTAAACAATAATAAAGGAGATCCATGGTAAAGCAGATAAAATGCACATTTTCCTGCAAGCAAAAAAAGATAAACTTTAAGACCATCCCCGCCTTCAGCTACCAGAAGTCCATAGGCGACGAGATAAAAGCGGGGCTTACCAGAAAAGCCGCCCTGGACCTTTTAGAAGAGATGCACTCCATAAGGGCACTGGAAGACATGCTGGTGCGCATAAAGGCAGGACTGTACAAGCCCCTGGACGATTTTGACTATACCGGCCCCACCCATCTCTCCATAGGCCAGGAGGCCACCGCTGCCGGAGCCGTATCTGCCCTGGGAATAGGCGACTATATAACCAGTTCCCACCGGGGCCACGGCGACGCCATGGCCAGGGGCTTTTCCTATATAAAGCTCGCCTCTGACAGCCAGCTTAAAAGCCTCCTGTCTTCAAGGAGAAAATACCTGGCTGCCATTGGAGAAGATCTCTCAGAAGACGACACCAGGGAGCTTATGGAGGAAAAGGCCTTAAAGGTGCATGTATACCGCATGATAGCCGAGCTTTTCGGAAAGGCCCATGGATACTGCCGGGGCGTAGGGGGAGGCATGCACATAGCAGACTTCGAGCTGGGGCACCTGGGGGCAAATGCCATAGTGGGAGGACATGTCCCCATAGCCGCAGGCGCCGCCATATCGGAAAGATACAAACAGGAAGACAGCCTTATACTGTGCCTGGCAGGAGACGGCTCCTATTCCAACGGAGTGGTGCTGGAGTCCCTTAATATCGCCTCCATGGCCCAGTTTACAAACGGGCTTATGAGCTCCAAAAAAGGCGTACCCATAATATTCGGCATAGTAAACAACCAGTATGCCATGTCGGGCCAGTCGCTGGGAGAGATAACCGGGGTGGACTACCTGGCCAGGCGGGCTGCCGGCTTTGAGACCGGCCTGATGCATGCAGAGGTGGTAGACGGTATGGATGTGCTGGCGGCGGCCGATGCCGTGTCCCGGGCAAAGAAGACAATAAAAGACGGGGGCGGACCCGTACTACTGGAGTTTATGACCTACAGATATAAGGGCCACAGCCTGTCAGACCCCCTGACCTACAGGGACAGGGAAGAACTAAACCAGTGGAGGAAAAACGATGCCATAGCCACCTTTGAAGAAAAGCTAAAAGAAGCAGATTTTCCCGAAGGCAGGATCACCGCCAAAGAGCTGGAAGAGCTGGCCAAAAAGGTAGAGGATAGAAATGCAGCCATGGCCGTCTATGCCGCAGATGCCGCCCCTCCGGAGGATTCGACCATCCTTACCCACCTCTTTTCAGAAAAAGACCAGGAGAAGGTGCCGGAAAAATATGCCGGGCCCAAGACTTTATCACCGCTTCCCCAATACAAAAGAGACGGCAGCGGCCGCATCAATGCCCGCATTGCCGTAAGGGAAGCCATAATGGAGGAGATGGCAAGAGACAAAAGGGTGATAATATTCGGCGAAGACATAGCCGATTACGGGGGCGCCTTCGGGGTGACAAACGACCTTCTGTCCGTATTCGGGAGAGACAGGGTATTTAATATGTCCATATCGGAAGCAGGCATGGTAGGGGCAGCCGTGGGCATGGCCATGACAGGACTTAAGCCCATTGTGGAGATAATGTATAATGACTTTATCATGCAGGCCCTGGGCCAGATAGGCAACCAGGCAGCCAAGTGGTCCTATATGTCTGGAGGACAGATATCTGTCCCCATGGTTCTTCGGACCACCATAGGCGGGGGAAGGGGATATGCGGGACAGCACTCCCAGTCCCTGGAAGCCCTGGTGACCCATATACCGGGACTGAAAGTAGTGGCGCCGGGTACGCCCCGAGACTTCAAGGGACTCTTAAAATCGGCCATAAGGGATGATAATCCGGTGATTTTCTTTGAGCAGCAGCTTATCTACAACAGCCTGGGAGAAGTGGCTTCTGATGAATGCCTGGTGCCCATAGGCAAGGCCAATGTCGCCAGGGAAGGCACCGATATTACCATAATCTGCTGGTCCTATATGCTGCCTGAGTCGCTTAAGGCGGCAGAGATACTGGCAGGTGAGGGGATAAGCGCAGAAGTAGTAGACTTAAGGACACTTATCCCCCTGGATATGGAGACGGTATCGGCATCGGTAAAAAAGACGTCAAAAGCTATAGTTACTGCACAGGAAGTGGAGCAGTCAGGATTTATGGCAGAAGTCATGGCCTCCATACAGGAAGAGTGCTTTGACTGGCTGGATGCGCCGGTCAGAAGGCTGGGGGCGCCCAACGGCATACCGCCATCGGCTGCCAACCTGGAGAAGCTATTCCTTCCCGACGCGGATAAGCTGGTAAAGGCGGTAATGGAAGGATTTAAGTAGCAACATCCAAAAAGGAGGCCGTCAGGATGAAAAAAATGGTCATATTCGGGGCCGGAAAAATAGGAAGGTCGTTTATAGGACAGCTGTTTGCCCGCTCCGGCCATGAGGTGGTATTTGTAGACGTGGCCCGGCCCGTAATAGAAGCCCTTAATGAGAAACGCTCCTATGATGTAGTGATAAAGGGTGAAAGGCAAGACCTGATAAAGGTCTCCAATGTCCGGGGAATACTGGCCTCGGAAAGCGAAAAAGCAGCCCGGGAGATAAGTACCGCAGATATCCTTGCCTCATGTGTGGACAATAATGCCCTGCCCCATATAATACCCCTGATCGCCAGGGGGCTCAAAAAGCGTTATGAACATGATCCCCATCTTGCCCTGGATATAATAATAGCAGTCAATATGCGTAATGCTGCAGAATATTTTTACCGGGAACTGAAAAAAGAGCTGGGCAATGATTATCCGCTTGAAAGGCTTGTGGGGCTGGTAGAGACCAGCATAGGAAAGATGGTCCCCATAATGACACGGGAAGAGGCCGAAAAAGACATACTGCGCATATTTGCCGAACCCTATAATAACCTGATACTGGATAAACAAGCTTTCAAGAACCCCATTCCTGACGTGGAAGGTCTTTCACCCAAGGAAAATATGAAAGCATGGGTAGACAGGAAACTCTATATACACAACCTGGGCCATGCGGCCATAGCATATATGGGATATTTGCATGATCCCGGATTTGTATATGTATGGGAGGCCCTGGCAGTGGAAGGACTCTACCGCAGGACCAGGGAGACCATGATGCAGTCTGCGGACATACTTTTGAAAGAATATCCCGGAGATTTTACCAGGGAAGACCTGGCCCGGCACGTAGACAGCCTCATCAGCAGGATGGGCAATAAGGCCCTGGGGGATACCATATACAGGATCGGCAGGGACCTTATAAGGAAGCTGGGCCCCGAGGACAGGCTGACAGGGGCAGTAAACCTGGGACTTAAGCATGATATGGAAATAGACAGGATTCTTTATGCTGCTGTATGCGGTTTTTATTTCAGGGCCACCGACGAAAACGGAGACATGTTTGACCGCGATATCGTTTTTATAGAGGATTACTTTAACAAAGGCATTGACTATATACTTGTCAATATATGCGGTTTTGATCCCCAAAAACACCGGAAAATATTTGAAAAGTGCGCTTTATTTTCGGAGATGATAAAAGGACAGCTAAAGAAAGACACATAAACACAATGAGAAAAAGGCGGCGGTAAAGATGAAAAAGCTGGAAAAATATACGGATCCTGAATATATGGCAAAGATCCCTGCGTCCATGAAAGCCATAGTGCTTTACGGGACAGGCTTTGAGAGTATCGGCCTGAGGGAGATCCCGGTCCCGGTTCCCGGACCGGACCAGCTCCTGGCAAGGGTAGATGCTGCCGGGGTATGCACATCAATACTAAAGATAATAGACCAGGGTAAAAGGCACAAGTATCTATATGGCTGGGATACGGAGAAATGGCCCCTTATAATGGGTGACGAGGGTTCGGTTACCATAGTAAAGGCAGGCGGCAACCTCAGGGGCAAATACAGCATAGGCAAGAGATACGGAATACAGCCGGCAGTGGATTATCATCCCATAAACCACCTTGAGCGTTATGATGATAACGGAAAGGATGTAAAAAAAATGGGCGTAGGATATACGCTGCCCGGACAGCTGGCACAGTATGTATTGATACAGGAAGAGGTGCTGGAAGCGGGCTGTCTTATAGAGCTGCCCCGCGATGATATGTCGTATTTTTCCGTTTCCATGGCAGAGCCTGTCTCATGTGTCGTGTCATCCCAGTCCAGGAATGTACACATATACAAAGATTCTCCCCAATCGCCCAGGTATGCAAAGCTGGGGCTTAAAGAAGGCGGAGCTACAATCATAGTGGGAGCGGGATCCATGGGAAAGATCCATGCCGAGCTGGCCATGCGCTACAGGCCGGGGATCCTTATTGTAAACGATGTTGTCAAAGAAAGACTGGAATGGATAGACAGGGTGCTGGGGCCCAAAGCAGACGAAAAAGGCATCAGGCTTATGGCCCTGACCCCGGAAGAGGTGGACGGGAAACTGGCAGATATCACCGGCGGCAATATGGCTGATGACATAATCATGGCAGTGGGTATAAGGGCGGTCCAGCAGAAGGCCTTCCAGTGGCTGGGTTTCGGAGGCGTCCTAAACCTTTTCGGAGGGCTTCCCAAAGGCGATTCAGTACTGGAGCTGGACAATATAAAAGTGCACTATGAAGAGATAAAGGTGGTGGGGTCTTCCGGGGGCGATGCCGGAGACTATACCCAGACCCTGGAGGCTATAAATAATAATGACGTAGATGCGGGCAATTATGTAGCCGCCGCGGGCAGCCTGGATAATGCAGTGAAAATACTGAAGATGATAAAGGAAGGCGGCATCCAGGGAAAAGCCATACTGTATCCTCATATAAAAGGATCCAGGCTGGAAATGGTAGACAGATGGAGCAATGAGCAGGAGAAGGACTTTTTAGAGGAAAACCTGGGGATCCAGGTTTGACCGCCGCCATTTACACTTATAGGCTATGGAGAATATATAAGACTCCCGGAGCTCCCAGGAGTGTTTTAATACGGGGAGCTATTCCATAACGGGTATTTTTGATACATCTGTATCCCCCGGAACATGGTCCCACAATATATCGACAGCCCATGCGCTTCCCAGACCTACAACAGCAGGACATTTATCAGTATGGCCCCCCATTTTTTCAAAATCCTCAAGGTCTTCCTTCCTGGCAAAATCAAATGTCCGCTTAAACAGCTTTTGATGGATGTCCCCGCATACCACACTTTGGAAGCGTTGTTCAAATCTGTCAAAGAACTCCTTTGACAGCACGGCAGACCTGGCGCCGGCCTTGCCCTCTTCCCATTTCTCATAAGTCCTTCCCAGGAAAAAACCAAAACAGACGAGTGCTCCCGAAAAAACTCCACAGGAACCGCGGGTTGATAAAGCGCCTCCTCCTGCAAGTGAATACAGGCTCCTGAATATCAGTGGATTTTTTACACCAAGAACCGATGTTACCGCATGAAAAGCAGCCTGGGCGCAATTAGTCTTTGAAGCTTCTGCGGCAAAACCGATCTTAAATGCCAGCTCCTTGGCCTGTTCTTTTGTCAGGCCGTTTATTTTTTTTGATACGTTCATAAAAGACATCCTTTTGCCAAAAAAGATGATAATGCAAAATCTTACCGCAGCAGAGGCTGCCAGGCTATTTTTACTGCCCGGACATCATGGGATTTTCTGAAAGGCAAAATGACAGGACGCACTCCTTTTCACCCCTGCATATCCTGGTATCCCCAAAAGAAAAACCGATATCGCCGCCGAACAGGCAAGCCCAGACATCATATTCCTGGCCGCAGACGGCCCCTCCGATCCTGCCTGACAGGTGCGCGCGGCCCGATCTTATAAGGATATCATGCCAGGGACAGACAGATATCATAAATTCCACTTTCCAGGTCTTCCCGCCCTTTTGTCTTTTGAGGGTCTTGAACTCAAATCCGTCCAGGAGCAGTTTCTGTGACAGGCAGTCTGCCAGGTCCTCCAGGCCGGTATCTTTTCCCAGTTTCTCCTTTAAAAACCGGGCCTGGATCTTTGGCATCACTTTCCATACCTGGCGGTCGATCTCAAGGGCATCGTCAAAACCATATTTTTCTTCGGATTTTACAAACCAAAGGCCGTCTACAGCCTTGTAGCAGCGATGATAATATTGGACCCTTTCTTTTTCCGGAAGCTTCCTCATCCGTTTTCCATCTTCCTGTCAGCTCGTTCCTTTAATTTAAGATATATCCCGTTTCAAACTGCTTGTGCCCATGAGCCCCGGACTCATGATGCAGCTCCTTATATAAATTATATAATTTTATCATAATCATGCTAATAATAAACGGCACCGGAGGAAGAGCTATTTCCCATGAAGGCCTATAACCATAAATACCAGGCATGATTTAATATATTATTAACTAAGATACCATAAATAAAATAGTACCTTGCATTGTATAATACCTTATGCTATCATGTCCTTATTATAAAGTATGGAAAGAATGTGGCCTTATGAATATACAGTTTAAAAAAGGAGTGCTGGAGCTCTGCACCCTGGCCCTTCTTGCCGGAAGGAACCGGTATGGCTATGAACTGGTAAACGAGATCTCAAAAAGGATCTCCATTTCCGAGGGTACCATATATCCGCTTCTGAGGAGGCTGAAAAAGGACGGTTATGTGACCACATATCTGGAGGAATCCAGTGAAGGCGCGCCCAGGAAGTATTACCAGCTTACCGATGAAGGCAAAAATATGGAAAAAGAGCTTAAGCAGGAATGGAAGACCTTTGCAAAGGAAGTAGACAACTTATTAAAGGGTGGTGTGTAGCATGGACAAGAAGGAATTCTTAAGAAGCCTGTCCAAATACCTGGGCAATGTCCCCAGAGAAGACGAAAAGGATATACTGGACGATCTTGAAGAGCATTTTGAGATAGGCAAAAAGGAGGGAAGGTCAGAGGAAGAGCTGGCGCAGTCACTGGGAGACCCCAGGGCGCTGGCCAACCAGTTCAGGGCAAATATAATGCTGGCCCGGGCAGAGAGGGAGACCAGCGCAGTCAATATGACCAGAGCGGTATTTGCCAGCCTGGGACTGGGTTTTTTCAACCTCATATTCGTCCTGGGTCCGTTCCTTATAATACTGTCGCTGGTCATCTGCCTGTTTGCGGCAGCCACAGGCATAACCGCCGGGGGCATAACCGCGCTCCTGGGTACCATATTCAGCCCCCTGTTCCCGGAAGTATTCAATATGCTTATAAACCCGGCGGTAGGGGTGTTCGGCTCCATCGGCCTTATATGTTTCGGGGTACTCTTCTTTATAGGAGACATATATCTCATCCGGGGTTTTTTCAGGATGTTCATAAGATATATCAAATTTAACGGCAGGATAATAGCAGGAAGGGAGAAGCGGGATGAAGCGTAGTATAAAAATACTGATAATAGCACTGGCAGCCACCATGGTGGTGTCTTTCGGAATAGCAGCACTGATACTGGCGGCAACCGGAAATATCGATATAGCTTCCGAGACCATAAATGAATCCAGGACATTTGAGCCGTCGGAGATATCTTCCATCGAAGTCGATATTGTAAGTGATGACCTTAATATAATCCCCACCACAAAAGGCGATATCACTGTCCATCTCTACGGCCAGGCAAGCACCAATGTGAAGCGGAGCCTTCCCCGGCTGGTGGCATACAGGACGGGAGACAAGCTCCATGTAGAGGTGGAGCAGAGGCCCAATATATTTTTCGCCATAAATATCCGCAGGACCACCACTTTAGATATCTATATACCAGAGATACAGCTGGAGGAGATGGATATAGATATAGTGTCGGGCGATGTCAGGATAGAAGGCCTGGAGTCCTCCCGGCTTGTCATAGGCTCCACTTCGGGAGACATGAAGCTGGAGGAGATAATATCGGAAAAGATAAGGATAGGATCCACGTCCGGGGATGTCTCGGCCGCCGATTATACCGGCAGCATCGATGTCACCAATACATCGGGAAGCATAAGCCTTATCTCCGGCAGCGGAAATGAGGATATTTCCATAAATTCTGTTTCCGGGGACATACTTATCGACCAGGATTCGGTATCCGATATGAATATAGAAGTAACCTCGGGAGATGTCAGGATCATTCTTCCCCGGGAGGCGGAGTTTTATCTGGATGCATCCACTGTGTCCGGGGAAATAAAGCAGGATTTTGCCATGAATATAGTGTCCTCCGGCCGCAGGAGACTGGAGGGTTCAGTGGGTGAAAGTGAATACAGGATAGGGATAAATGCCGTCTCGGGTGATATAACAGTCGGCTACTGACTGCTGTGCCCGGTTAAATAAAACCATTAAAGGAGGAAAAGATGAAGCTCAGGGCAAAGACCATCAGGAAACCTGAAATACTGAAACTGGCAGCCATAACCCTGCTTGTCGGGATAATGGCAGTATTTGCAGCTTCCTGCAGGTGGACAGTAGGAGTTGTGCGGGGTTCCGGCGATATCGTGACCGGTCAAAGAAGCGTATCCGGATTTGACGAGCTCCACTTCTCGGGAATAGGAAACCTTGCCATACAGCAGGGGGACGAAGAAAAGCTTACCATCGAGGCAGATGACAATATAATAGACCTTATAGAGACGGATGTAAGAGGGGGCAAGCTCTACATAAAATACAGGAGAGGCTTCAATGTCATCCCCACGTCCAGGATGAAATTCCTGCTCACGGTCAGGGATCTGGACCGCATAGACCTCAGCGGGGTAGGGGATATAGACTGCGGAAGCTTCCAGACCGATGATATTGAATTTAATATCAGCGGCTCGGGAAATATTGATTTTGTAATCGAGACCGGCAGCCTGGAAGTAAATATATCGGGGCTGGGTGATATAAGACTGGAAGGAAAAGCGGATTTCCACAGGGTTAACATCAGCGGCTCGGGAAAATATGATGCAAAAGACCTGGAAAGCAATGACTGCCAGATAGAGATAACCGGTCTGGGAAGCGCTACTGTAGACGTAAAGGATAATCTGGACGTAGTCATAAGCGGAGCCGGCAATGTCTACTATGCCGGGGATCCCTCAGTAACAAGGGAGATAAGCGGGCTGGGCAGGATAAAGAGCCTGCTAACGGATTAATAAATGATCATGATATACAACAGGAAAGGAAGATGAAAATGACAGAAATGACAGCCAAAGAGTTAAAAATGGGGAAAAAGCAGATAGAAGGTCCGCTGATCCTGTGCTGGGTGATGGCGATACTCCTGGGGATCGGCGTATTTTCAGGATTTGCCTGGGGCCCCATAGGATTCGTGACCGATTACCTGAGCGACCCGTTCACGCTTGATGCGGTATCAGGCCTTGCCGGGAATCTTGCCGGTTTTCCATTCAGGATGATGTACAGCCTGCTGGCGCCGGCCCTTTATATTGCGGAGCTTATCGGGCTTTACCAGAGGAAAGCATTTGCCGTTCCCCTGGGAAGGGCGGTCCTGGTGGTCACCATGGTATTTTTCTTCCCCGTGGGCACCATATTCGGGGGAGTCATGTGGAAAAGGTTCAATAACATCCTGGCCAAGAAGTACCTGAATTACGAAGATGAACACACCATGGAAGCAGAAGAAGCCGGAAAAGAGGATAAATAATAGGATGCCTTCCCGGAAAAGGCAATAGACGAAAAAACCGGCCCCTGTTATCACACCACCTGACAGGGGCCGGCCCTTTTAATTATTGAAACGGTTGGCGGTAGAGATATTGCGGAATACAAAGTGAAGCAAAATCCCCTTGCCAAAGATTATGAGCAAAACCGCCATGGACATTATGAAATATATCCATGGAGCTTCATAGACAGGACCAAAAAAATACCTGCCGTCCCATACGATCCCGAATAAATATATAAACAGCGGAAATAGAAGGGTCCCCACTATGCCCCCTACCACATTGGGATTTACCTTGTGTGTCCTTCCTGCAGTAAACCGGTAGATGGTGGCTATTAAAAGGGATATGCCCAGGAAAATAAGGAAGGGAATAAGGAATAGCGCCCCGGCGATCCCCATGCCGGTAGCCAGTCCGCCGCCGCCCCTGAATCTAAACCATACCGGCCAGTTATGGCCCGCAAGCACGGCAATGCAGGCAGCAGCAATAGTTATATCATCAAGGCCGATGGCCTTGCCCGCCAGCACCACGGCAGCGCCCTTTCCGCAGTCAAAGATAAGGGTGGCAATACCTGCCTTCACCCCGAACTGGCGCCCGGCTCCGGCAGTACCCGGCCTGTCTATCTTGTAGAGGTCAATCTTTTTCCCCCTGCCGTACACCGCTGCCATGACATAGGAGAAGAGCACCGAGCCCAGAAGATAGGCAAGCACTACATATATTATCTTGAAATATAGAGTATCTATCATCCTTTTCCCTTGTTTTTAATTAATTATAAGATTATAACAGATTAAAAGAGTGAAGTTTAGATTTGATGCTATGCTGAAACATTAATAATAAACCAGTCGTCTGAGGTCTAAGGTACCCGAAAAGACTGGCCCGGGACAATAGAAGCGAGCACAACAGCCAACCATCTATAGAAAGGCAGACTTATGCTGGAGATCTGGACATCGGTGCAGGAGTATATTTTCCTTTCACTATTCCTGATAGTGGCCATAATCCTTAAAAGAAAAGTAGGGTTTTTGCAGAGGTTCCTTATACCCACCTCCATTATCGCCGGATTCATAGGCCTTATCCTGGGCTCAGAAGTGCTTAACTGGATACGGCTTGACAGTGATAAGCTGGGGAATATCATCTATCACCTTATGGCCATAGGCTTCATAGCAGTAGCGCTTAAAGAAAGGACCACCGTACCTGCCAGCCACCGAAGGGATAATATCAATACCGGCCTGGCCATAATAACTTCATATCTGTCACAGGCTATACTGGGTTTTGCCATAACCCTGGCACTGGCATATACGCTGCTGCCGGAGCTTTTCCCGCCATTCGGCCTGCTCCTGCCGCTGGGATTTGCCCAGGGTCCGGGCCAGGCATATTCCATAGGAACCAGCTGGGAAGAGCTGGGCCTGGTAAACGGGGGCAATATAGGGCTGGCTATAGCTACCATAGGTTTCCTGTGGGCCATCATATTCGGCATACCGCTTCTTAATGTACTGGTCAGGAAAAAGAAGGCCTGGGGTCTTGAAGACAGGGAAAAGATGATAAGGCTGACAAGCCCGGATGTAGAAGAAAAACACACCGAGAATATACCCAAAACCATGTTTATAGACAGCCTCACTGTACAGGTGGTGCTTATAGGCGTGGTATACCTGGTGACATACTTTACTCTCAGGGGAATCTCGCTGGGGCTGCAGCCCCTGGGCGACTATGGGTATACGGTGGCCCAGCTTCTATGGGGATTCCATTTTGTGATCGCCACCATGTATGCCATACTGCTGAGGGTCATACTGAATGCCCTTAAAAGGAGAAACTGGCTGAGGATACATTATCCCGATAATTATATCCTGCAGAGGATATCGTCGGGTTCATTTGATTTTATGATAGTGGCAGCCATTGCCGCACTGTCCATCGCCACCTTCAGGACTTACTGGTTTCCCATAGTGCTGGTAACTACCATGGGTGGGATATTTACCCTCATATATTCGGTTTTCCTGTGCAGGAGGATATATAACAATTATATAATAGAGCATATAGTGGGTCTTTATGGACAGTTTACCGGGACCATAACTACCAGCATGGCCCTGCTTAGGGAGATAGACCCGGATTCGGAATCCAGCGTCCCTGAGAACCTGGTGCTGGGCGGAGCGGTTGCCCTGCCCCTGGGGGTGCCGCTGATGTTCATACTGGGTTTTGCCGTTACCGGCTATTCAGCTGACAGGCCCATATTCTATTTCTATGCCCTGGGCATATTCTGCCTTTATCTTGCCGGGATACTTACTTATCTCCTGGTAAAGAGCAGGAAAAAAAAGGCATAGCAGCAGTACATCAAAGGAGGCCCCTGCAGGAAATGCAGAAGCTTTTTGATCTGGCATCAATATCCTTTACTGTGCCCGAAGGGTTCATCAAACACCCCATGCGGCTGCAGTGCAGAAGGCCCAGGGAATGGCCGATTCCGTGTGCAGCTTCCTTGAGTATCCTGTCATAATACAGGGCCTTTTCGGCGCTGCTCAGCCTTTGTACGAACAGGGGAAACCTGCCTGCCTTTCTTTTTTCCCTGCCCCCGGCAAAATACTCCTCCTGGAAATGGGGATGCAGCCTCAGGACCGATATCACCGATATCTTAGGGAAGGCAGAAGACAGCCCGAATGCATATTCCAGGCTGCCCGAAAAAATGTCACGGTCGAATACGGCCAGGTTCACAGATCTTACCTCTTTGATAGTCATATTCTCTGTAAGGAACCTGAGAAGCTTTCTCCCGTCATACTGCTTCTTGTCCCGGTTGAATAATGTCGTGGGTATTATAAGGTGCCTGGAGATACACGTTTCCGTATCAAATATACAGGAAAGGCCTTTTACCAGGTATCTCAATATATTGCGGCTGATGTCGTTTAGGACCAGGATATTTATTTTTTCATCCATTTCCTTATTTTAATTGAAGCGGGTGCGGTTTTCCAATATTTTATAAATGGATGACTCCCGGACAGGAAAATACCAAACCCTGTTCCGTGGCGAATGCAATATGCCTAATAAAATAAGTCATAAATTAGTACTTGTTTATTACAATTATTGTAATATATTAGCACTATGTTTAATCGTGGTATCGAGGCAGAATTTAAAAAGCGGTTTAAAAGCCCCATCAGGGAACTACTGATTGTCAGAGGGGCGAGACAGGTTGGGCAGGACAAAAGAACAGCCTTCCTGAACCCCTTAAAGTATCAGGATCGGGGATAAATTCGAATCCAATGATCTGGCAAATGATCAAAGATCGATGGATTGATCGACCAGTTTATTTCTTGAATTATGTAAGTCCTCCGAAGCAGAAGGCTCCGGAGAGATGAAAAATAAGTTATTATATATACCGTATTTAAGGACATATGGAAAGCAGAAAAAAGGTATGGAAGATGTCCCGCAGCACTGCCGCATCCCTGGCTTTCCTGGTATTTATGATCATCACCCTGGTGCCGTTTTCGGGCCTTTCAGCATTCGACCCCGATTATCCGGATTTCATATGGACCTATAATATGAAAGAAGGAAAGATCATATCCGGCGCCCAGAAGGCTGTTTACCTTACCGGCTACAGTATGGCCTCAGACGAAAAGATGCAGGACGTATACAGGATGATAGAGGAGACAGAACTTAATGCCATAGTCTTTAATGCCAAGGAAGACTCGGGAGAGATATCATATGACTGCCGCCTGGATTTTTTTCTGGAGACCGGTTCTGTCCGGCAGGTCTATGACCTGGATAAAAGGCTTGAAGAGATGGATGAAAGGGGCATATACAGCATAGCCAGGATAGTGCTATTTAAGGACGGGATCATAACCAGGGCCCGGCCGGACCTGGCTGTCCAGGATAAAAGAACGGGATCCCGGATATATCTGGATGGAGGATACTGGCTTGATGTATATAACCAGGAGATGCGGGACCATTATATAGACCTGGTGCTGGAACTTGTCAGCAGGGGAGTGGATGAAGTCCAGTTTGACTATATAAGGGCTCCCGCCAGGGGAAATATCTCCCAGGCCCTGTTTCCAGCCAATGGATTTGACCGTGAAAAGACCTGGGCGGTGACCGGGTTCCTGAAAGCCGTAAGGGAGGCTGCCGGGAATTATCCGGTAAAGATATCCGCAGATGTATTTGGTTTTGTGTTCATCGCAGACAATGACCAGGGCATAGGCCAGCTTATAGAGGAGATGGCTCCCTATCTTGATTACATCTACCCTATGCCATATCCGTCACATTACTCTCCCGGTTTTCTTGGATACAGCAACCCAGAGGCCCATCCCTATGAAGTGGTAAAGCATACACTGGACAGGGGGCTTTCCAGGATAGGGGATACGGAATGCCTTATTATCCCCTGGGTCCAGGCATTCGGTCTGGGTATGAGGTATACGGAGACAGAGATACTGGCCCAGATAAGAGCCGCAGAAGACCTGGGCATAGAAGGATTTCTCTTCTGGAATGCCGGAAACAAATACGGCACTGTGGAAAGTGCGCTGAAGAGCAGAAAGTGACCTGATTATACACTTCAATATAAATTTACTTTGAGAATTCGGCATTTTATATGTATAATGTATATGTAAGTAATATATGTATAGATTTGGAGTAAATATGGGAAAGACAACAGTATTTATTGATAACATGCTTTTAGAAAAAGCCATAAAGGCAGTAAAAGCTAAAAGTAAAAAAGAGGCAATAGAGAAGGGTCTAAAAGAATTGGTGCATAAAAAAAATATAGAAGCCCTGAGAAGTGAATTGGGCACTTATGACCTGGACCTGACCCTGGAAGAACTTGAAAGATCAAGAAAGGAGCAATAATTGTTCATTGTAGATACTTCGGCATGGATTTTTGCTTTAAGAAAAAAACCACTTCCACAATTAAAAATGAGAATAGACCAGTTGTTGATGTTGGATATTGTTAAAACTTTTGGGATGATCAGGCTTGAGATACTTGGAGGAACCAGGACCGAAGAAGAATTTGAACGCCTAAAAAACCGGATGGGAGCCCTTGAAGAGATTTCCTGTGATGCTGAATTATGGGAAAGCGCCGGCAGGTTATCTTTTGACCTGAGGAGGAAAGGCCTTACAATACCTTCCACAGATATATTAATAGCATCTGCTGCTTTAAAGTCTGGATCAACACTCCTGCACGCAGACTCACATTTTGATATTATAGCTTCTGAAACAGATCTGAAAGTTGAAAGCTA
>CAYZJW010000022.1:0-4109 GCA_964478985.1 uncultured Actinomycetota bacterium
TCGAAAGACGAACTCATAAAAAAGTCATGGAAAACTTGCTAAAGCTAAAGGGAGTTTTGTCTGCTATTAATGCTGCTGGAACTTTTGATCTTTTTGTGGAAGTGTTCTTTAGCTCCAGAGATGAGCTGAACAAATTCCTTATGGAAGAGCTTTCCAGAATTGAAGGTATTCAGGCAACAGAAACCTTTATATATCTTGATGCAAAAAATAAATGGATCCAGCTGCCTTGATTCCTTCTCCCAAAACTCTTTTGATGCCTTATTATATCAGAAGATGACATACAGCTAATTTAATCTTGAAATGTTATTTACAGGTATGAATTGCTAAAAAGATAGCACCAAGAAAGCATGTTTATCCCGGATACTAATAGCATTGAAACGGATTTTCTTTACATATTATCTTTACAATCCCAGCTTCTTCTTTATCTCATCCGCCTTAGCCTCTGCCGCTTCCCGGCCCCGCTGTATGATCTCTTTTCCCCGGGTAAGGTCAAAGAAGCCGAAATCCCCCACTTCCGGTTCGATTATTATATCAGCCAACTTATTATACCGGGAAGTCATCTCACGGTGCATTATATTGAGGCTGGTATCAAGGACCGACTGCACCGGGACCGTCTTTTCACTATTTCCCCTTATCCTGCTCCTTAGTGATTCAAGCAGGGTCCTGAATCTTTCATCATTGCCGGCAGCCCCTACCTTGTGGTATCCATAAGTCATGTCATCTGTTTTATTTCCGTCTTCATGCAGCAGGTAGCGGTACCTCTCATTGTCTTTTGTAAAAGTTATGGACGAGCCTATTACAAAGTCCAAATCGAACACTTTTATGGCTTCCGTGGGAAGCGGTTCGATGATGCCTCCGTCAACCAGCAGTCTTCCGTCAAGATGTACGGGAGAAAAGAAACCTGGAATGGATATGGACGCCCTTACCGCATCCAGCAGCCTGCCCCTGGTAAGGACTACCTTCTCCCTGCTGAAGATATCAACCGCCACACAGCAGAAATCGATGCTGCAGTCTTCAAAAGTCTTATCCTTAAGGAATTTTTTCAGCTGCCTTTCCACTCTTCTGCCGTTTATGATACCCGTATTCGAAAGGGCAAGGTCTGAGAATAAAAGGAAGCTCCTCCAGTCCATGCTTTCCACATATTCCTGCATCTCCTCCAGAGATATGCCCGAGCATAGGAATGATCCTACTATGGAACCCATGCTGGTACCGGCAATAGCCGAAGCTTCCACTCCCAGGTCTTGCAGTACTTCCAGCACTCCTATGTGGGAAAGACCCCTGGCAGCGCCGCCGCTCAGGGCAATGCCGATTTTCCTGCCTCTTCTCAAGTAAATGCCCCTATTTGACCCATATGATAAATAGTATATGATTAATATTATATAACCAAATGCTGTTAAAAATAAATAATAATCCCTGATGGATAATAAATTTTAAAAAGTAAGATTTGTAATGTATAATCCACCTTGAGCACTATTGCCTTCCGGGGAAGCTGGAAGACAGGATATAATAGAGGGACCGATGACTTTTTCAAAAATACTTAGGCTAATTCCATTCCTGGCAGTGATCATGTCTCTTATCCTGACGGGCTGCGGAATAGTCCAGGGAGACTTTTTCGGCCTGGAGTTCGGACAGCCAGATGAAGCAGGCAGTGAAACTGTTTTTGAAGAAATTGAGGATAAATCCGGTAATAGTCCGGATGAACCTGAACCGGCTGATGAAAAGGCGGAAGACCTGGGCGGACTGGACAGTGATGAAGGGATCGTCCAGGAAGAAGTACCGGCTGACACAGACCTGGAAGAGATGCGGTATAATTTTTCCGAGGCCATGAAACATTTTGATGAAGAAGCCTATATAATAGCAGAGTACTATCTTCATAAGGTAGAGGACAGCTACCTTATCCTGCAGGACCACATCTATTACTACCTGGCAAAAAGCCTGCTTATGCAGAAAAAATATGACCTGGCCCAGGATTATTATAATAAGGTGCTCCAGAACTTTCCTGACAGCATATGGCTGGAAATAACTGCCCTTGAGACTGCAGACCTCTATTACCTCAGGGAAGACTACACCGGAGCCGAAGAAAAATACAATGCATTTATGAACCTTTATCCCGGCTCCGGCTACCTTCCCTACTGCAGGTATCAGCTGGCTGTATGCATGGAAAAAAACGGCCGTCCGGCAGATGCATTCTCCTATCTTAAGAAGATATGGCTTGAATCTCCGGCAAGTGAATATGCCGGCAGGGCCTATCTGGAAATAGAAAGGCTGACAGAGGAGGGGGCCGTAGCCGGTTTTTCACCTTCGGTCGAGGAGCTTTACGGCAGGGCGGAAAACCTTTTTTCCTCATACCTCTACCAGGAGGCAATAGAACAGCTGATGGTTCTTATAGACGGATACCCCAGGAATTCCTTTACTGCCGGGACCTATGCCGGCATCTGCTTCAGGCTGGGGATGAGTTACTATAATATGGCAGATTACGGGGGAGCCCTGGACTGGCTTCTGCTTTGCTATGAGGAAGGGTCCGATGCCGGCTTTGCCGATGCAGCCCTTTACTTTCTGGGAAGGACCTATACCAATCTTGATGATAATGCATCGGCTGTATCATATTATGAGAAGCTGGCCGCAGAACATCCTTCCAGCAGTTATGCCGATGACGGCCTTTACCGCATGGGCCGCATCTATTCCATAGACAATAATGCAGCAGAAGCCATAAAAAGTTTCCAAAGGGTATTTAAGGAATACCCCTCGGGGGATATGACAGATGAGGCCCTGTGGGAACTGGGCTGGATACAGTATAAGAGCGGGGACTGGACAGGAGCCGGAGCAAGTTTTTCCCATATGGCTTCCCTGTTTGAAGGCACTTCCCTGGGGGAAAAAGGCCTTTACTGGCAGGCAAAATCCTTGATCAAAATGGGAGATAAAGAAGAAGCTTTGGGGCTCTGCCGCCGGATAGCCGGACTGAAGAATTATTCATATTATACATTTGCAGCCATCGAGCTGGCCGGGTCACTGGGAAGCACTATCGAACTGGCAGAAATAGATACCAGCCTATCCCCTCACAGCCCCGGTGCCCAGACCCTGCTTCCAGGCATCTTTGAAGACCTGGAAGCCGATATTGCCAATATAGACGGCTGGGTTGACCATATAACCAAAGCCCTGGAGCTTATAAGGCTGGGCTTCTATAGCAGCGCTTCCATCGAGATAGGATCGGGGAAAGACATTTTGGAGGAAGACCCGGAGAGGGCCCTGGGGATAGCCACCCTTTACTATAATGCAGAAGACTATTTCAACAGCCTGCGCCTCATATACGGCAATCTTTCAAATATAAGGAAAGGGCTTTCCGGAGACCATCTTGCCTATGCCTATTATCTCTATTATCCCTACGGTTTTAAGGAGATAGTAGACAAGTATAGTGAACAGTACGGGGTAGATCCACTTTTTGCCCTGGCGGTCATGAGGCAGGAGTCAAACTTTAAGACTGATGCCGGCTCATATGCCGGCGCCAGGGGCCTCATGCAGATCATGCCTGCCACCGGCAGCAGTATAGCCAGGCAGATCGGCCTGGAAGACTTTGAGGAAGGGTTGCTCTACGACCCCGAGATAAATATTGAGATGGGCATATATTATTTGGACCGGCAGCTGGAAAACTTCCAGGAAAACCCGGTATACTGCCTGGGCGCCTATAACGGCGGACCCGGGTCCATGTCCGGCTGGATATCCCGTTTCGGTAATATGGGCCAGGATGAGTTTATAGAGCACATCACTTTTCTTGAGACCAAGGAATATATCAAGAGAGTCATGGGTAATTATAACTTCTACCGCATGCTCTATCCCTGACAGGCAGCTCTATATATACCTTAATACCAGAAGCCATCCTGATATGGTAAGTGCTGATACTATGGTTGTAAGTATCAGGGAAGAGGATACCAGGTCGTGGTCTGACCTCAGTTCCCTGGCCATTATATAAGCGGCTACAGCCAGGGGAGCGGCAAAAAGGGTGACTATTACATTCCTTTCAAATGTGTCTATCCTGAAGACATATTCAGCTGCCACAAATGCCAGTACCGGCATCAGTATAAGCTTATTGAAGCTTATATAGGATACCAGCT
>CAYZJW010000022.1:4209-15289 GCA_964478985.1 uncultured Actinomycetota bacterium
AATGCCAGTACCGGCATCAGTATAAGCTTATTGAAGCTTATATAGGATACCAGCTTCAGGTCGCTTTTTATGTGGTCAAACCTGAAGGACGCTCCGATGGAAAGAAGGGCCACAGCCACAGTCATGCCTGATATTATATCCAGGGAGCTATTTATGAATCCAGGCAGACGGACATCGAAGTAAGACATCACTAAACCCAGTATTGTGGCAATGATTATGGGGTCGGTGGCAACGTTTTTAAGAATTCTTCCTATTCCAGGATCCTTCCCTCCCCGGCTGAATATCCTGAATACTATAATGGAAGACATCACATTTATGGGTACCAGGAAAGCTATGACCAGGGTGGCCTTTGCCAGGGCCAGCCCGCCGAAAGCGGCCCATACTATGGGAAGGCCCACAAAGGCCATATTGACCCGGTAGGATGATACAAAAAAGGCTCCCCTGGTCTTGCTGCTCCTTCTCACAGTAAAAGCAAGCAGCAGCAATACTGCAAAATACGCTGCATATGTGGAATATATCACCTTTATTATATCTATATTAAAGATATCGCTTAAACTGTATTCAGTTATATTCAGAAGGAACAGCGCCGGCAGGCCCACATTGTAGGCGAGCCGGTTCAGCACATCCACCCCGTCAGCATTTATGAGGTTTATCTTCCTTATGAAAAAACCGGCAGCTATGATAATGAATATGGGAGCCGTGACCTGGATCACTTCCAGAAGGGCATGGGAAAAACTCAACTGGTCCTCCCTGTCTCCTGTTCAAAGAAGCTGCAGACTTTCAGAAGCCCCTGTCTTTTGCTGTCATCGCTTATGGACCCTGCCATTTCCCTGGCTTTTAGAAGATAGGCATCAAGCCTCTGCCTTGCCTGCTTTATGGCATCTGTTTCCGGAAGCATATTAAGCAGTTTTTTTACATCACCGTTTTTTATCTCGCCCCGGTTAAAAAGGTCTTTTATCTCCCTCTTGAACCTGCGGTTCCGGACGGCATATATTATGGGAAGAGTGATATTTCCCTGTCTAATATCATTACCCGTTGGTTTTCCCAGGGCCTCATTGACTTTCCTGGAATCCATGTCCAGAAGATCATCATTTATCTGGAAAGAAATTCCCAGGTATTCGCCGAATTTCCTCATCTTTTCTATCTCGGCATCCGGTGATCCGGAGAGTATGCCTCCCAAAGCGCAGCTTACCTTGAAAAGGGAGGAGGTCTTTTCGTTTATCTTTTTTAAATAGATCCTTTCTCCCTGCCGGAGCTCTTTTCTGGTCTTTATCTGGTCAAACTCGCCTCTTACCAGGTTCTGGGAGGCAGCGGACATCTCCTCCAGTATCCTGGCATTATTATATTCATTAAGAAGCGAGAATGTCTGGGTAAAAAGGTAATTGCCCACAAATTTGGCTGTGTCCCGGTCATAGGTAATATGTATGGTCTCCCTTCCCCTCCTGAGGAGCGACTTGTCTATTATATCGTCATGTATCAGGGATGCGGTATGTATTATCTCTATAGCTGCCGCTGCCGGAAGCAGGTATCCGGTATCACCGCCCCCGCCCCGGGCGCATATAAAGAAAAGCCCCGGACGTATCCTTTTGCCCCCGGCAAGAAGAGTGCTCTTAACAGTTTTTTTAAGCACTCCTTCCAGGCCCCCGGCAAAATCTTTAAGGTATTTTTCCAGGGACTTAAGGTCATCCTCGAGAAATGAGAATATTTTTTTCTTCTCCAGTATCATTATCAGTCTATTTTGACCCGGTCGCTTTTTTTGAGCGTACTCTTTATTATCTCTTTCCAGTTAAACCTCCTGCTGAACAGGGGAAACTCCAGTTCCTTCTTTTCGCATACAGTGGAAAGGCTGTACTCATATGTCTTTTCCTTAAGGGAAATCAGCTTGTCCTGCCTTGCGGATGCATCCGTTTCTTTCATTGCCGCATCTACTTCCCGCATAACCCTCTGCGCTATGAGCACACGCTCCTCATTAGCCTCCATCTGCTTCTTGCTGATGCCCCCCGACTTTCCCTTTAGCCGGTTCAGCCCCAGGGCCGCCTCATAGGTGGCATCCACCAGCTCATCTGTGGTTATGGCATCGCTCTCATAGTTAAGGATATATTTCCAGGAAGGCATGGTTATGGCTTCAATATGGTCCTTCAGAGTCTTCCGGGTCAGCCGGTAGCCGAATCTTTCCGGATTTTCAAAGGCCCGGCTCCCGGGATCCAGGAAAGGCGCCATGGGTGATATAAAGGGCATAAACCTCCGGTCCCATCCGGTCTCTTCAAAGACCTTCCTGCAGAATGCCACTGTATCCCCTATGGACTTTTTGGTCTGGCCCGGCAGGCCTGTCATAAAGTACAGGTCAAACCTCAAAGCGCCTTTTTCCAGTGCATACCTTATAGAGGAGACAAGGCCCTCATTACTGAAGGACTTCCCCATCTTCTTTCTGACAGCCTCGTCATGGGAATCAGGAGATATCTCATAGCATACATTGTCAAATGTATCTGCCGCCATATCAAAAAACTCGCTGTCAGGAGGTTCAAAGAACTCAAAGAATATCTGTATTTCCCTGTCCAGCCTCTTCGCCTGGCTAAAAAATCTTCTTACATATTCCATGCCATTACTGTTCAGGTCGCCCAGAAGGAATATGGGAGCACTTATATGCTTCTGGATAGTTCCTATCTCATCTACCAGTTTTCCGGGGTCCCGGAATGCTGGTCTTTGTCTTTGCCCGAATCTTTTGAATGCCGACCCTGAGCCGCCGCATCCCGAACACTCATTGCTGCATCCCCTTACCACGGGAATGGTGGTTATGGGATAACGGAACCAGTCAATAAAAGGCACGATGCTTTTTATATCCCCATACCTTAAAACCTTCTTGAACATGAAGCGGTAATCAAAATCTATCTCTGAAAGATCGCTGGAAATGCATCCTATAGGGTTATCGTGTATGGCGCCGTCCTGCTTCCACACCAGGTTCGGTATGTCGTCAAGCGCTTGTTTGCTGCCTTTCCTTATGGCATCTACCAGCAGGTAAAGCGGTTCTTCCGCGGAATCTCCTTTGATTATATAATCGACCTGGTCAAAACCAATAAGTTCCCGGTAGAAATATGATGCCGAAAAGCCTCCAAAGATGACCGGGATGTCCGGATGGTATTTCTTTATTATACTGGCCGCCCCGGTAGAGCCCTGGCAGTGGGCCAGCCAGTGGAGGTCTATCCCGAATGCCCGGGGCCTGAGCGATCTTATAAACTTTTCTGCGTCAAAGTCCTTATCCGCCAGCATCCTGTAGGCCAGGTTTACTATCCTTACGCTGAGCCCCCTTCTGGCAAGATAGTTAGCCATGGTGAGAAATCCGATGGGGTACATCTCAAATATGGGCGTTGAAGGCACCAGGTCGCTCATGGGCCCGAACATTATGCTCTTTTTCCTGAAGTCATAAACACTGGGGGCATGGAGAAGAACCAGGTCAGTTTTCATTTATCTAAATTCCTATCTTATCAATCTTTCTTATGGGCAACATGGGAATATGTCCATTTCGTGCCCTGATTTCAATTCAGATATAATATCACTTAATGGTCAGTCAGTAAAATTTTATAGGGAGACCTCAGCACTGGTAAATAGAATGGCTGAAGCCGAAAGGTCCAGAGAGCTTTCCTCCTTTACTAAAAACTATCCAATACCGAGCTTTTAATATTTTATCATACTAATGATACGTGCCCTTGGAAAGAGTAGAAGCCCAGCTTTTCTTTGAACTATTATCAGAGTGCTATGAGAGAAAATCCATTATCCTAAATATAAATATCGAGTTTTCAAGATGGGTAAATATATTCAATGACGAGCAGATGACGGGGGCTATCATTGACAGACTCCTTCATCACTGCCATCTTCTTCTTTTTCCAGGGCCAAGTGTGAGGCTGATGGAATCAGAGATTAAGTAGAAAGGAAGGGACTATATGGATTAGATAATTACAAGATCAGGCGGCCTTCTGATTAAAAAAATTCCCCACCGGTGCCTGGGGAAAAATTTTTGCAAAAGTGAGGAATTTTAATTTGCAAAAAACAACCTTTCCATATATCTTTTTAAAATGGAGTACGATCCTTCAAAGCCGTCATGTACTAGTTCTTCATGGGCCATTACCGTACTCAGGTCTTTTTTTATGAGTTCAAAGACCTTGTTTCAATAATCATCGATCAAAGCGTCTCTGGGCTTGTATTCCGGTGTCTCTATTCCGCCTCCTGGTTCTTTATTACCTTGGCTACCGTTTTTCAGTCTTGGCCTGTTACTCCTTGCTATCTCTTTTTTGTTCTTTATTCTCTCCCATAGTGACTTTATTGTGGCATATATTTCTAACTCCTAGCACTTTCCTCCTCCCTTAAGTGTATGAGAAAGGATTTTACTACAAGTTAATATTATTGTACCTGGGGTCTACACTATGGAATTTTGGTGACCATTACCTATGTATTTTATTTTACCTTTTAGAGTCTTAGATAAGAAAAATAATAGACCCCTGTATCGGTATGGGATAATACCAAAACCAGCACCCATATGATTGCAGTTTATCCTGTATGATATATTTAAAAGCTTGCTTCCTGGTACGCTAATGCTTATTATCCAGCCTTTGATGTTCTATGCCCTTACCAGTCCTTCTCCTGTCACTATACATAGCCCTTTCTGCCTGCGCCAGTACATTATTAAGGTGTTCGGCGGTATTCTTCTTATGGGCGGCTCCAAATGATATGCTCACCGGGAGATCACTGGTGCTTTCAAACTCGCACCTGGCCCTGATCCTCTGTATAATCATTATGGCTTCCTCCCTTGAAGTTCCCGGGAGGATAATGCAGAACTCATCCCCTCCGGTCCTGGCGATTATATCCTGGCTCCGGAGATCATCCCTGAATATATATGCAGCTCTTTTCAGCAGGCGGTCCCCTGTATTGCGGCCGAATCTATCATTTATATGTCCCAGCCTGTCTACATCTGCCATTATTATGGCCACCGGCAGCTTCCTGGTGTCTTTAAGCCTTTTAAGCTCTTCATCAAAATATGCCCGGTTATACAGGCCCGTCAGGGAATCGTGGAATGATAGATGTGTTATCCCTTTCACATCTTTTTTTTCTTCCGTCCTGTCCCGCACCACGCCTTCATAATATCTAGGCTTTCCCCCCTGGTAATGGACTTTCGAACTTATCTCTACCAATATCCTGGATCCGTCTTTCTTTTTAAGACAGGTATTGAAAGACATGTCCCTTTCCTCATGCGAAGGCCTGTCCTCCGGCGAGCAGTAGATCTCTTTGGTATTTATCTTAAGCAGGTCTTTCTTGCTCTCATATCCCAGCATGAACACCAGGGAATGATTCACTTCCAGGTACTGGCCCTCAATGGTGCTTATATACATCCCGTCTAAGGAGTATTCGAAAATCTCCCTGTACCTCCGGCCCGGTCCCAGCAGGTATCCGATGATCTTCCAGAACTTTCTTGATATTTTTTCCGGCATATCCTTAATTCTATATATGTTGACTTATATGTCAACTATTTATAAATAGCATTAACATGTACATAATAATTAATCTTTAAATCAATAGTATCATTATATTTTGATGACTCGCAGGATCTTTCTTCAATATGTTGATAATTTTGTCAACTTAATTCTCTCCACATTTGTTTAACCTGTATCAATATATAAGTAATATAAATATTTATATTTATCATGCAGGTATAAGATACTTGAAGAAATATTCAAATAAGGATTTCTACCAGGCCTTTAGCGATATTCTAAGGGAAAAGAATATGAAGCTCAGGGGGCTTGCAGCCAGGACCAACCTTGATTATACATATTTCAGCAAGCTTAAAAACAGAAAAAAGAGCCCTCCCATAAAGACCATTGAGATAATCGCTTCCGGCCTTGGCATCGATCCTGGTTATTTCCTGGAGTACAGGATAAACAGGATAACCAGGTTTTTACAGGATAATCCGGGACATGTCCAGACTGTGATGTCCTATATAAAGGAGCTTGAGAAGAAAGATAAGCTGAAAGTGGCAGACCCGGGACAGCCTTATGAATGATTTTTCTTAAGACTGTCAAATATCATATTTATGCCCTGGCTGAGGTCCTTTTCTTTCAGGCCTGCAATATTGCCTTCCATTTCCGGAATAATGCTTTTAGCTCTTTTTGCCAGGCAGCCGGACAGGACTGATGAAGGCCCGGAAGGGCCGGGTGACATCAAATATTTTAAAAGGTCGCTGTAAGTCTTATATGCCAGAAGGTCTTCCACAATATTTGACAGCTTGCGGTCTTTAAGCATCCTGCTTCTTCCGGAGATCTTAATCCCGGTGGCAACTGATATATAAAGAAGACTGTTCGCATCTATCAGCAGCTTTTTATCCCTGCTGATGCAGTCTGTATCCCCGCCCGGACTTAAAGCCTTCTGCATGGCAAGATGCAGTTTGAGCCTGCTCTCATGCATCTTTTTCAGTGCTTCCAGTATGCTGTCAAAGACTTCATGGTCCCTGAACTTTAAAAGGTATATCACTGCCCTTGAATAAAATATATCCCCGAACAAAAGGTCCAGGGTGTAGCCCCTTTCAGTAGAAGCGCTTTCTTCTGCCGGCATGCAGGAACCGTACCGGTTGAAATCATGGAAAACGGTGCCGATGGAAAGAAGTTCCAGCCCGGTTATGAGACTTACCAGCCTGGATGAAAGAACGCCGCCGGCATCTCTGCCGGAGAACGAATCTGCCAGCAGGACTGCCTGCATATAAATAAGGTCTTCGTGGTGGAATCTTTTTATATCGTAGGGGAAAAACGAGGAAATATACCTTATTTCCCGTTTTAATAGTCTCTCTGTCCGCCTTTTAAGGGCAGCCCGGTTAATCCTTTTTCCTTCTGTCCACAACTCTTTGAGCCTTTCCTTCACTCCTGGCGATAGTCTTGGGCTCTTTTAGACTTGCTTTTATCCTGATTCCTATAGCGGAATAAAGCCTGCTTTCGATAGACTTCTCAAAATCCTCCAGGTCCATTATCCTGTCATGGAACTTCTTCTCCGAGACTTCCACCCAGACCTCTATGGTATCCATATGATCCCTGGTGTCAAGCACGATGAGGTAATGGGGTTCCAGGTCCTGGATACCCATGAGCACTTCCTCTATCTGGGAGGGAAAGATATTGACCCCCCTTATTATCATCATATCGTCAGTGCGGCCCATGGGTTTTGCCATCCTTACCAGCCGCTTGCCGCATGAGCATTCTTCCTGCATAAGATAAGATATGTCCTTGGTCCTGTATCTCAGCACCGGGAACGCTTTCTTGGTAAGAGAAGTAAATGCTATTTCCCCTTTCTCTCCGGGGGGAAGCGTCTTTCCGGTAGAAGGGTCTACTATCTCGGGATAAAAATGGTCCTCATTTATGTGCAGGCCCTCCTGCTTAAGGCATTCGCATGATACGCCGGGGCCTATCACTTCTGAAAGGCCGTAACTGTCCAGGGCTTTTATATGCACTCTTTCCTCTATTTCCTTCCTCATGGATTCTGTCCAGGGCTCTGCCCCGAAAAACCCCAGCCTGAGGTCCAGTCCTGCCATGTCTACCCCGATCCTGTCTGCCACTTCTGCCATATACAGGGTATATGAAGGCGTGCAGCAGAGTATGGTGGCCCTGAAATCCTTCATCAGCTTCAGCTGCCTCTCGGTATTGCCTCCGGAAGCCGGCACCATAAGGCAGCCGATGGTCTCAGCCGCGTCCTGGAACCCGAAACCGCCGGTAAAAAGACCGAAACCGTGGCTGACCTGGACCACGTCATCTTTCCTGGCGCCTGCATCATACATTATCCTGGCCAGGACATCGGCCCACATGTCAAGGTCTTCCCGGGTATAGCCCACTACTGTGGGGTTCCCGGTTGTGCCGGAGGAGGAATGCACACGCAAAACTTCCTCATTGGGTACGCAGAAAAGCCCGAAGGGATAATTCTCCCTCAGCTCCTCTTTGGAAGTAAACGGGAGCTTCTCCAGATCTGAGAGGTCCTCTATCTTATCAGGGTCCAGCCCTGCATCGTCCATCCTTTTTTTATAGAAATCATTATTATCATAACAGTGCCTGAGTGTGCTTCTAAGACGTGATAGCTGCAGGGACCTCATACCTTCCCTGTCCATTAATGCCGTCTTTTCATCCCAGAACTTATTATCAGTCATTGCTTCTCCAGTTATGTCTCCGGGGAACTATAAGGTCCCGCCTTTTCTTTTATCCCAGACCCTCCTGGCTTTGCCCACGCTTCTCTGTATGGTCTTGGGCTCCTTGAGCCTTACGTCTATCCTTATGCCGGTGTTTGAATAAAGCTTATGCTCGATAGCCGATTCAAAATTTTCCAGTTCCTTCATCTTCTCGGAGAATATGTCTTCGGAGACCTCTACCCAGACCTCCAGCGTATCCAGATAGTTTTTCCTCTCCACCACTATAAGGTAATGGGGCTCTACTTCCCGGACCTGCATCAGGACTTCCTCTATCTGTGAGGGGAATATATTGACTCCCCTTATTATGAGCATATCATCGGCTCTGCCCATGGGCTTTGCCATCCTGGCATGTGTCCGCCCGCAGGCGCATGGCGATATGTCTATCCTGGAAAGGTCCCTGGTCCTGTACCTTATTATAGGCAGGGCTTCCTTGGTAAGGGATGTAAATACCATCTCCCCTATCTCTCCCGGTCTTTTCCTGCTGCCGGTCTCCGGATCTATTATCTCGATCAGGAAATGGTCCTCTGCCACATGGAGCCCCGCCTTACAGCTGCATTCGCAGGATACGCCGGGCCCTATTATCTCCGACAGGCCGTAAATATCGATTGCATCTATGCTGAGTCTGGCCTCGATCTCTTTCCTTATCTCTTCTGTCCAGGGTTCGGCCCCCATTATGCCGGTCTTCAGTGGAAGACTGTCAAAATCTATTCCCAGTTCCCGTCCCACCTCAGCTATATAAAGAGCATATGACGGAGTGCAGCAGATGACTGTGGACCCAAAATCCTGCATTATTTTTATCTGCCTCTCGGTATTGCCGCCGGACACGGGCACCACCACCGCCCCCAGGAGCTCGCCTCCATAATGGAGCCCCAGGCCTCCGGTGAAAAGACCGTAGCCATAACTGTTCTGTAAGACATCCCCCGGCCTTGCCCCGGTGCTGTAAAGCTGCCTGGCTATGAGGTTGGCCCACATGTCTATATCGTTTTTTGTATATCCCACCACAGTGGGATTGCCGGTGGTGCCGGATGAAGAATGAATCCTTACCACTTCTTTCATGGGACGGGCAAAAAGCCCGAACGGATAATTATCTCGGAGATCATCTTTGACAGTAAAAGGTATCTTCTCCAGGTCCTGCAGGCTGTTAAACTTATCCGGGTCTATCCCGGCATCATCAAGCCTCTTTTTATAAAATGCCACATTGGAGCGGGCATTTGAAAGAGTCTGCCTGAGCCTTTCCAGCTGGAGTCCTTCCAGCTTTTCCCGGGAAGCCGTTTCCGTATCCGGTTCCCAATACATATTCCTGTCCATAAGATGATCTCCCTAAAATACCAGATTATTTAGAAAACAGCAGGTCAACTGCATCGTTTTTGTCAGGCTTACTGAATGCAGTTACCAGTATTGTGACTATAAAGGAGAGCGGAAATGCTATAAGTATGGGGTCTACCGCGCTCCATGGGTATGGGAGAAGGCTTTCCTTTCCCGTAAGGACCACCACCAGCCTGAGCATGGCTGCATTTGATGAGTGGATAAAGAACATCCAGAACACGCTGGATACCAGTCCCACTATCATGCCCGAAAGGGCAGCGGCCCTGGTGGTCTTCTTCCAGTACAAGCCCAGTATATACATGGGCAGGAAAACTGCCGCGCATACGCCGAAGAAAAGCGCTGTTCCCCTGGCGATTATGGAAGTCGGCAAATAATAACCCAGTATGACGCTTACTATTATGCCGATGATGACTCCCAGCTTGGTTACAAGCAGGGACTTGCTGGAATTGCCCGCTTCATCGTTTTCAGACTGCTTTGTACCTACGCCTATCATATCCCGCGAGAATGCTGTTCCCAGGGCATGGAACTGGGAGCTGATGGTAGACATGGCCGCTGCCAGGAGTGTCAGCATGAAGATATATACGAACCAGGGAGGCATGGCCATATTTATAAAGGTGGGGATGACCAGGTCGGTATTCCCTCCGGCCTCGGCAATGGCAATATTGCCGGTGGTGTTGAAAAAATATACATTAGACAGCGAACCTACCAAAAAAGCCACGCCGGTCATAAACAGTATGAATATACCGCCTACCAGCACGGCACGGTTCAGCTGCCTGTTGCTGTTGACTGTCATAAACCTTACAACCAGCTGGGGCTGCGCCAGAACGCCAATGCCTACACCCAGTACTATGGTAGATACCAGGCTCCACCACAGCGGTGATCCCAGTACAGGCATGGTAGTCCATCCCTGATGTCCTCCGGCTGCCAGGCTTTCAGGCACTTTGTCTGCCAGGCTGGTAAGGGCTTCATGAGCGGGTATTATTCCGCCCAGGGCATTGTAGGTAAAGGCGATGAGTATGATCATGCCTATAAACATAATGGTGCCCTGCATGGCGTCTGTATACATAACGCCTTTCAGTCCCCCGGCTATTACATAAGCCGCTATCACGATGGAGAAGATGGCCAGGGAAAGGACAAAATTGATATTGAGGGTGCTTTCGATGAATCTTGCAGCGCCTATAAGGACTACGCCGGTATATAAGGGCATGAAAACGAATATGGTAACGCCGCCTATGATCTGTATTGCCCTGGAATTGTATCTTCTTCCCAGAAACTCGGGGAAAGTATGCGCCTCCAGTTTCTGGCCCATCTCCCTTGTCCTCTTGCCAAAGAAAATAAAGGCTATGGCGATGCCGACAAAAATATTCAAAAAGGTCAGCCAAAGGAGTCCCATTCCAAATACTCCTGCCGCTCCCCCGAATCCCACAATAGCCGATGTGGATATAAAAGTCGCTCCATAAGAGAGCGCCATCACATAAGGATGGATCTGCCTTCCTGCTATCATGAAGTCCCCAGAAGTCTTGGTGCCCCTGTAGCCCAGATAGCCAA
>CAYZJW010000023.1:0-5044 GCA_964478985.1 uncultured Actinomycetota bacterium
TATGGGCCATATATTCCCGTCTGAATGCTTTATTATCTTAAGCCCCCTGTCGTGAGCATGTTCTACTGTCTTCTCCAGATATGGCCTGATATATTCCCTGAAATCAGCCGGCGACATTATGAGGCTGGTGCTTCCTGCCAGGTCTCCTTCCACGGCAATAGCGTCTAATCCCAGTGCCCATGCCTTATCTATTGCCGCCAGGTTAAACTCCGTAGTCACCTGCGCCAAGGCATGCACCAGCCCGGGCGACAGGGCATAGTCAAGAAGAAGGTTTTCCATGCCTCCCCTGAGCTTCCAGCTCAATTTAAAGGGATCCGCCAGCAGGAGAAAAACTGCCCTTTCCCCTCTAAGGTTTTCCGCTATATACCGCGGTCCCCTGAAATCTTCCTCCCTTATACTGGCCGCCATATCAAATCCTTTGATGTCCTCTACCCTGCCTATGGGACCCTCGAATGGCAAGGGCTGGCCGTGTTCTGACAGGTGATATTTAGTCCCGAATCTGTCAACAGCAGTATTATCATCGATATTTTCCATTCCGGTGGAAAAATAGGCGGTTATCGAATCAAGTCCCAGCTTCTCTGCTATCCTGAGATGAAGGTCCAGGCTGTGCTTGCTCTCTTCGCCAAACCTGGTCTTTATTCCCCTATGGCCGGAGCTTTCATCCAGGAGGAGGCCTGCCAGTTTTATAATGCTTGCCTCATCTATAAGAAGCTCGAAAGTGGGTACCCTGTCGGGTATTTCCCGGTTAAGCGCTTTCAGTATCCGCTGCCTGGAATCCATATATTTGCCTCCTGATAGAAAGTCTGGCCTTATAGCGGAAAACAGTCATGCCTGTTTTTAATATTTACCTTATCAGACAATATTAATGCCAAATATGTTTCTCATATGGTCCATGGCCGCCCTGTGATCCCTTTCGTCCAGGCCTCTTACTGCTTTTTCGATAATATCAACCTCATAACCCCGCATCACAGCCTCCACAGCTGTATACTGTACACTGATATTTGTGATAGTACCGGTGAACATTAGCCAGGTAACTGAAAGTTTTTTTAATATCTCTTCCAGCAAAGTCCCCCAGAATCCGGAAAATGAGCTTTTCCTTACCAGGATATCCGTACCCTCCGGCCTCAGTTCTTCAATTATATTGGCGCCGCGGCTGCCTTTTACAGCATGCGGGGGAAACAGCCTGAATTCCCTGTCGTCTTTTTCATGACAGTCACACAGGTATATGATAGGATAGGTCTCTTTGCGGGCTTTTTCCATCTGTTCTTTGATGGGGTCGATTATTTCCCTGATGCCGGGAACTGCCATGGGAGAATCATCATTTACGAAATCATTTAATAGGTCGACTATCATCAAAGCTTTTTTGGGCCGGGCCAAGACATCCTCCTTTTAGGTAGTCCCGCTTTTTCCGGAATCAATTGTAGTCGTTATTCCGATATCAATAAAAGTTGAAATATATATTAATAATACCATACAAAGCTTTGTTTTTGTAAGGCCGGGGGCAGAGATGACTGGTATTAAACTGGCCACTTACCGGGGGAAGCAGGGTGATGAAGCATCATTTATCACCGGCCAGGATATTGTCATTGATGGCGGCTTTTGTGTGGGGATGCGGCTTGAAGAGGTCTAAATACTAATTTTTTAATTCATTCAGCCAGGTCCTTCTTCATCCTTACATGCTTTATATTACCAAACAGGGTCCCGGCGTCACCAACTATTATATATCCGTTTTTTTGGTAGAATCCGATGGCCGATTCACGGGAATTCAATATAATATGCCTGGCTCCGCGGATCTTGACCCTCTTTTCCAGGCCTGAAAGCAGGCTGCTGCCTATGCCTGAATTCCGGCAGCAGGGGTCTACAGCCATAAACCTTATCTGGGCCTCATCTGCCGAATTAAAATGAGCCCTGCCTGCTGCCGCAGGCATATTTGGCCCATAATAAGCCATAAGATGGATGGACATTTCCTCCAGGCCGTCTTTTTCACTCCCCCTGGGCTGGCCATGAGGCTGCCGCAGCACTCTCCATCTCAGGTCATAATAATCCCGAAGCTGGCCTGCGGTCCCCGGCTCTATTATGAACACCTGCATCTTTTTGACTCCATCCTATTTTCCCGCCTTGTACCTCAGGTCTATTTCCTCTATCTTATTATCGATGCCCTTGAGGCTGTCTATTATGGCATTGATGATACTCTTTACTATTTTCTGGACAAACTCATTAAGCACTACCGGCTTGTTATTTATATACAGGTCTATTTCCTGGATGCTGTAAGGCTTTATAAATTCCAGCTCCAGCAGGTCGGCAATTTTTTTTACCTCATATTTCCCGTAGAAGTTAAGACTTTTATCAGCCTCGCCTTCTCCCACAACTGCTATTATCTCATCCTCCTGGTAAGATTCTGTCTCACGTTTCGGGTCATTTTCCTTAAGGATTATTATCTTGGGATATTTTCCCAGCTTATATCCCTCTATGATCACAATGTCCATGTCGCCATATACATCTGCGATTATCCTGTCCAGGTCCTGGCTGTCATCAAGGTCCCGGACGATGCCTATCCCGTCATCGGTGAATACTCCTCCCACTATGCTTCCGCTCTGCTTTAAACGGTAGGAGTCTTTGCCCTCGCTGTCCATCTCGAATGAATGTGAAGTATGCTTCAATGTCCCAACCCTATATTTCCTCCTGGAAAGTTCCTTTACCAGTGCCTCTATAAAAGTTGTCTTTCCACTTTTGACCAGTCCCACTACTGATATTATCGGTACCATATCCCTCTACCCCCTTTTCCAGTAAATGTTCATATTCCTGTATATCCCCGGGGAGGTTGATATTAAAAAAATTGTAAATATCTATCCCCCGGCGTTTAAGATCCCTTATCCCGACCCACCTTACATCCATCATGCCCAGTATATCAGAGATCTTATAAAACCCATTCTTAATGCTTTCTTCTATTATTTTAATACATTTTCTTGAATATATCCCACACAGGGCTTCTGTACCCTTTCTGTTTTTGGTTATGACTGCGTCTGAAAATGGAAGTCTTTCAGCTTCGGCTGTAAGGAATTCAAGAAGCCTGAATGATATAAAGGGCATGTCTGCCGCCAGCACCAGTCCGCGGCGGGAGTTTATGTTTTTTAATCCGGTATAAATACCGGCTATGGGACCGATACTTCTGCCGCTGCCGGCTATGTTATTATCATCTACAACCGTTTTTACCGAAGGTCTTATATAATCCCCCGGTACATCCATGATCTTCAGATAATCCTTGAAACCTGAGAATATGGTTTCTATATATGCCCTGTTTTCCAGGCTGGTGCTTATTATTATTTCACCTGCAAAAAATCCCAGCTTTACCGCCTGCTCTATAAGGAGGGGGACCCGGCCGGACATTATCTTTATTTTATTGGGTCCGAATCTGAGGCTTTTGCCGCCGGCAAGGAGTATCCCGGAAAAGTCCATGACCGTCAATGCCTGAAATGCCTCTTACCGGTAAATACCATGGGTATCCTGTACCTGTTGCAGGCCTCTATTGCTTCCCTGTCATTCACGGAACCCCCGGGCTGGATCATGGCCATTATCCCGCTGGTGGCAGCAAGCTCTACTGCATCACTGAAAGGAAAGAATGCATCCGATGCCAGCACTGCACCCTTGCATCTTCCTGAAGATTTGTCTATTGCCAGCCGGGCTGCATCTATCCTGCTCATCTGTCCTGCACCCACTCCTACTGTAGCCCCGTTTACTGCCAGGACTATGGCATTTGATTTTACGCTTTTTGCTATCTGCCAGCCGAATATGAGGTCTTCCCACTGCATGCCGGTGGGTTTGATTTCTGTCACTACCTCAAATGCCTGGCTGTTGTCAATGCCTTCATCCAGGTCCTGGACCAGGAATCCCCCATCTATGCTTTTTATATCCAATTTATCTGTAAGAAAGCCTTTTTCACTGAGCCTGGAAATGTTTTTGCCGGCATCAAAGTCCAGCCTCAGGATCCTCAGGTTTTCTTTCCGGGAATGTATCTTAAGTGCTTCCGGCTCAAATCCGGGAGCAATAAGGACTTCCACATATTTATCTGACATAAACTCCGCCGCTTCCCTGGTCCATACCATATTACTGGCTACCACACTTCCAAAGGCTGATAAAGGATCTGTGTCATGGGCTTTCTGGTAGGCTTCAGCTATATCTTTACCTGTGGCCGCACCGCAGGGATTATTGTGTTTTATTACCGATACGCAGGGTCTTTCAAATTCTTTTACTATCTGCAGGGCAGCATTGGTATCCAGTATATTATTATATGACAGCTCCTTGCCCTGGATCTTTTCTGCATTAGTAAGGCTTGGGGCAGGGGCATTGCCTGACCTGAAATACCCGGCCTTCTGGTGGGGATTTTCCCCATATCTTAAGTCCTGTATCTTTTCCAGCCCCAGTTCCATCCTGTCCCTGAATGTCCCATCCCTGTTTCTGTATGGAGATTCTCCATCTGTGCTTTCCATGCCTGTAATAAGGCCGGGCCTTATGCTGATACCGGTGCCTCCTGCAGCGCCTGCCCTGCCGTAAAGGTACTCGAATATAACGCTGTCATATTCACAGGTATGCTGGAATGCCTTTACCGCCAGCCTGTATAGAGTGTCTCCGGAGAGCTGTCCGCTATTTTCCTTCATCTCGGCCATTATCTCTCCGTAATCTGCAGGATCCACCACAACAGCTACACTATTATGATTTTTAGCAGCACTCCTTATCATGGTGGGTCCCCCGATATCTATATTCTCCACTGCATCCTCAAGGCTGGCTCCCGGCCTTGATACGGCAGCCTTAAAAGGATAGAGATTGACTACCACCATATCTATGGGAAGTATTCCCGCTTTTTCGATCTCATCCATATGGCTCTTCTTGCTGCGGTCAGCCAGTATACCCCCGTGCACCATGGGATGGAGGGTCTTTACCCTGCCGTCCATCATCTCCGGGAAACCGGTGAGCTCCTCCACCTTTTTTACCTTTATTCCCCTGCCATGGATCGCTTTGTAGGTACCTCCTGTTGATACCATCTCTA
>CAYZJW010000023.1:5144-15213 GCA_964478985.1 uncultured Actinomycetota bacterium
ACGGGAGCCTGCATTATAATGGGGCCGCTGTCCAGCTCTTCATCCACAAAATGGACGGTGACACCGCTTATCTTGACACCATAATCATAGGCATCCTTTATTCCATGCGTGCCCCTGAATGAAGGAAGCAGCGCCGGATGGATATTCATTATCCTGTCTTTATATGAATTTACCAGAAGAGGCGTCAAAAGCAGCATATAGCCGGCAAGTACTATAAGGTCTATTTTTTCCCTGTCCAGGGCTTTTATTATCTCTTCCTCAAATTCATGCCTTCCGGGAAATGCCGACGGATCCATATGGAGGGTTTTTATGCCATGTTTTTTTGCCCTGTCCAGGGCATGGGAAGCGGCTTTATTGGAAAATACCAGCACTATATCCCCCCCCAGGTCATCACTGAGGTTAAAATCAATAAGCGCCTGAAGGTTTGAACCAAAACCAGAGGCAAAAACAGCTATTTTCTTTCTCATAACTAAAAGTCTATACCTTTTATCCTTACTGTGCCATTACCCCGGGTTATCTCTCCCAGCCTTACTGCCGTCCCCCCTTTTTCAAGGACTGACCTTTTCAGGCTCTCAAAACTGCCGGGACTTACTATGACAGCCATGCCGATACCCATATTAAAGACCTTATACATCTCGTTCCTGGAAATATTGCCCGTTTCCTGGAGAAAATTGAAGACGGGCGGGACATCCCATCCTCCTGTCTGGATCACTGCATCCATATTGCCGGGGATAATGCGGTTGATATTATCATAAAAACCGCCTCCGGTTATATTGGCTATGCCCTTTATGGAGATATCCTTTTTATGCAGTATATATCCTGTCAGGGGCGAGTACAGTTTGGTGGGGGTAAGCAGTATCTGTCCCAGGGTCCTGTCCCCGGTCCAATCAAGGGATGTGTCCAGGTCCAGCCCCTCGTCATCTATGATCTTTCTCACCAGTGAGAATCCGTTGGAATGAAGTCCGGATGACAGTATGCCGGCTACCGTGTCGCCTTCCTTTACATCAGCGGGTTTAAGTATATCCTGCCTTTCCACTATGCCCACGGCAAAACCGGCCAGGTCTATCTCGTCTTCAGCATACATGTCCGGCATCTCGGCAGTCTCTCCTCCCAGAAGTGCAGTGCTGCAGTAACTGCAGGCCCGGGCAATGGATGTTATGATATCGGCTATCCTGCCAGTATCCAGTCTGCCGCAGGCAATATAGTCCAGGAAAAAAAGCGGTCTTGCTCCGCAGCAGATAAGGTCATTTATGCTCATAGCCACCAGGTCCTGGCCTATGGTACTGTAGTCCCCTGTCTCTCTGGCAAGTATGAGCTTGGTTCCCACACCATCTGTGGAAGAGGCAAGTACCGGGTCCCTGTACTCTTTTTTATCGAGCCCGAACATGCCGCAGAATGAGGACAAACCGCTGAGGACATTACTATCCTGGGTAGAGCTTATGACCTTTTTCAGGCTGGAAAGCATACGGTTTGCCTTATCAATGTCTACCCCGGAATCCCTGTATGTATAATTTTTCTTTTTTTTGCCGGCGGTATCAGGCATTGGAAGAGACCTTTTCCTCCCTGTCTAGCGAGAACTTATCATATTCCATATTTTTTGGTATCTGTACCGGGTACTCCCCGTTAAAGCAGGCAAAGCAGAATTTATCCCTGGATTCACCTATGGCTTTTTCCAGGCCGTCAATGCTCAGGTAATCCAGGCTGTCTACATTCAAAAACCTTCTTATGTCCTCAAGAGTCTTATGGTTGGCCACGAATTCTTTCCTGGTAGCCATATCTATTCCATAATAGCAGGGGTGCAGAAGGGGCGGGGAGCTTATGCGCATATGCACTTCACGGGCCCCGGACTTATACAGCATCTTTATGATCTTCCTGGAAGTGTTCCCCCTTACTATGGAGTCATCCACTACTATTATCCTTTTATCTTTTATTATATCTTTAAGCGGGTTCAGCTTGAGCCTGACTCCTATCTCCCTTACTTCCTGGACAGGCTGGATGAAAGTCCTCCCTATATACCTGTTCTTTATAAATCCTTCGGCATAAGGTATCCTTGACTGGGCAGAATAGCCTATGGCAGCCGGTGTCCCCGAATCAGGGACGCTAATAACTATATCCGCATCCACCGGCGACTCCTTTGCAAGCTCCTGCCCCATGCGGTGCCTGACCTCGAACATATTCTTCCCGTGTATATAGCTGTCGGGACGGGAAAAGTAGATCAGTTCAAAAACACACATGGAAGTCCGGTCCACGGGAAGCATCATCTGGGAGCGGATCCCGTCCTTATCTATTACCACTATCTCTCCCGGGTCTATCTCCCTTATGAACCGGGCATCTATGATATCAAGGGCGCAGGTCTCGGATGCCAATACATAATTGCCTTCCATACTTCCCAGGACCAGCGGCCTGAAACCGTGAGGGTCCCTTATCCCGAACAGTTTGTTTTTTGTCAGTATGGCAAGGGAGTAAGAACCCCTGAGCCTGGAGACTGCCTCTTTTACGGCATCTTCCATATTAATGCTGCCGGAGCTTTCTATAAGGGAGGCGATGACTTCGGTATCAGTGGTGGTCTCGAACTTTATGCCCCTGTCTGCCTGATCTTTTCTCAGCTGGTGTGTATTTATGAGGTTTCCATTATGAGCCAGGGCAAAACTTTCATTATTGAACATGCGGTATATGGGCTGGGAATTCCTCCAGATATTCTTTCCCCGGGTGGAATACCTGGTATGTCCTATGCCTATATGTCCGTTCAGGGGTGCGATATTCTGCTCATTGAAAACCTGGGCTACCAGGCCCAGGTCCTTGAACACCAGGATGTCTTCACCGTCAGAGACAGCTATGCCCGCACTTTCCTGGCCGCGGTGCTGCAGGGCCTGGAGGCCGTAGAATATGATCTCGGATACTTTCTTATTGGGAGCATATATGCCGAAGATCCCGCATTCTTCGCATATCTTTGTGGCCGGGGCAAATATCCGGGCGCTGTTATTTTTGAAAGTCATAATTATTTCATTTCCAGGTATTTATTATATCAGAAAAACAATATTCTAATACCAGATCATCCATTATTCCAACCTGTTTTTTCCACACCATATCCTGGCATTTACAAACATCTTAAGCCAGGGAGAATATTCAAGTCTTTCCTTCCAGTCACCGGGCATCCATGGCCACTGCCAGGTCATAAATACCCTCTCGGGATGGGGCATCATAGCCAGATGCCTTCCATCAGGCGAGCACAGGGAATTTATTCCCTCCGGTGAGCTATTGGGATTAAAGGGATATTCTTCAGTGGGCCTGCCGCCGTCATCCACAAACTGCAGCGGCACCAGGTGCCGGCTTTTTATGCGCTCAAATATCTTATCCTCAGGACAGTGGAAATACCCCTCTCCGTGGTCTGTCCATATTCCCAGGCGGGAGCCTTCCATCCCGGCAAGCATTATGGAAGGGGTCCTGTTTATGCGTACAGTGACCCATCTTGATTCGAATCTTCCTGACGGATTGGCAATAAACCTGGGCTGGGATATTCCGTCTATCCCCCTCCAGGGTACCCATCCCAGAAGGGCCATCAGCTGACAGCCATTGCAGACTCCCAGCGAAAATGTATCAGGACGGCCGTAGAACTCATCGAACATGCTCCTGAGGCGGGGGTTAAACCTAATGGTCCCGGCCCAGCCTTTGGCGCTGTCCAGGACATCCGCATAGGAGAAGCCTCCTACAAAAACAGCTCCCCTGAAATCCTCAAGGCTGCCTTTACCCGTCATGAGATCAGACATAGCCACATCCCAGGCCTCAAAACCGGCCATATGGAATGCTGATGCCATCTCCCTGTCTCCATTGCTTCCCTCTTCCCTGATTATTGCTACCCTGGGCCTGTACGGCCCTTCCAGAGGCATATCCCCGGGGTCGAATGTCAGCCTGTACCGGGGCCCTTTTCTGGCGTGCAGTCCGGCCTGCCTGGCAGCCAGTCCGGGGTCCATCTGTTTTTCCTCCAGCCTGTCGCTTATCTCTTCCCACCAGGAGATCAGGGTATCTGTGTCTTCACTGAATACTATTTTTCCTGATATCTTTATGGTGACTTTCTTTTTTTTGGCGGTACTTCCAGCCGCCATAAGCTGTATGCCATATGCTGAAAGTATACTCCCTATCCTTTCCTCATCTGCTGGGTCATATTCTATTAACAGGCCTGCTTCCTCGGAGAAGAGCCTCTCCAGGATGCCTGCCTTTGCAGCCGGAAGCTCTATCTTTATGCCGCAGTTGCCGGACATGGCCATCTCGGTAAGGGCGGTTGCCAGGCCGCCGTCGCTTATATCATGCCCTGCCAGCACCAGGTCCTTTGATATGAGTTCCTGCACGGCATTAAAGGCGGCAGCCAGTCTTGCCGTATCTTCTATGTCAGGGCTTTCTTTACCGGTCTGTCCCAGGACCTGGGCCAGGGCCGAACCTCCCAGCCTGGCCTTTCCTCCCGATATATCTATTAAGGCCAGCCGGCTCTTCCCCGGTCTCTTTATATCCGGAGTCACCACCTTCTCTATATCCGGCACCGGCGCATATGCAGAGATTACTACTTCATTGGGCGCCTTTACCGTCTCTTCTCCCACCCTGGCAGCCATGGATACGCTGTCCTTTCCCCCGTCTGCAGCTATTCCCAGCTCTATCATCATGCGGCTTAAGGCTTCGGCTGCCCTGTAAAGCCGGGCGCCCTCGCCTGGAAGTTTTGCCGGCCACATCCAGTTGACAGAACATTTTATATCTTCTATCTTCGTGATCTTTGCCCATACCATATTGGTAAGCGCTTCTGCCGCTGACATCCTGGCCCCGGCAGCTGCATCTATCATGATCTTTAAAGGCTGCTCCCCTATGGATACGGCTGCCCCGGTCCTTCCGAAATGGCTCTGGGCTATTACCGAGACATCGGACACCGGAAGCTGCAGGGGCCCGCAGCACTGCTGCCTGGCTATAAGCCCGGTAACACTCCTGTCTACCTTCCTTACCAGAAATCCCTTGGATCCCACCGAGGGAAGCCTGAATACCATCCTCAGGGCCCGGGCAGCAGTAAGGTCCCCCGGGATATCCAGCCTTTCAAACTGGCTGCTGCCTGTCTCAAGCCGGAAAGTCTTCCGGGGTATATTGGAGAGTATCTGGCCCAGGTCCAGGTCTACCGGGGTGGATCCGTCATGGGCATCGTGGACCACTATCCTGCCGTCGCCGGTTATCTCTCCCAGGTCTTCCAGTCCCACTTTCTCCCGCCTGCAGACGGCCTTTAATTCTTCCAGTCTGTCTTTATATATAAGGAAGGCATTCCTTTCCTGATATTCGGCTCCCCATATCTCCAGGACCGACATAGTCTTATCCCCCAGCTGGATATTCCTTATCTCTATCCTGCCGCCGGCGGGTTCCACTATCTCTGTAAGTACATTACAGGGCCCTCCCGCACCCTGGTCATGGACACTTAATATGGGATTGTCATCACCCATCTCTATGCAGGCCCTGATGACCCGGTTAAGCTTCTGCTCCATCTGGGCATTACCCCTCTGCACTGCATTAAAATCAAGTTCTTCCCTGGCTTCATCCTGGATCAGGCTGGAGGCAGACCCGCCCCCCATGCCGATCCTGTAGGCCGGCCCCCCGATCTGTATTATGAGCATCCCTTTTTCCGGTTCATATTTCCGGGTATGCCTCCCATCCATCTGCCCCACTCCTCCGGAAAACATTATGGGCTTTACCCATTCACGCCGCTCGCCCCCTGCTATCCGCTGCCCGAAAGTCCTGGTAAAACCCTGTATTACCGGTTCACCGAACTTGTTGCCGTAATCGGAGGCGCCATTGCTTTCGTCTATCATTATGTCCAGGGGTGATGCCATATTGGAAGGATATGCAAAGTCCTGGTCCTCGCCCGGTATCTCAAATCCCGGTATATGGAGGTTCCCGGTACAGTATCCGGCCGTACCGGCCACCACCAGGCCGCCCCTTCCGGTGGCTTCCACATCCCTTATCCTTCCCCCGGTGCCTGTCTCAGCTCCCGGGAATGGGGCTATGCCGCTGGGAAAATTATGGGTCTCGGCAGTAAATATTATATGGTAGACAGCATCTGCCGGTATGAATCTTGAATAATACCCCGGTCTCTCAGGGATTATGGTCTCTATCTCAAAGCCTTCTATGGCGCTGGAATTGTCCCTGAATGCTATGATGCTGTTGGCGGGATTTACATCCAGCGGCTTTTTTATAAGCTGCAAAAGGTTCCCTGGCATTTCTTTGCCGTCTATAAACAGGCGGCCTCTGAAAAACCAGTGGCGTGAATGCTCGCTGTTGGCCTGGCTGAGCTGGAAACACTCCACATTGGTAGGGTCCCTCTTTATTTTGTTTACAAACAGGTCAAAGTAGAAATCCAGGTCCCAACGGTCCAGGCCCAGCCCCATACTCTCATTTATTTTTCTCAAGGCATCAATACCTTTTTCCATCAGGGGCACATAAAACATCTTCTCCGGTTTTATACCGGTACTGAAGCTGGAAATAGGTTCCGGGTAGACGCACTCTGTCATGCGGTCATGCCGGTCCCGGATAAATCCCTGCCTGTCTGTGTCCCCGGGCACTATATAGCGCCTGGACCTTTCCAGCCTGGTTATGCTGGTGATCCCGCATGAATTGCAAATGGCGGCAGCATTGGTAGAATAAGCTGTCTCAAAATCCATACGAGGGCCCAGTTCCACTATATCCCCGCCTGAAAGCAGGGTTTCCCCTGAAAACATATGGGGCTGGAAAGTCTGGGAAAGAAGCCATTTAATTATACTCTGTTCATCCTCATCAAGTGCACGGATAGCCTCGATATAAAAACAGTATTCCTGGTCGTCATCTACAGCCCGGTAGTAATGCAGCACTATATTTTTCCCTTCATAGCAAGGTCATTAATATTAAACAGTATCAAGCCTCTTTATTATGTCATCTACAAACCTTAAGTGATAATTGTAGTCAAAAAGCTTATCCATCTCATCCTGTTTAAAAAGCTCTCTGACTTTTTTGTCAGAAGTAATATTTTCCCTGAAGCTTCCTTCTTCATTCCAGGCCCTGTGGGCATTGGACTGGACTATCAGGTAGGCCTCATCCCTGTCCATGCCTTTGTCTATAAGCGCCAGCAGCACTCTCTGGGAGAATATCAGGCCGCCGTATTTCATAAGGTTTCGCTTCATATTGTCCTTCATGACCACCAGGCCGTCCACTACAAAATATGCCTTGTCCAGCAGGTAGTCCAGAAGGCTAAAACTGTCAGGCAAGATGACCCTTTCAGCAGAAGAATGGGATATATCCCTTTCATGCCACAGGGCAATATTCTCCATGGCTGTAACTGTATTAGCCCTTAGCACCCTGGCCAGCCCGCATATCCTCTCGCACAGGATAGGATTTTTCTTATGGGGCATGGCCGAAGACCCTTTCTGTCCTTTGGCAAAGGGTTCCTCCGCTTCCTTTACATCGGTCCTCTGAAGGTTCCTTATCTCCAGGGCCAGTTTTTCCAGGGTGGCGCCGGCAATGGCCAATACTGATATCAGCTGTGCATGCCTGTCCCTCTGGATTATCTGGGTTGATACCGGAGCCGGCTTAAGTCCCAGCATGCTGCATGCCTTTTTCTCGAGCAGGGGATCTGAATTGGCATATGTGCCCACTGCGCCGGAGATCTTTCCATAGCCTATATTCTCCCTGGCCTGTTTAAGCCTTCCCAGGTTGCGCTCCATCTCAAAAGCATACATGGCAAACTTCAGTCCCAGCGTCACCGGTTCAGCATGTATGCCGTGGGTCCTTCCCACCATCACTGTCCGGGCATGTACTATTGCCTTTTTTTTGAGAAGCTCCTTAAAACTTTCCATCTTTTTCTGGATTATATCTATGGAATCCAGTATCTGCAGCGACAATGCCGTGTCCCCTACATCAGAAGAAGTAAGCCCGTAATGGAGATATTTGGATGAATCCCCCAGATGGCTGGATACATCTGTAAGGAATGCTATGACATCATGGTGAGTCTCTGCTTCGATCTCTTCGATCTTTTTTATGTCAAACTTCGATCTTTCATTTATGTCCCTGGCAGCCTGTCCGGGGATCATGCCCATTTCTGCCTGGGCAGCAGCCACCGCTTTCTCCACTTCCAGCCATTTGGCAAACTTATTCTCATCACTCCATATCCTGCCCATTTCCCTGGTGGTATATCTCGGGATCATGCTTCTCCTTCCAGACTTGCGATTTAGTAAAATAAAAAAATCATATAGGATAACCCTTAAACAGCCTGAAAAACCGTCGGCAGAGCAGCATTAAAATATCATCAGGCAGTTTTATGTCAGTTCTTCGATTATTTTTTCCCTGAATGACTGATAGTTTTCCGGATCATTAAGGTCCAGTAATTCATCACCGCAATCAAAAAAAACCTGGTCATAGTTTTCCAGACATAATTCGCTTATCTTGAGAAGCCATTTGATCTTGACCCTCCAGCTCTTAAGATCTGCCAGCCAGCTCCTCTGGCTATTGGGGATCTCTTCCTCTATGAACCTGGTTATTGTCCTTGAGGGAGCAGATAACTGCAGCAGGAATTCATCCTTCTGGGTAAGGCATGACAGATTGGCTATACTGAGGTCTATTCCTTCAGGCATTCAGACCGCCTTTTCCTTCATCGATAAATCTCCTTGTGTATATCAGATATATTACAGTATTTATTTTAAATAATCCGAAAGGAACTGCCTTACCTCTTCCTCATCTGCCAGAAGATAGCTGATGCCGTCAATAGTGGCTCCTGTAACCGGTATGGTAACCCTTTCAATATCCTTACTGGAAAATAATAACATAAAACCAATTGAACAAAAATCCCATATGTTAAAATCCGACCTGGTCTCCTCCTTTAGGACTGTGAATATATCAGAAGCATCATTGAATGGATTAAGTATTTTTGAGATGGTGGCCAGGTCTGCTTTCTGGCTGATAAGTTCGTTTAGAAGATACTGCTGGCGGTCCATCCTGTCCAGGTCTGCCCTGGCAGTGGACCTGCACCTGGCAAATGAAAGGGCCATTTCACCGTCCATCAGGTACCGTCCAGGTTCGAAATCAGCTCCCGAAAGGGGATCGTGAAGGGGCTCGTCTACAGTTATCCATACTCCTCCCAGTATATCTACCACTCTTTTGAAGCCGTTAAAGTTCAGCACCATGGTCCTGTCGATATCTATGCCGGTAAGCTCTTTGATCTCAAATCTTGTCATATCCACACCGCCGTATACATAGGCAGCATTTATTTTGTTCCAGCCTTTTCCCTCAAGATCTACCCTGGTATCACGGGGTATGGATATAAGGGCGTTCTTGCCCTGGCCGCCAGATATATGAAATATTATTATGGTATCGGTCCTGCCTGTAAAGTCATTGCTGTCTTCCCTTTCATCCAGCCCCAAAAAGAGCAGGTCCTTTGCAGCAAAAAGCCCTGCAGGACCTGATGCCGAAGGGTCCTGGCCGCCGGAACTGTTATTAAGAAGAAAGACACACAAAAGCGCCAAGCATATCAAGGTGAAAATACTTATGATAGTAATAAAGCAGCCCCTGGTCCTGTTCATATCTTAAGGTCTTAAACTAGAAGTCATTTATATTCTGCATATCCGGTATGAGACAAATAATACAGAGTGTGGAGCAATTTTTCAATAGGGTCGGTGGTCTGTATCTTTACTTTCCCGGGGACTTTTATGGGCACCGAAGTATAGTTCATAATAACTTTTATCCCAGCCCGGACCAGGTAGTTTGCCACCTTTTGTGCTTCAACCGGAGGTACTGCTATTATGGCAATTTCCATACCTGTTTTCCTGATGACATCCTTTACCTCTTTTATATCCTTTATCACGCGGCCGGAAATAGTCTTTCCTATTTTTGAAGTATCATTATCGAATACATTTTCAATCTTGAAGCCGAACCGGTCCAGCATCTTGTAATTCAATATTGCCTTACCCAGGTTTCCCGCTCCAATAAGGGCTATATTTACGATACGGTCATAACCAAGTATCTTATTGAAAGCCGCTATAAGGTCATCTATATGGAAGCCTACTCCCCTTTTTCCCTTTAT
>CAYZJW010000024.1:0-14963 GCA_964478985.1 uncultured Actinomycetota bacterium
GAAGGAAATATACTGTCAAGCTCCTATAAAGAATATAACCTCCTTTTCCCTAAAAAGGGATGGGTGGAGTTTGATACCGGGGACATGTGGAGCAAGATATTCGATGTAATACGGGATGTAAATTCAGATGAAAAAGTAAAGAAAGACCCGGTCGAAGCCCTGGCGCCTTCGACCATCGGGGAATCCTTTACCCCGATAGACAAGAAGGGAAATATCCTTTACAACACTATATACTCCAGTGATTCTAGGAGCACCGGGGAACTGGAGGAATTGCTTTCCCTCATCCCGGCAAAAGACCTCTACTATATAACTGGGCTTCCTCCCCAGTATGTAACTGCCCTTAACAAGATATTGTGGCTAAGAAACAATGAACCGGAGATATTCATAAATACCCATAAGATATTGTTTACGGAAGAACTGCTCCAGCATAAACTGGGCATGAGGGATTACAGGATAAATTATCCCTTAAGCTCGACTTCTCTATTCTTTGATCTGAGGGAAAAGAAATGGTCTATGGATATCCTGGATAAGTTTGACCTGTCTCCGGACCTTTTTGCCGTACCTTCTCCTTCAGGCAGGGTGGCGGGTAAAGTAAGCCTGGAGGTGTCCGCAGAGCTTGGCTTTAAAGGGGAAGTCTCTATTGTAACCGGGGGCCATGATCAGCAGTGCGCAGCTTTTGGAGTGGGCGCTATTTCGGGAGGTATAGCTGCAGACGGCATGGGGACTGTGGAATGTGTGGTCCCGGTGCTTGATAAGATAATGATGAAAGACAGTATGTTTGATAATGATTTCTCCACCAGGGCTCATGTGGTAGAAGATAAATATGTGACATTTGCATATAATTTTACAGCCGGCAGCGTGCTTAAATGGTACCGGGATAAACTGGCGCCGGACCTCAGGGATAAGGCAGTCTCTCGCGGTATGAATGCCTATACCAGTTTTTTCAGCGGCCTGGACCACAGTCCATCAGGCCTTTACACTCTTCCATACTTTTCCGGGTCGGGCACACCCAGGCATGACCCCATAACCAAGGGGACTATTATTGGGCTGGGTATCGATACCGGGAGGGAAGATATATTTAAAAGCATTGTCGAGGGCACCATATTCGAAATAGGCTTCAATATGGAGCTTCTGGAAAAGTCAGGTATCGAGATAAAAGAACTGAGGGCAGTGGGGGGAGGCTCCCGTTCGGATTACTGGCTGGATCTTAAAGCATCCATCCTGGATAAGCCGGTAAAAAGGATGGATATAGATGAAGCCGGCTGCCTTGCCGCCATGATGCTGGCCGGGAGCGCCATCGGAAAGTTCAGTATTTCTGAGGCCCAGGAAAATTTTGTAAAAACGGCCAGGCAGTTTGATCCGGATCCTGCGGTTACCGGGCTTTACAGGGATCATTATGATAGATATAAAAAGATATATGACCTTATCTCGGAACTTTACATGTAAAAACAGTAGCGGTCTTATAGGGGATGAAAGCATATAAATATCTGTCCTGCAGCAGCAGGAGGACTATATCAGCCAGTGCCGTAATGGCGGATAATTTTTTCCGCAGGTTTTCCGGGCTTATCTTCAGGAAAAGGCTTAAGGATGATGAAGTGCTGGTTCTCAAGGGATGCAAGAGCATACACACAATAGGGATGAGGTACAGTATAGATGCAGCTTTTATCGACAGCGGAGGGAAGATAGTAGCAGCATTCAAAAACCTCAGACCCTGGAGGGTCACCCCTTATTTCCCGGATGCGGTCCTGGTAATGGAAGCAAGATCCGGATTCCTGGCCAAATGGTCCCTGGATGCCGGGGACAGGATAATATTCGAATGATATCACCTGTTATATCTTTTAAGCACCTGCCTGTATGTGGCTGAATCAGGACGCATAAAACTGGCGATCTTTAAATAACCAAGGGCCCGGTTCAATTTATTTTCCCTGATGAGGCAAAGGCCCATGCCATAGTGGGCAAAGTCATTGGCAGCATCTATCTCAATAGCCTTATCAAAATGGACACTGGAGGAATCATAAAATCCCATATTGTAATAGCATATGCCCAGAGCCTCCCTTATGGAGCCTTTCCCGGGTTCATATTCCCTTGCTTCCTCAAGGAGGAGGGAGGCATTCAGGAAATCATTTTTTTTCATCAGTATCTTTGCCTTTGTAAAAAGGCTGTAAGCATCTTCCATAAATATCCTGTCATATAGTCTTTTACATATATTATAAAAAAAACAGTAGTTATTCAAAATAACATAATTATATATATACACAAATAACTAATTATGTTAGTATTTAAGAAAAACAAGGTAAATACCAGCATGCGTCTATCAGTTAAAAAAATATGGGCAGTTCTCTTCATAGCGGCTGCGGCTGCAGGGATGTTTATGCTTATCTGGTCTTTTCTACCTGGAGAGGATGATGCCTCTGGACAGGGCCTGGAACCCGAAGATGAGATATTGCCTGAGGGGGGAACAGTAACCGGGCCGGTGCAGGAAGAAAAACCAGATATAAAGGTACCCGCAGGCATGAAGGCAGTAAATATCCCGGTCAATTATTTTGGCGACCCTTCGTTGCTGGAACAGGGGGACAGGGTGGACATAATATCCACTTATTACAGGGAGGAAAAAGGAAGTCTGTATTCGGAAAGGATCATAACCGCCCGGGAGATAATAAGGCTTGAGACTAAAGGAATGATGAATGGGGAAAGCAGCATGGCTTATGAAGATCTCTTTATCCCTGAGGCAGCCTTTGGCTCAGGCACAGCTGCAGATATAGGGAATATAGTGGTAATGACATTTTTTCTTACCGATGACGAAGTCCTTAAATCTTTTACAGCCCTGGAAAGCGGGATGCTTTACATCGCCATGTGTCCTGCATATCCGTCAAATGAAAAAAGGGGTTATTAGATGAAAATAAGCCTGAGACCAGGTCCAAAGACAGCGATACCGGAAGACAGGACTTTTGATCCGGGATCTAATATTGTCATATTTACATCAGCAAAAGGAGGTTCCGGCTGCAGCTTCCTGGCAGATAGCGTGGCCTCATATATGGCCTGCAAGACCACCCTGAATGTCCTGCTCGTGGACATGAACCAGGGGAGGATGGACAGCAGGATGGTCTTTGGCCTGGACGGCAGCCTGCATGTCAGGGATATGGGCGGCCTGCCGGCAGTGCTTGAGACCCTGGATACATCCCTGCTAAAAAAAATAGTTATAAACATGGAAGACAGCCTTAATATCATACTGCCTTCGCTGGATGTAGAAAACCGGGATATTTTTCATACTGGCAATCTCGATGTTTTTATTGAAGCCTTAAGGGACCATTTTGACCTTGTGATAATTGACATGCCGGGAAACCTTATAGGCCATATAGACCTGTCTGAGACCGACATCGCAGACCGCTTCATATTTGTCTCACTTCCCGACAATGTCTCTGCCTCCAATACACGGCTGCTGATGGACCATGTGGGCCATTACAGGACAAGCTATGATTTCTACCTGGTCATAAATAAATATAATATCAGACAGGCAGTCTCGCCTGCAGGCCTCTCCAATATGGTCCGCCACCCTGTTGCCGCCTTTATACCTTATGATCCCGATATCGAGGCAATAGTAAACAGCAGGGGGCCAGGAAGCATTTTTAAGTATAATCTTAAGGCTGTAAGGAATATATCAGGACTGGCGCAAAAGATATACCAGGGACTGGGAATATGACTTCAGGGATACTGGATCCGAAAATCGAAGAGGAAATAAGGAAAGAGTTTCTGGCAAGTATACAGGGAAAGGATTTTCTCCAGTTCCCGCGGTCTGACCGCAGGATCATAACCGGAAGGATAGTGCGGGACATAATCGACAATAAAAATATCATACTTTCCCTGGATGAACTGGAAGCTGTATCGTCAAGATTCGATGAGGACAGCTTTGATATGGGCCCTATCAGCCTGCTTCTCCGGGATCCGGAGATCACCGAGATAATGGTCAATGGCCCCCGCAATATCTATATAGAAAAACATGGCAAGATAACCAGGGAGCCTATACATTTCAAGGACAGCATCCATATAAAGAATATAGTCGACAAGATCCTGGGACCTTTGGGTCTTCGGGTAGATGAGGCAAACCCCATGGTAGATGCCAGGCTGGGGGACGGGTCCAGGATCAATGTGGCCATAAGCCCGGTAAGCAAAAGCGATATCGCGGTCACCATAAGGAAATTCAAGCATGATATGAAAAATATGGAGCAGCTTTTAGAGGCAGGCAGTATCAGCCGGGAGATGTCAGGATTTTTATCTGACTGTGTCAGGAAAAAAATAAATATACTGGTCAGCGGGGGTACCGGGGCAGGAAAGACCACCCTGCTGAATATCCTCTCTGAAAATATTGAGGAAGATGAAAGGATAATAACCATAGAGGAGACCTTAGAGCTTAAGTTTGTCCAGGATAATATGGTAAGGCTGGAAGCCAGGCCTGCCAATCTTGAGGGAAGGGGTGAGGTCACCATAAGGGACCTGGTAAGGAATGCCCTGCGCATGAGGCCTGACCGGCTGATAGTGGGAGAGATAAGGGGACGGGAGGCAATCGATGTCATGCAGGCTATGAATACAGGGCACAGCGGCTCCATGACCACCATCCATGCCAACTCGCCCCGGGATGCTGTGACCAGGCTGGAGACCATGCTTCTAATCTCTGACAGCAATATAGACCCCTTTACAGCCGAAAGGATAATAGCATCATCTCTTGATCTGGTAATACACATGAAAAAAATGGAGGGAGGAAACAGGATGATAAGCAGGGTAAGCGAAGTCATATATAATAGGGAACCAAAAAGAAAAATGGACATACTGGAGATAAAGGACATAGCCTGCATAGATGATCCGCATGATGCGGAAAGTATGGCTGTGTTTACTGGATACAGACCATCATTTTTGGAAAACGGACATGAATAGGATAAGAAACAGGAGTTTCCGGTTCCTGGACACACCGGCAGGCATAAGGTCTATAAATGCATTGATACTTGCCATATCCTTTTCCGTTTTCTTTCTGTGGTCCGGAAACGCCCTACTGGCTGCGGTAATATCCGTATGCGTGTCCATATATACCGCCGATCTTTTCCACAGCCGTAAAAAGATGATCGATAATCTGCTCCACCGGCAGCTTATAAGCTTCCTGGAGCATATGATAATAATGCTGCGCGCCGGAAAGACTATAAGGTATATACTGCTTGAGTCATGGTCAAGGTTTCCCCCGCCTCTTGGATCCTGTCTGAAGCAGGTTTCCCAGAGACTGGAGGTAGACCCGGACCTGGAAAAAGCGCTGGACCTTTTTGAGGTCAGGACAGGGAGCAGGGAAGCGGCACTTATTACCGCCGGGATCAAGATAAACAGCAGGGTGGGAGGAGACCTTATTATACTTTTACAGTCCCTGTCTGCTGCCCTGCGGGAAAGCCTGAGGTCCAGTTCCCGCATAGAAAGCCTCACTCTGCAAAGCCGGTTTTCCGCAAATATCATAAGTTTTTTTCCTATTGCAGCCCTGATATTTTTATATATTTTTTTTAGCAAGAGCATAACCGATTTTTTTTCTACTGCAGCCGGGACCATAACTCTTATAGCGGGAGGCTTCCTGGAGATAGCCGGGATACTGATTATGAAGAAGATCGTCCGGGGGGACTGATAATGGTAATTCATCTTATTGCATTACCGGTACTGTACCTTATCTCGGCAGCCGGTATTTTTTATATCCTGTTTCTCGGTAAAGGGTGCCGGAAGGGAAAAGAAAAAGACTTCAATATAAGGGCCTGCGTGCTAAAGAGGACAGTGGTATTACTTAATATGGCCGCTGAAAAGCTGGGAGGCATATTTTTCTGCTGCAAAAAAAAAGAAAGCATTGATACAGGTACAGGGCTGCTGAAAATATTAGAAAATGAAAAGGACATACAGATAACTCACCGGGCATTCTTGGGATATAAGGCCTTTATTGCTGTAATGGCCGCTGCCGCCGGCATATTTCTGGGAAGCAGTATCCCATACAGGATATTGTTTGCCGCTATTGGCATGGCAGCAGGTTATTTTATTCCTGATATAATGGTCTGCGGATACTCAAAAAGGATAACAGATGACATAGAAAAAGAACTTCCGTATGTTATAGACCTTCTGAGGATATCGTCACTTTCCGGACAGAACATATACAATTCGTTTGAGATAGTCTCCCGGAAATATAAAGGAAGGATCTCCGGCAGCCTCAAGGAATTTATAAGGCTTATAGATATGGGTACCGGAAAGGACTATGCTTACAGAAGCCTTATGCTTGCCGGAAGGTCAGAGCAGTTCAGAGAGTTTGTTTCCGTGCTCTGTGAGGCAGACATATACGGTTCCCCTATAGAAGATATACTATCCAGGAGGGCAGTGCAGATAAATCACTACAATTGGGATAATGCAGAACGCAAGGCCAGGAAGAAAGGATTATTTACGCTTATCCCTCTCACCTGCCTGATACTTCCGGCATTCGTCCTGCTGGTGGGAGGTCCGCTTATTTACTCTATGGCGAAAGGACTTCTATTCTAGCTGCCGCAAACAGGAACGGCGCCCCGGAGTTTCAAGATCCCCGGGGCGCCGTGGTCAGGCGTCCGACATATCCATAAAAATCATCTTATAAAAAGCACCGTGACTACCCGTCTTCCCCCGCCGTCAATGACTCCCACGCCTATGGTGGTATAGTAGCCTTTAAGCATATTGTCCCTGTGGCTGGGGGAGTTCATCCAGGCATTAAGGAATGCGCCTGGCGACCCATAGCTTGCCGGACTGGCATTCCCCAGGTTCTCACCGAAATTTCTGTAGCTTACTCCATACCGGGCAAATATATGCTTTATATTCTGGCCGTCTGGCGTATAGTGGGAGAAATAATTCCTGGATATCATGTCACTTGACCTTGACCTGGCAAGGTCTATGAGCATCTGGCTGGGTGCAAGCATGCTCAGCCCATGATCAGCCCTGGTCTGGTTAATAAGGTTCAGCATCTCAGCCTCTAAACCGGAAAGACTGACAGGACCTGAAGCAACCGCATTTCCCGAAGCAGCTTTGCTTTCAGCGACTGCCTCTTCTTCTGCCTGCCTTTTTGCAGCTTCTCTTGCCGCCTCTTCTTCCGCTTTCCTTTTTGCTTCTTCTCTTGCAAAGACATTTGCCTCATATATATCTTTAGAGGCCCTGTCTATGCCTTCCTCCACATATGAAGCGATAGACCCTGTCAATGCTTCTACTTCTATATTTGCTACGATCTTTACCACATTATCATAAGAGACATCCTTCAAAGTTTCTGCCCTTACCACAAAGCTGCCCGAGACATCACCGGATTCCGTGGAAAAACTTACCGAACTGACGATCAGCACCGTTACCGCTGCTATCATCAAAAATGAAAATATTTTTTTTCCAGACATAAAAACCACTCCTGACCAATAGAGGACATGAGCGGCTTTTTTCCATAGAAAAAAGTAATAGCCGGTTGCACCACTGGCTCCATATATCCCTGGTGCCCAAAATAGATGGGATATATCTCATAGCCTCTATTACTTACAGTCGAAATATTTAAGTTTTCAATAGAACCCTAAAATCTGATTCTTTGTGCATATATTAATACATATAAACATTAATGTCAAGATAAAATTATAAAGATAATTATTAATACAGTATATAATTAATTAATTAATTATTGTTGTAATTTATAATTATGACCTAAGATGAAGGCAAAAACAGCGGCAAGAGTTTAATTGCCGCCGCCCTGACCGCCATTACCTTTACCCTGGCCGGTACCGCCGCCATTCAGGCTGTCTTTCTCTTTTCCGTTCCGGCCCATATCATAATGTCCGGTACTGCTGTCAGGACCTGCTTCTTTCCCGTATCTGCTGCGGTATCTATTTTTTATGGAATCTATGGAATCGAGGATATCATCTTCATGAACGGCATCCATACAGTCATACTGGCTGCATGACCAGTACTGCCTGTCCATCTCCACGATAAGTTCATCTATAAGTGAAGGATCAATGTCGTTTTCTGCTGCAAGGAGTATCTCCGCCTCCTGGATGCGGTTTCCTAAAAACCTGAGATGGAGGCCTCCTTTAAGGCTTTCTGGATAAATATTAAGCTGGAACTGTTCAAAAGACCTCTTAAGGGGATAAAGTGTCTCGCCCGGCATGCTTTCCTGGGAGGCAAACAGGGTGCCGGCAAAGGAGAAGACAGAGATGACTATAAAAGCCATAAATATCATGGCCGGTCTAAGAATAAGTCTTCCTGGTGATACTTCTGCCGGTGCGATTTTCTCAGGAGCATCCCGGGATCCTGCCCTGGATATTATGGATTCCAGGCTGTTTTTGGTAAATTCCTTCGATGGAGATAATTTTTTCAACTTCTTAATATCTTCAGCAATGGAAAAATAATCCTTTATCTCCCTGTCAAAACTGCTGAACCTTTCCAGGCACTCGTCAAGGCTGAAGCCATTTTCCAGCAGCTTGTGGCACCTGTCTATTATTCTCTGTGTCTTTCTATCCATCACTCCGGTTCATCTCTTTCCTTATTTTTTCCACCGCCCTGAAGACTATGCCCCTTATGGTGCCCCTGTTTTTGCCAAATATCCCGGCTATGGCGGTATAATCCATATCCTCCACAAATCTCAGCATTATGACATCTTTCTGCAGGCCGGTAAGTGTATCTATTGCCGATAAAAGCTCCGGCCTTTGCAGGTCCAGTTCTTTTTTCAGGTAAGAGCTTTCCTGCTTCAGCACTTCTTCATCTGATACCCGGGTATTGTCAGAAAATTCCCGGGCGGGCTGTCCCGCTTTATTTTCTTTCCTGAAATGATCTACCAGCAGATTATGTGCTATACGGTATATCCATGATATAAAGGCCTTGCCGTCCAGGCTGGTATTTTTTAAATTAATATACACCCTTAAAAACACTTCGCTGGTAAGATCCTCAGACAGCTCCTTCTGCATGGTCTTGAAATAAAAATACCTGTATATGCGGGGCATTGTCTGTTCATAGATCAATGCAAACCACTTCCTGTCCCCGGTCTTTTTATATTTACTTATATAGTCTTCAATGCTGCTCATCAATGGGTTAATATCCAGAAATATAATTATTAATTGATTATATATCTGGATAGATGATTGTTAAAGCTTCTGGGGCGCAGGCCTGAAAGCATTTCTCATATAACAGACCAATATCCTCCAGTTTAGCGCCAGGTGGAGCAATATGAGTGCTATTATGATAATTGAGCTCCAGTCATGCCAGAGCCTCAGTCCTGACCTGGAGGTTATATCCAGGATAGAAGAAGTTCCGGCAAGGCCGGCCCTTGTGCCTGGACCGGAAGGAAATATAAGGAGAGTTATTCCCGTCACAATGCTTACCAGTCCTGTCAGGAAAAGCAGTATATCCACTACTAATTTGAATCTTATCTTTATACTCATCTTATGCCTCTTCTATTGCCATTATTTACTTTACCGGTATTTCTGTTTGATTGGTTATCCTGCTCTTGTCCAAAGCATTCGCCGCATCTATCCCCGGAGAACTGTTCTTCATATTCATAGCGGTGCTGCCACCTGTTCTCTCCGCCATCCTGTTCAGAACAGGCAGCATCCTCATTTTCCCTGAGCCTCAGGTTATTCCGGACCCTTTCCTCTTCCCTGTGGCAGTCTTCTCCTTCTTCACAATCCCTGATACCCTGTCCGTGACCTGGACCATAATCTATTACCTGATCCTGCCCGGCATTGACTCTATCAGCCAGGGTTTTTTCCTTCTGGTAGGCATATACAGTCCCAAAAGCGGTGACCGAAAGCACGGCTGTTATGACAATACCTAAAATGATCTTCCTTAACATTTTTCCTCCATCTGTTTTTGTCTTTTTAATATATAACGAAAGACAAGAAAGAAATGTTAGGATATGATAAATCAGATCTCACCGGCAGGCCTGATAATTCTGGAGAAATTGACAATAATGGCAGCAGTAAAATTACAAAAGCATATCTGCTAGAATATAATATAGAGATATATAGTCAATATTTTTGAATACGGTATTTTTAATGGAGATTACCCCGGAAACATAGAAAGCAGGCATTTAACCGGGCATCTTAAAGGAGATATATATGCAGAAGTATGATATAGGACTGATAGGACTGGCAGTCATGGGACAGAACCTGGCCCTTAATATGGAATCTAAAGGCTACCGGGCAGCCGTATATAACAGGACAGGCAAGCGTACCGAAGAATTCATTGGCGGCAAAGCAAAAGGCAGGAATATAAAAGCCGCCTATACATTTGAGGATCTTGTTTCCTCCCTTGCCAGGCCCAGGAAAATAATGCTTATGGTAAAGGCAGGAGACCCCATAGATAAGACCATAGAAGCCCTTATCCCCCTTTTATCCAAAGGAGACCTTATAATAGACGGGGGAAACTCCTTCTACAAAGACACTATAAGAAGAAAAAAGTATCTGGCTGAAAAAGATATCCTCTACATAGGTGCCGGGGTTTCCGGAGGAGAGGAAGGGGCTCTTAAGGGTCCCGCCATGATGCCGGGAGGATCAGAGGAGGCATACAGCCTGGCAGCTTCCATATTCGAAGACATATCAGCCAGAGCCGAAGACGGGGTCCCCTGTGTCTCTCATATAGGTCCCGACGGAGCCGGGCATTTTGTCAAGATGGTGCATAACGGCATTGAGTACGGGGATATGCAGCTTATCGGGGAAACCGTATGGGCACTGAAATCCGCCCTGGGCTATGATGCAGAAGCTATTGCAGACATAATGGATTCCTGGAACAGCAATGATGACATACTTTCTTCCTACCTTATAGAGATCACCGGCAATGGCATGAGGGAGAAGGACAAGTCATCTGATAGATACCTGGTGGATGCAACAGCAGATATTACCGGCATGAAGGGGACCGGCACCTGGACAGTGGCATCAGCCCTGGAGCTGCTGGTGCCCATTCCCGCCATAGCCGCAGCAGTATTTTCCCGGGAGATGAGCCAGGATAAGGATATAAGGCTTTCCGTATCTGATAAGCTGAAAATAAGCTCCTCTTGTCATAGCGTAGATCCGGAAGAATTTATAAGGGCAGCCCACGACGCCCTGTATATTGCCAAGATATCATCTTATGCCCAGGGATTTGCCCTCATGGAGGCAGCATCAGAAAAATACGGCTGGGAACTTGATATGGGTACTATTGCCGCCGGCTGGAGGGCAGGATGCATAATAAGGGCTCAGTTTTTATCAAGGATAACAGAAGAATATGAAAGTAAAAAGAAACTGGCCAACCTTATGGAAGCTCCTTACTTTTCTGACTTTATTAACAAAAACCTGGCAAGCCTGGCAGCTTTTATAGAAGCAGCTCACAGGTCGGGGGTGCCCACACTGGCTATGGACTCATCTTATGATTATATACTGCAGATGGCTTCCCCTGTTATGGTATCGGCCCAGGCAGCCGCCCAGCAGAGGGACTATTTCGGGGCCCATGGATACTTTAAGCTAAGAAAAGACAGCCCTGAGGTGGAGACAAAGGCTGACGGAAGCTGCCAACAATACCATACAGAGTGGATGGATAAGGATAGGCCGGAAAAGAAGATATAAGATAATATTTATATGATCAATGATCACATACATTGAGCACAATGGGCGTGATCTGCAGGCCCACACATCACCAGCTCCTCCCCCGGGGACCTAATAATTATTAAAAATTATATTATTAGGATATAATATTGAGAATAATATTGAAATGTTTTGACTCTTCATTGTTTATATGTCAAATAGTTTCCGGAAGGTATAATGGCTTCCATTAATAGGGACGCTAAGGACAATACTACCATAAAAAGCGCGCAGGAAAAAAATTACCGGTATTTTGTGGAACTTGCAAATGAAGGTATATGGGCCATAGATGAGGAGAGGATAACTACATTTGTCAATGACAGGATGGCTGGAATGCTGGGCCTGAGACCAGAAGATATGATCGGGAGGCACGCAGCTGATTTTATGTTTGAAGAAGATATCCCTGCCCATGAAAAAAGGATGCTGGAACGCCGCAGCGGCAGGGATGACAGATATGAACAGAGATTTAAAAAAAATGATGGAAGCCATGTGTGGATGAAAGTATCAGCTACATCCTTAAGGGAGCCTGGAGGTGTTTTCAGGGGCTCTTTCGCCCTGTTTGAAGATATAACGGAAATAAGGCAAAAGACAAGGGAGCTGACAGAAAGCAGGATGGATCTTCTAAGCTTCTTTGATGCTATACCTGAATCTGCGTTCCTGATAGACCCTGAAGGCAATGTCATAACTGCAAATAAAGTGACAGCTGACAGGCTTGGCCGGCCTGTGGAAAAGCTGGCGGGTTCAAATCTTTTCGAACTTGTGCCCGGAGACATTGCAGAGTCCAGGAGAAAGGCTTTAAAAGCCGTTTTAAAAGATAAAAGACCAATGGTTATAAATGATAGCAGGGATGGTTATGAAATCAGAAGCTACGTCTATCCTGTACAAAGCGATAACGGGGAAATAAAAAGAATAGCGGTGATAGCTTTTGATGTAACCGGCTTCAACCAGAGGGAAAGGATGCTTACCAGATTAAACAATGTCCTTGACTCCTTGAAAAAAGTCCAGTCTGATTTCCTTAACAAAAATGACCATAAGTCAGCCTTTAAAAAGCTTCTTGATATAATCGTAGCAGAAACAGGAAGCGAGTATGGCTTTATCGATGAGGTGGTAAGAGAAAAGAAGGGTGTAATATATAAAAGGTCGCTTGCTATTTCAGATATCTCCTGGGATGAGGGATCCAGAAAGGCTTATGATAGACTGGCCTCTGGCAATTTTGAGTTCAGGAACCTGAATAACCTTGCAGGCCTTCCTGCGACTACCGGTAAGATCGTAATATCCAACGATCCTTTGCGCGACGAACGCGCCGGGGGCATACCCGGCGGCCATCCTGCTATAAAAAGCTATATGGGGATACCTGTTAGATCAAAAGGCAGGACAATAGGAGTCATAGGAGTTGCAAATAGGGATGGCGGCTATTCACTTGATGCATTAGGCGATTTTGTGAAACTATTTTTATCCGTATGTGCCGCTATAATCAATTCTTTGAGATCAGACAAGCTAAAGGATAAGTATCTGTTGATGTTAAAGGAAGAAAACCGGAAGCTGGCAGCACTTGAGGAAAAGTTCCAGACTATATCTGATTTCACGCTGGACTGGGAATCATGGATCGGTCCTGACGGTAATATAATATTTACTTCTCCGTCCTGCAGTTCTATCACGGGCTATACTCAGGATGATTTTTACAGCAACAGTTCCCTGCTGTCAGGTATAGTGACAGTTGAAGACGCTCCAGCTTTTAAGGAACACATGGAGGGGCTTTTTTCCAAATGGGGAAAACCTGGTAAAAAGCCGGCAAAGGATTCGGCAAAAATAGAATACAGGATAAACGATAAGGACGGAAAGACGAGATGGGTGGAGCAGCTTTCAAGGCCAGTGCTTAAAAAGAAGGATGGTTTTTCAGGCATAAGAGTATCTACAAGAGAGATAACTGATAAAAAGGCTGCTGAGGACAGGCTTCTTTTCTATTCCTTCCATGACAAGCTCACCGGCCTGTATAACAGGGCATTTTTTGATGAAGAGTCAAAAAGACTTGACACGGAAAGGTACCTTCCCATAAGCATAGTCATGGCAGACATAAACGGACTCAAGCTTGTAAACGATGCATTCGGGCATGACAGTGGTGATGAGCTGTTAAGAAAAGCAGCGGGTATCCTAAAGAAGTCCTGCCGCAGCGAAGATATAATTGCAAGATGGGGCGGGGATGAATTTGTAATACTACTTCCAAAGACAGGGAAAGAAAGAGCATCGCAGATCGTGAGTGATATCAAAAATGTGTCTCTCAGGAATGTAACTTCAAAAATACCTTTGAGTATTTCCCTGGGTTTTTCCATCAAGGAAGACAAGAATGGGGACATATCCAGTATATTGAAGAAGGCTGAAGACCTCATGTACAAAAACAAGCTGCTTGAATCCAAAAGCTCTCACAGCTCCATAATAGAATCGCTTAAAAGGACATTAATAGAAAACAGTGTTGAGACTGAGGAGCATTCAAACAGGGTGTGTAGAAATGCTTTAAAGCTCGGCAAAGTACTTGGCCTCTCGGAAGAAAAGCTTACAGAACTTGAACTTCATGCAGAACTCCATGATATAGGAAAAGTGGGTGTAAGCCAGGAAATACTCATGAAAGAAGGAGAACTGACGCCTGAAGAATGGGAGGCGGTAAAAAGTCATTCGGAGATAGGCTACCGTATTGCGAATTCCACCCCGGTACTTTCAGGCATATCTGAAAACATACTGTGCCAGCATGAATGGTGGGATGGCAGCGGTTATCCCCGGGGGCTCAAAGGTAAAGGGATCCCGCTGATATGCAGGATAGTCGCAGTAGTTGACGCCTTTGACTCAATGATGTCTAAAACACCATATGCTTCCAAAAGATCAAAGAAGGAAGCTATAGAAGAGCTGAGACGGTTTTCAGGAATACAGTTTGATCCAGAGATAGTCAGGGTATTTATAGGAGAAATACCCGGAGAGAACCTGTAGATCTCTTTAGCACATCCCGGATCTCCATTTACCCCTATATTCAGGCAAAATTTTTATCTTTTCATATTGCAGGCAGCAATAATCGACCGGTCCCGTGCTGCCGGCGCCTCTTATCAGGTACATTCAGTTAAATTTATATAATTATGCATTTACATATATCATATATTGTGGTAGATTATTAGCATAAATGTGTAAATGCATAATAGAAAGGAGAAAAAGCATGAAGGCAAAGAATATCATAGAGACAGGAGGCGGCAATGACAGTACTGTTTAAAGCTTCGGATTATGTGAGGAAGAGACTTCTCTTATGCCAGAAAGGACAGTCGACCCTGGAGTATGCCATGGTAATGGTCATAGCCGGGATAATAAGCGCCG
>CAYZJW010000025.1:0-14720 GCA_964478985.1 uncultured Actinomycetota bacterium
CCCCAGACCGTATCATGGTCAAAATCGCCGCGAAATTCGATTTTTCCGCTTTTTGTCTGGTAAATCGCCAATTGGTCCCGTTGTTTTTTAAGTTTCCTTTTATCCATAATAACCGGCAGCAATGATCTTTGAAGAACAAAAAAATATAATATTTGGATCCTGCTATTTATAAACAGTCTATTGATAATCTCTTGTGCAGTCAAATCAATTTTATTTTATATTTTAATTGGCAGGACAATTCGAGCTAATGCTTTTTTGCATTAGAGCTGGAAATTTTTACGGAAGGCAACATTTGAAATAAGATAAGATCAGTGGCTGCGCACTATATCCTTTACCTTCATCAGCCTGACTGTGGAAGCCCTCTCATTCTCGTCAAGCTTCATGGTTATATACTTTATAGTCTCCTGAAGATCCGGGATAAGCTTGTATTCCAGGGCATTGACCCTTCTCCTGGTCTCCTCTATCTCGGTGGCCATAAGCTGCACCGCCTTTTCCTTTTCCGCCAGGTCCAGGAGGTTTTCAATAAACCTGTCAAATTTATCCAGGGCTATATCCATATCGCCGGAAGAATTCAGGAAGCCGTAAGGTATTATATCTCCCTTTACTTCCCTGGAGTATCGCGGGACCAGGACACTCATCATATTCTTCTCCCCTATTGATACCGATATTTCCTTGGAGGGCATAAGCAGCGCCTGTTCCGCCTGTGAAGGCCCCATTGCGGCTTTTGCCAGCACAAACTGTTCCAGTATGGAATTAAACTGGCTCTCTACGGAAAACCTCATCTCCTTGACCTCGTCTATTATCTCCAGCAGCTGCCGCATGAGCTCATCGCGCTTGTCCTTAAGCAGCTTATGTCCCCTGGCTGCCAGCTGGAGCCTTTTTTTGAGCCGGAGCAGCTCCATCCTGGTGGCATTTACCCTGACCAGCATATATTATCCCTCTTCTCTTTTATCTTTTTTGGGCAGGTATTTGTCAATATAGGCATCATCGACCCTCTTAAGTTCTTCAATGGGAAATACTGAAAGCAGCTCCCATCCCAGGTCCAGGGTCTCCTCTATGGTCCTGTTCTCATATTCTCCCTGGGATATATACCGGTTCTCGAATTCCTCGGCAAACTTGAAATATATCTTATCCAGTTCGGTAAGGGCAGCCTCGCCCAGTATGACAGCCAGCTCCTGGACCTCTTTCCCCCTGGCATAGGCGGCATAAAGCTGGTTGAACGTATCGGCATGGTCCTCCCTGGTCTTTCCTTTTCCGATACCCTTGTCCTTTAAACGGGAAAGCGACGGCAGCACATCCACCGGGGGAGTAAGCTTCTTCTTGTGGAGCGACCGGGACAGTATTATCTGCCCCTCGGTTATATAGCCCGTAAGGTCTGGTATGGGATGGGTCTTATCATCCTCGGGCATGGTTAGTATGGGTATCTGGGTGATGGATCCCTTCTTGCCCTTGATCCTTCCCGCCCTTTCATATATGGTGGCAAGGTCTGTATACAGGTATCCGGGATACCCCCTTCTTCCCGGTATCTCCTTCCTGGCTGCAGATACTTCCTTCAATGCCTCGCAGTAATTGGTCATATCGGTAAGGATGACCAGGACATGCATATCTTTTTCAAATGCCAGGTATTCGGCACAGGTAAGGCCGACCCTGGGGGTGGCTATCCTCTCTATGGCAGGGTCGTCTGCCAGGTTAAGTATAAGGACTGACCGGCTTATGGCGCCGGTCCTGGTAAAATCTTCTATAAAATATTGTGATTCCTCGAATGTTATGCCTATTGCCACAAAGACCACGGCAAACTCTTCTTTCTTTCCCAGCACCGCAGACTGCCTGGCTATCTGGGCGGCTATACGGTTATGGGGAAGCCCGGAACCGGAAAAGACCGGAAGCTTCTGCCCCCTTACCAGAGTGTTCAGGCCGTCTATGGAGGATATGCCTGTCTGGATGAACTCATCAGGATAATCCCTGGCAAACGGGTTTATGGGAGAGCCGTTTATATCCATGCTCTTTTCGGCGATTATGCGGTCATTGTCTGTCATGGGTTTTCCCAGGCCGGTAAAGACCTTGCCCAGTATATCCTGGGACAGATACATCTGGGTCCCTCTCCCCAGAAACCTTATCCTGGTATTCTCTGAATCTATGCCTGAGGTCCCTTCAAAGACCTGGACCAGTGCCTGGTCTCCTTCGACCTCAAGCACCCTTCCTGTCCTGAGCGACCCGTCGCCTAGCCTTATGTCCACCAGCTCTTCATATTTGACTCCGTCTACGCCTTCCACCAGCAGCAGGGGACCGGATATACTGATAATGCTCTTATATTCTTTTAGCATATTTATTCCTCCAGCGGGGTTTTCTCATGTAGGTTTAAAAATTCTTCTTCGGTATCTTTTTTTATCCTGTCTATCTTTGAAAGTTCTTCCTGGGAGACATATTTCATCCTGGCAATGGCTTCCCTTACCTTTGCCTTCTCTATATCCCTGATATCAGCATCAAGCCTCAGGCTGTCTGCCGCCTGCCTGTAGAAATGTATTATGACATCTATCATCTTGTATTGTTTTTGTATGGAAGAATAGGTATCCACATCATGGAATGCGTTCTGGTGCAGGAAGTCTTCCCTTATCATCCTGGCTGCCATAAGTACCAGCCTGTCAGGCCCGGAAAGGGCATCGACCCCCACCAGCCTCACTATCTCTTCCAGCTCCGCCTCCTTTTCCAGGATCCTCATGGCTTCGGCCTGGAGATCGAAATAATCCTCCGACACTTCCTCCATGACTTTTTCCCTGATGGAATCATTATATAGCGAGTATGAGTTCAGCCATGATATGGCGGGAAAATGCCTGCTGTAGGCAAGGTTTGCCTCCAGAGACCAGAATACCTTGACTACCCTGAGCGTTGCCTGGACCACTGGATCGGAAAGGTCTCCTCCGGGAGGCGATACTGCGCCTATTACTGAAAGGGCTCCCGACCTTCCATTAGAGGAAAGGCAGTTTACCATGCCTGCCCTTTCATAGAAGGATGCCAGCCTGGCTCCCAGGTATGCCGGATATCCTTCTTCCCCGGGCATCTCTTCCAGCCTTCCCGAGATCTCCCTCATGGCTTCGGCCCATCTTGAGGTGGAGTCTGCCATAAGGGCTACAGAATAACCCATATCCCTGAAGTATTCGGCTATGGTTATCCCGGTATAGACCGATGCTTCCCTGGCGGCTACCGGCATATTCGAGGTATTGGCGATCAGTATGGTCCTTTTCATAAGCGGTTCCCCGCTCTTGGGGTCCACCAGTTCGGGGAACTCCATGAGCACGTCTGTCATCTCGTTTCCCCTCTCTCCGCAGCCTATGTATACGATGACTTCGGCCTCCACCCATTTTGCCAGCTGGTGCTGGATAACCGTCTTGCCGGAACCGAATGGCCCGGGAACGCAAGCTGTGCCGCCCTTGGCAAGCGGGAAAAACATGTCTACAACTCTCTGACCGGTAAAAAGGGGAATATCCGGTCTTATCTTCCGCTTATAGGGCCTTGGTTCCCTTACGGGCCATTTCTGTACCATGGTCACTTCTTTATCGCCGTCACTGCCGGCTACCACGGCTACAGTCTCTTCAATGGTAAATATTCCGCTGCTTATCTTCTTGACTTCACCCTCCACTCCCGGAGGGACCATTATATAATGCCTTATAAGAGGAGTCTCCTGCACATATCCCAGGTGGTCTCCAGAGCTTACCCTGTCTCCCTTTTTGGCCAGGGATTCAAACTCCCACTTCCTGCTTTTGTCCAGTGCATCCGCAGTCACTCCCCGGCCTATAAAATCACCGGAACTCTCATATATGTCATCAAGCGGCCTCTGTATGCCGTCATAGATCGATTCTATTATCCCGGGACCAAGCTCCACTGCCAGGGGCTCGCCGGTGGGATAAACGGGTTCCCCCACGCCTATGCCCCCGGTCTCTTCATAGACCTGTATGGATGCCTTATCGCCGCTGAACTCTATTATCTCCCCCATCAGTCTCTTGTCTGAGACATGCACTATCTCAAACATCCTGGAGCCGGACATGTTCTCCGCCACCACCAGGGGGCCGGCTACCTTAATGATCCTTCCTGTCTTTGCCATCTATTTCTCCTGTCCTTTGCTTTGCACTCCTTCAGCCATCACATCTGCGCCAACTGCCTTGATTATGGCTGTCCTGAGCTGGTTTACAGCATAATTATTCCTCTTTCCCAGACCCGGGATCACCACGATGGAAGGGGTGATCCGGTTTGCATAATGCCTGATGACGCTGTCCAGCCCGGCAGCTATGGTCTCAGTCATGAATATGATGCCATAGCCTTCCCTTACCACTTTCCTTAGCTTTTCTTCAGCATCCCCCATATGGGAAATATCGTCTACGGGATAGATGTCTGCGCCTATAGCCTTGAAGATGAGCATTATATCGCTCTCCCCGAATGCTGCTATCTTTGCTTCTTTCATAAGTCTACTTTACACCTTATATTGGATATATCTGCATTAAACCTTTTCCCCGTATAAAGGATATTGATATTTTTAAGCTCTATCTTTTTCCTTAAGAAAAAGCGGAATATCTTCTCCAGGTTGGAGACACTGTACTTTATGCTGTCAAAATAATTCAAAAAATACAGGTCCCTGTTTCTATCAAAAGAGGCGAAACTGCTGTCTGAAAAAAGCCCCTGCGCTCCCTTTATTACAAGGTCTGCATAGATAGTCCTCTCCAGTTCCTTGGTTATATAATCCATGCTCTCGCCTTCCAGGCCTTCCAGCATCCTTGTACCCAGCAGGCCTCCTTCATGCAGGGATCCTGCAAATGAACCGGCGCGCTTAAGGTATATATGCCTGAAAACTGCCTCTATGTTTAAGAGGTCTATCCGGTATCTTACATAATCGGCTATCATCTTTCTGTCCAGGCTCACAGCTGTGTCCAGAATGGCCCCGGTATAAAAAGATTCCAGGGAAAGCTCCAGCTTCCTGGGTCCCATGCCTGCCGCACCCTCTACAAGTTCCCTCATATTTCCCAATACCCCGGGGAACAGGCTGTCTATCTCATCATCTTTTTTATGCCTGTATGCTTCCATCAGGGAGCTGTGGTCGTATTTCAGCGGGACATACAGCGGGCTTAAGTCTTTTTCCATAAGCAGTGATTTGAGGATAAGCTTCATATTGTTAAGAAACTCCTCAAAGAAAAGAACGGACACAAGCTTTTTGTGTTCATCCCTTAGCCTTTCCTCCAGGAATACTATGGCCTTCTGGTAGCCTGACACCATAACCGGCTCAAAACTGTTTTCCGAAGTGACAGCGTCCATCTCAGATGCATAAACTGTCTCGCCAAGCACCTTCAGGAATTCTTCCATGCCCGGAGCCTGGATCATCCTTTCTATCCTGCCCCGGTCCGTAAACTCTGCCTCCCTGGCCTCGAGTTCTGCGCAGGCAAACAAATAGCAGCTGTCATCTTCTATTTCATAAGGGATGCCGGTCATCTATCTCCTCCGTCAAAGATGTAAGAAGCGATCTCCATCCTGAGGTCTTCCACATCCATCTCCAGGTAGTTTTCTGGTGACAGCAGGATCTCTGCTTTCCCGCCGGTTATCTTGAGGCCCCTGTCAAAATCTGCCTTCATATTGGCGGGCTTTATGCCTTTAATAACAGAAACAGCCTTATCATCCAGTGCCTTTTCCATTTTTCCTATCACATAACTGCCTTCGCCTATATCCAGCTCTTTTGCCATCTTTGCCAAAAACTTTTCCCAGCCTTTTTTATCCAGGCGGGACAGTTTGTCCCTGGCTCCGGCTATTATGCTGTCTATGATATCCAGCTTGGCCAGGAGCACCTTCTGCTCCAGTTCCGACCTGGCCTTGAATACTTCCATCTCCAGGGTCTTTTTGTAATGCCCCTCAGCCCCGGCACTGGCAGCTTTATTCATCTCTTTTATCTTACTGGCTGCCTCAGCTATGATACCGGCAGCCTTTTCTTCGGCTTCGGTTATATTTCTTTTGGCCTCGCTCCTGGCATCTTCTATTACTTTTATGGATACATTGTCCATTTCAGTCATATCTGCCGCCTATGAGAATTGAACTAAATTATTCAGGAAGAAGGTTATCAGCAGGCCCAGTACCGCATAGGTCTCTACCATTGCTGCAAATATGACACCCTTCATGACTTCCTTTGATCTTTTAGCTACCAGGCTTACACCTGCTGCACATACTTTTCCCTGGTGTATTCCGGAGAAAAGTCCGGTAAATGCTATGGGAAGAGCTGCAAAAAGAAGCTGCATCCCCTGGGCAGTATTAGTCACATTGGCTATATTGCCTATGATAAGGAATGCTGCCACAAAACCGTAAAAACCCTGTGTTCCCGGAAGCACCACCAGAAGGAACAGGCTTCCGAATTTGGAAGGGTCTTCCGATATTACGCCTGCTGCTGCCCTGCCGGGATATCCTATCCCTATAATTGAGCCGATACCTGCCATCATCGCTGCCAGTCCTGCTCCCAGCGCCGCCAGGATCACGCCCATTGATGCATCTGTCATATTTCCTCCTTGCTCTACTAATCCACTATTGTTATATATTTATGCTCATCCGCCAGGGCCTTAAAAGGCCTTCCGCCTCCGGTATAGAATTTGGGAAAGAATTCTACATATTGAAGCCTGAGAGTATGCACAAAACCGCCTAATATATTTATGCCTATATTAAAGATATGGCCGAATATAAGGATGACGACCAGCATCACTATTCCCGCTACCGGTATGGAGACAAACTGGAATGCTATGCTGTTTATGGCTACCCCGATGCCGGCAGTGACCAGGCCCAGGGCCATCAGCCTTATATATGAGAGAAAGTCTCCCAAAAACGAAGTAAGCCCGTTTACTATGGTGAGGTTAAGAAATCCCATGAATATGCGGAAACCCCAGCTCTTCTCATGGCGGGCGCTGAAAAATATTATAGCAATAGCTCCGGCAATAATAGGCCATATGAGTATCCCGGATACAGAGGACGGGAAAATGGGGGCTGACACCAGCTGCATGCTGACTGCCATCTCCGAAGAAAGCAGGATGACAATCAGTGGTATCAATATCATTATCCAGGGAAGCCCGTCAAAGAATGCTACCTGCCAGTCCTTCTTCCGGATGCTGTCAAAAAACTTTATAAACAGGCCGAATATTACATGGATGACACCAAGCCCCAGGGCCAGCCTGAAGAAATTCATGGAGCCCTCATCAGAATTTACGGGATCTCCCAGGATGGCTAATCTATCAAAAAAGCCGCCCATCCCCAGGTAAGAGGGAAGGTCTCCAAACCATCCATTGAATATGGCGCCGGCAAATATGGTAAAGATGGCGCCGATAAATATGAGCATAAGGAATTTTTTGGCGCTTTTCATGCGGAAAGCAAAAATAAGGGTAAGGACTGCCAGTATGACCCCGTATCCGGCATCTGTAAGGCAAAGGCCAAAAAACATGGCAAAGAAAAGTGATACAAAGGGTGTTGGGTCTATCTCAAAATACCTGGGCACGCCGTAAAGGTTTATGACCACCTCAAAAGGCCTGAAAAACGGCTTGTTATCCAGCGCCACCGGTATGCTCTCGCCTTCTTCCGGTTCTATCTCCTCTATCCGCACGAAACTGAACTCATTTATGATGGCAAATATCCTGTCCCTGTCCTTCTGTCTTATCCAGGCAGTGTAGAATGATACCGAATCAGTGGAATATCCCAGATGCAGGGCTTCCTCTATCTCCAGGTTATTGTCCAGGTAGTCCAGGTATACGGTGAGAGGCTTTTCATATTTATTGGTAAGCCCTTCTATCTCCCCTATTATCTTTGTCCGGCGGTCCTGGTAATATGATATATTCTTTTCCAGTGTCTTGATGTTTTCTTCTATGGTGCCGGTAAATGATGCCAGCTCCGCCTCTTCAAAGGCCAGTCCGGAAATATATTCTTCGGCCTTTTCCGAGTGATCATTGTGGTAGGCCAGTACTACATATGTTATATCTCCCTCTTCCGAGAGCTGCTGGGTGGAGACAAGATTATCCCGGAGCCCTTCCAGTATTTCCCTGAAATCAGTCCTGCCGCTCCTTATGTGGCCCAGCCTGATGGTGTATTTTTCCTTTTTGCCCAGGTCCGCGATATCATGACGGTAGCATGACCAGACTTTTAGCTGGTTTATCTTGGGGGTGGATTCCCCTATCCTGTGAGCCAGGCTTGCCGCTTCATTGTCCAGGTCTATAATACTGTCGGCAGCCTGGTCCAGTTCATGGTCCTTCAGTATCTGTTCATATTCCGACCTTTTTATGACCATCCTGCCGGCTTTGGCCGCAAGCTTCTTGAGTTCCTTATCCTTATATGAATAAAGTATATCCAGGGCTTTTCTGGCTTTTGACTGGTTTTCCCTGGCAGCGTCTACGGGCAGGGTGCTGGTCTCTATTTTTTCCGAATATGGTTTAACCTCTACTGCCGATGTCCTCTGCAGCCTTTTCAGGAATGCTTCGGTATCGGATTTATGCGAGGCTATGAATAATTTGATAAGTCTAGCTACAGCCATATTTACCCAAGGACCTTGTCAACAAGCATTTGTCTTGCTTCTTCCTCTTTCATCCTTGAATCATCTCTTATGGCTTTTATTTTTTTCTCAAATTCTGCTTCCAGCCGGACCTTCTGGACCTTTGCGTCTTCCACCGCTTTTTCTCCGGCCTGCTTCAGCATTTTTTTTGCCCTTAGTTCAGCATCCCGGATCTGCCTGTTGGCCTTCTGGTATGCTTTCTCTATTATCTCTGATGACTCTTTTTTTGAAGAGGTGATAATGTCTTTTGCTTTGTTCTCTGATTCTTTTATCTGGTCTATGATGCCTTTTATCATTTTCCTTTAAGTGTTTTCTTTTTGGAAAAACTGGATTGTATTATATCAGCATACAAAAACCTGTCAATATTATTTGCATGCGCTTAAGTGCTAAAAGTTGCGGTGGGTGTATAAAAGTAAAAAAGATAATTACATAAATTAATCCGCCCGGAGGGCCTTGCCGTCCTTATGGGCTGCTCCAGCCTTATGTCTGGACTGGTTTATCAATATCCCCTCTTTGCTTTTTCTGGTCCTTTATTGGAAAATATAAATATATGCTTTTTTTAAAAGGAGGACCCGGGATGTCTGATCTAAGCACTTCATATATGGGATTAAAACTTAAAAATCCCGTAATAGCAGGGGCTTCTAACCTCATGCTGGATATGGATAATATAAGGCGCATGGAAGAAGCTGGCGCGGCGGCCATAGTATATAAGTCGCTATTCGAGGAGCAGATCGAGCTGGAAGCGCTGCAGCTGGATGAGATGATAGAAGAATATTCGGAACGCCATGCCGAGATGATAACTATATTTCCCTCTGTAGAGCATGCCGGGCCCATGGAATACCTTAACAGTATCCAGAAAGTGAAACAAAGCGTATCCATACCGGTGATCGCCAGCCTGAATGCCACAAAAAGGGATACCTGGATAGAATATTCCAGAAAGATAGAGGAGACCGGCGTGGACGGGATCGAACTGAACCTTTTCTATATCCCCGGTGATATGGAAAGAAAAGGCAACCTGGTGGAGAAAGAGCAGCTGGAGACGGTAAAGGGCGTCATCGATAATCTCGACATCCCTGTAAGCATAAAGCTTTCCAGCTTCTATTCCAACCCTTTAAACTTCATAAAGCAGGCAGACGGCCTGGGGCCGGGAGCATTCGTCCTTTTTAACCGGCTTTTCCAGCCTGATATTGATGCCGATAAACAGGAGCAGTCATTTCCTTTCAGGCTTTCCAGTCCGGGATATCACAGGCTTCCCTTAAGGTTTACAGGACTTCTGTATGACAGCATAGATGCCGATATATGCTCCAGCAGCGGTATATTTGACGGAAATGATGCGGTAAAGCTCATCCTGGCCGGAGCCGGCTGCATACAGTGTGTGAGCACCCTTTACCAGAATGGTATTGGGCAGATAACAAAAATACTTGAGGGGATAGACTCCTGGATGAAGGAAAAAGGCTACAGCAAGCTTGATGCTTTCAGGGGAAGCCTTTCCATGAAAAACCAGAAGGATCCCTTTGCCTATGAGAGGGCCCAGTATGTGGACCTGCTTATGAAGGGTGCCGATGTAATAAAAAAGGATTTTAAAAGATAGGATCCTTTTCAAAGAAGCGGTCTGCCAGTCTATGGCCTTTTTCTATCATGATGCCGGTGGATGAGGCATATCTCTCGCTGAATCCTGTCTTTTTGGGCCTGCCGGCTGTCCGGCTGTCATGGATCACAAACGGCACGGGGTCAGGGGTATGAGTCCTGATGCTTATGGGGGTGGGGTGATCGGGAAGCACCATCAGACGGTAGTCCAGCCCGCTTTTATCCAGTTGCTTCCTTGCATATCCCACCACTTTTTCATCAATAAGCTCTATGGCCCTTATCTTTTCCCCCATATCCCCCTGGTGGCTGCATTCATCCGGGGCTTCTATATGCACAAATACAAAATCCTTTCCCGACAGCAGTTCGTCTACTGCAGCTTTTGCCTTTCCTTCCATATTGGTATTAATGGTTCCGGTAATACCTTCTACTTCCACCACATCCAGCCCGGCACATTTTCCTATGCCCCTTATAAGGTCGACAGCCGATATGACCGATCCCCTTACCCCGTATTTTATGTAGAAATCATCCAGGAAAGGTCTTTTTCCCTGGCCCCAGAGCCATATGGAGTTGGCAGGCCTTGATCCCATATCCATGCGGGAGCGGTTAAGGGGGTGGAATACCAGCATGGATGCGCTTTCTTCCATCAGCTCCAGTATGGTACGGCTGCCGCTGCCTGAAGGCAGGTGGGTGGCTATCTTTTTTTCCAGTATGTCATGGGGCGGCGTAAGCTTCATATCCCCCGGGCCCCCGCTCCATACCATTATATTGCGGTAGCTGACACCGGGATAAAAACTTATGCCGCCGGCCTCAAGGCCGGTTTTGATATAATCTATGAGTATTTTCCCGTCTTCTGAGAGGATGCCGCCGGCGCTGTGGTCAATCATGGTCTTTGCCCTGTATTCAGGTTCTCCTGAAAGAGTGACCAGGTTGCAGCGGAAGACCATGTCGTCCGGGGCAAGGTCCAGTCCCATGCTTACTGCTTCCAGGGGAGAGCGGCCGGTATGGCAGCTGGCAGGATCATAGCCCATCACCGAAAGATTGGCTACATCGCTTCCCGGCGGCATGCCCCGGGGGATAGTCCTTACCAGTCCGGTCTCTCCGGCAGAAGCCAGGCTGTCCATAAACGGGGTCCGGGCATATTCCATGGGCGTCTTTCCCTTGAGCTGGTCCATGGGGAGGTCTGCCATGCCGTCGGGTATTATTATCATATATTTCATGTCTTCTCCTGCCGTATGCCAAGTATCCCTGATACCATTTTCTTCATGCCGCCTGTGCTGCAGCTCTTATTATGTATCACCTTCTTCGACTCCAGCCCTACAAGTGGGATGGGGACCTTTATCCCGGATATCCATGAAAGGACATCCAGCAGGCTGAACTCATCCATATCCCTGTACTTCTGGTCAATGGCGCCGGCCACGCTTCCGGGGAATTTAAAAGGACTGGCGGTGGATGCAATAACGGCAGGCCGTCCGTCCCCCGTTTCTTCCAGGTATTTCCGGTATACCGAATAACCCACGGCAGTATGGGTGTCTATAAGGCAGCCGGACTGTTCATATAGATGCCTTATGGCAGAGAAGGTCTCCTCTTCCGTGGCAAATCCCCCGTAGAAACAGGCCAGGCCTTCCTGCATACGGCTGTCTATGGAGAACTTTCCCTTCTCCGACAGGTCTGATATGAGCCTGTTTATGACATCCGGGTCCTTTCCCGCCAGGTCAAAAAGCAGCCTTTCCAGATTGCTGGATACCAGTATGTCCATGGCAGGGGAGCTGGTCACTACAAACTTCCTCCTGGCATCATATATGCCGGTGTTTATAAAGTCGGTAAGTACATTGTTTATATTGGAAGCGCAGATAAGCCGGTTTACCGGAAGTCCCATCTCCCGGCTATAGTATGCCGCCAGTATATTGCCGAAGTTTCCCGTGGGCACCACTATATTTATCAGGTCCCCGTCCTTTATTTTCCCCATCCTTAAAAGCTCCAGCCAGGAATGGAAATAATATACTATCTGGGGCACCAGCCTCCCGATATTTATGGAGTTTGCCGAAGAAAACATATATCCGTTCCTGTCAAGCTCTTCTCCGAAATCCCTGTCGCTGAATATGGCCTTTACCCCCTTCTGGGCATGGTCAAAATTACCCTCTATGGCTATGACATGGGCATTGGCGCCTTCCTGGGTGGTCATCTGCCTTTCCTGGATACGGCTTACCCCGTTTTTGGGATAAAAAACGATTATGCTGGTGCCTTCCACCCCGGCAAAGCCTTCCAGGGCAGCCTTTCCCGTATCGCCGGAAGTAGCGGTCAGGATGACTATCTTTTTTTTATTGCCCTCTTTTGCGGCTGCCGCCTTGAGCAGATGAGGCAGCATGGTAAGTGCCATATCCTTGAATGCCAGCGTGGGGCCGTGGAATAGCTCAATGAAGCTGACTCCCGCCTTTTCCTCCACCGGCACTATGCGGCTGTCATCATATTTTTCATCATATGCATTGTCTATGCAGGTCCTTAAGACCTTCTCATCAAGGTCGGTAAAGAAGCTGGAGATTATACAGTGCGCCAGCCCCCGGTAATCAAGATGGGCAAGTTCATCAAAAGACCTGTCGATGGGCGGTATGGAGACGGGGACATAAAGTCCTCCGTCCGGCGCTATTCCGGACAGTATGGCACTTGATGAAGAGACCTCCCCGCCGGGGCTCCTTGTGCTCCTGTATGAGATATCCATCTGTTTTCCTGTCATCATTAGGATAATAAGTTCAATATTATGTATAATAATGTATACTATATTTTTTTACAAAAGGATAGCCGGGGAGGTCAGCATGCTTGAAAGTATCAATCCCGGAAGCACCGCTTCCTGGAAGGCTCTGGCCGGCCATTATAATGAGATAAAGGATGCTTCTGTAAGGGATATGTTCGAAAAGGATCCCGAGAGATTCCGGGAACTTTCCATAAAATTTGAAGATATCCTGTTTGATTATTCCAAGAATATAATAAATAAAAAGACCATGGGCCTGCTTCTGGGGCTGGCCCGGGAGACAAAAGTCAGCCAGGGAATAGAAAAGATGTTTTCCGGGGAAAAGATAAACGCCACCGAGGGCAGGGCAGTACTCCATACCGCATTGAGGAATATACCGGGCAAGCCGGTATACGCAGACGGCAAAGATGTGATGCCTGATGTCTTCCGGGTTCTGGAAAAGATTAAGGCTTTCTCCAAAGACCTGGAAATCGGGAGGCATACAGGCTATACCGGGAAAAAGATAACCGATATTGTAAATATAGGGATAGGAGGTTCCGACCTGGGGCCGGTTATGGTGACAGAAGCCCTGAAACCTTATGGCAGCAGGGGTATAAACGCCCATTTCGTATCCAATGTAGACGGGACCCATATAGCAGAGACCCTCAAGGGGCTGGATCCGGAGACTGCCCTTTTCATGATAGCATCAAAGACCTTCACCACCCGGGAGACCATGGCCAATGCCGCCACGGCCAGGAGCTGGTTCCTGGAAAGGGCAGGGCAGGAAGAATATATCAAAAAGCATTTTATCGCCATTTCCACCAATACGCAGGGCGTCAGGGATTTCGGCATAGACCCGGATAATATGTTTGTCTTCTGGGACTGGGTGGGAGGAAGATATTCACTGTGGTCGGCCATCGGCCTCCCCATTGCCTGCTTTATAGGGTTTGAAGGATTTTTATCCCTGCTGGAAGGGGCCCATGCCATGGATGAACACTTCCTCAGGGCTCCCCTGGAAGAAAACATACCGGTTATAATGGCGCTTATGGGGATATGGTATAATAATTTCTTTGGCGCCTCCACTTATGCCGTACTTCCCTATGACCAGTATCTTCACCGCTTTCCCGCTTACCTGCAGCAGCTGGATATGGAAAGCAATGGCAAATACGCGGGCAGGGACGGCAAGGAGATATCACACCAGTCGGGGCCGGTACTGTGGGGCGAGCCCGGCACGAACGGACAGCATGCCTTTTACCAGCTCATACACCAGGGCACCAGGCTGGTCCCCTGTGATTTCCTGGCGGCAGCCAGGCCGCATAATCCCATTGGAGACCATCACCGGATACTTCTTTCCAATTTTTTTGCCCAGACAGAGGCGCTTATGAACGGGAAAAGCCATGAAGAAGTTTATGCGGAGCTGAAGGGTAAGGGAATGGAAGATAAAGATATTGAAAGGCTTCTCCCGTTTAAGATATTCGGGGGGAACCGGCCCACCAATTCCATACTTTACAAAAAGCTTACCCCCCGGACGCTGGGAAGCCTTATTGCAATGTATGAGCATAAGGTGTTCGTCCAGGGGCTTATCTGGAACATATTCAGCTTCGACCAGTGGGGAGTGGAGCTGGGAAAGAGCCTGGCGGGAAAGATACTGCCGGAGCTGGAAGATGATAGGAAAGTTGACAGCCATGACAGCTCCACCAGCGGGCTTATCAATTATTACAAAGAGATCAGGTGAGATTTGCTCAAGCCAGATCACTAAAAAGAGATCTTACAGCTCCCTTAATATACAGTTTGAAACTTCACTAAATTGGGACGTCACCATACCTGTATATATGCTTTGATTATTTTTTTACAGGA
>CAYZJW010000026.1:0-7833 GCA_964478985.1 uncultured Actinomycetota bacterium
CCTGTAGGAGAAGAGCTTGCCGGAAGAATAGTGGATCCCCTGGGCAGGCCCCTGGATGATAAGGGACCCATAAGGGCAAAAAAGTACAGGCCCATAGAATTTAGGGCTCCGGAGGCCGTAGAAAGGCAGCCTGTGCAGGAACCGCTGCAGACTGGCATAAAAGCAATTGATTCCATGGTACCGATCGGGAGGGGCCAGCGGGAGCTTATTGTAAGCGACAGGAGGATCGGCAAAACAGCGATCCTGTTAGACACCATAATGAACCAGAAGGGCAAAGATATATACTGTGTCCTGGTGATAATCGGCCAGAAAACATCATTAACTGCCAGAATTGCACACAAACTTGAAGAAACCGGCTCCATGGAGCATACCACATTGGTTGTGGCATCGGCCCGGTATCCGGCTTCCCTGCAGTACATTGCCCCTTATGCAGGCTGCGCCATGGGGGAGCATTTTATGTACAATGGTAAGCATGCCCTTGTCATGTATGACGACCTTTCAAAACATGCGGTAAGCTACAGGGAAATATCATTATTGCTCAGAAGGCCCCCCGGAAGAGAAGCATACCCGGGAGATATTTTTTATATACATTCAAGGCTTCTTGAACGCTCTGCCAGGCTTTCAAAAAAATTAAGGGGGGGCTCCCTTACCGCCATACCCATAGTGGAAGTAAAAGGAGGAGATATATCAAGCTATATACCGACCAATCTGATCTCAATGACAGATGGACAGATATACCTGGACATGGACCTCTTTAATGCAGGCGTAAGACCGGCGGTCAATGCCGGCATGTCGGTATCCAGGGTCGGGGGAAACGCGCAGATCCCGGCAATGAAAAAAGTATCCGGTATGCTGAGGCTTGACCTTTCAAGATACCGAGAGGTTGAGACCTTTGCCCGGTTTGGCACGGAGCTGGATAAGGAGACAAAAAAACAAGTTAAAAGGGGGGAAAGGATACAGGAGATATTAAAACAGGATCAATACAGGCCCATAGCAGTCGAAGAACAGGTTTTAATAATTTTTGCCCTGACCCATGGTTTTTTAGATGATATCCCCATCAGCGGAATAAAGGATTTTGAAAAGGGATTTATCTCATACATGCATAGATATCAAGAAGGAATATTAGATAAGCTCTCACAGAAAAAAGATATAGATGAAGAGCTTCACCGGGATCTAGAAGACGCTATAAAGGATTTTAAGTCCGGCATTGAAACAGGAGCGGAAGAATAAGTGGTAAAGGCCAGAGAAGTAAGGGAAAGAATAGAAAGTGTAAAAGATACCCAGAAGATCACTAAAGCCATGCAGATGATAGCTTCTTCCAGGATAAATAAAGCACAGCAAAGAATAGAAGAGGCACGGCCTTTCATAGAGAAGGTCGAGGATTTCATCTATAATCTTGGTTTCTGCAGGGAAGTAATGGACGACAGGCTGGTTGCAGAACGGGAACATAAAAAGGCAGTCCTGGTACTTGGAATAACTGCTGACAGGGGCCTCTGCGGCGCATATAATTCTAATATTTTTAAATTGGTGAAAAGCCAGATAAAAAAATACAGGGAAGAGGGCCTGGAGGTTGCCCTTGATATCATAGGCACCAGGGGAAAAAACCATTTCCAGCATGCGGGTTATGAGCTTATGAAAGTATATGAGAATCTGTCAGAATGGCCCAGGTTTATGGATGCCACCAAGATCTCAAGAGACCTGATATCGAGATATATAGTAAGAGATGCCGATAAAATAATAATATGCTACACAAAATACATAAACCCTGCAAAGCAGGACCCCAGGGCCATGCAGCTGCTTCCCATACCCATAAAAGAACATGTAGAGGAAAAAATAAGGATGGAGGAACAAAGGGGCCGGAGCCCCATGGTATGCAGGTACCTTCCCGATTTTTATTACGAACCGTCCCTTGAAGAAATCGTCCAGTCTGTAGTACCGGAATATATTTTTACCAGGATATATGGCGCATTGCTGGAATCTACCGCAAGCGAGACCGGTTCAAGGGCAACTGCAATGCGCAAGGCAAGCACTAATTCAGAAGAGCTGATTGGAGCTCTGACAAAAGAATACCATCGTCTCAGGCAGCATGAGATCACTACAGAGATAATAGAAGTGGTATCGGGAGCTGAGACTTATGGCTGATACAGGAGAGATTCGTTCTTATGGATGACAGAAATGATAAAGGGATAATAATCAGCATCAGGGGGGCAGTCCTGGATGTCGAATTTGCCAGGGGAAATATTCCTGATATTTATACAGCCCTGGAGATCGATAAGCCTTTAGAAACTATGGGTATGGAAGAAGGTCCGGGCAGCAGCCCCCGGGATCAAAAAATAATTGCAGAAGTACAGCAGTCTATTGGAAACAACAGGGTAAGGGCTGTGGCCATGTCTTCCACTGACGGGCTATCGAGGGGAATGGAGGCCAGGAACACAGGCAAGCCTATTGAAGTGCCCGTGGGAAGTGAGACGCTTGGCAGGATCTTCAATGTCCTGGGCCAAACGAAAGACCTGATCAAAAAAGAGGTAAAAGCAAAGAAGAAACTGTCAATACACAGGGTTTCTCCGGAACTTGAAGACATAGATACAAAGACAGAGCTTTTTGAGACCGGGGTCAAAGTAATAGATTTTTTGTGCCCTTTCGTCAGGGGCGGGAAGATCGGGATGTTTGGAGGTGCAGGGGTCGGTAAAACTGTGATCATCATGGAGCTGATACATAATATAGCTATTGAACATAAAGGACTTTCGGTTTTTGGGGGAGTGGGAGAAAGGACAAGAGAAGGAAATGAATTATGGCTGGAGATGAAAAGATCAGGGGTCCTGGAAAATACCGCTCTTGTCTTCGGCCAGATGAACGAGCCTCCCGGGGCCAGGCTCAGGGTTGCCCTTACAGCGCTTACCATGGCAGAATATTTCAGGGATTTCGAAGGCAGGGACCTGCTGCTTTTTATAGATAATATCTTCAGGTTTATCCAGGCTGGCCAGGAAGTGTCTACTCTTCTGGGAAAGATGCCTTCGGCTGTGGGGTACCAGCCCACCCTGGCAAGCGAGATGAATGCATTACAGGAAAGGATAACTTCCACAAAAAAGGGGTCCATAACTTCGGTGCAGGCAGTTTATGTCCCCGCAGACGACCTCACAGATCCTGCTCCCTCTACAACTTTCGCCCATTTGGACTCAACAGTAGTGCTGTCTCGGGATATATCTGAAAGAGGCCTGTATCCCGCGGTAGACCCTCTGGCCTCTTCGTCCAGGATACTGGACCCGGAAGTAGTAAGCCAGGAGCACTACAATGTCTCAAGAAAAGTTAAAGAGATATTGGAAAGGAATAAAGAGCTTCAGGATATAATTTCAATACTTGGGATTGACGAACTTTCAGAAGAAGACAAATCGACAGTCCAGAGGGCAAGGAAAATAGAGCAGTTTCTCTCACAGCCATTTTTTGTGGCAGAGCAGTTTACAGGAAGAGAAGGTAAATATGTAAGCGTCCCGGAAAGCGTTAAAGGCTTCAAGGCAATTGCTGACGGAAAATATGACGATTACCCGGAACAGGCATTTTATATGGTCGGCAATATAGAAGAAGCCGAGAAAAAAGCTGAGGATATGCAAAAAGAAGATCAGGGCAGCGGAGGAAGTTGATGGAAATGGCTCAAAAGAAGATTATGGCATCCATTGTAAGCCCCGAAGAAAAAATATTCCAGGGAGAGGTAGATTTTATCAGTGTGCCTTCCGTAGAAGGAAGTATGGGCATATTGCCTGATCATATACCGGTCGTGTGCCAGCTGAAGATCGGAATAGTCAAGTACCGGAATGAGGAAACCGTAGAATACATCGCAGTTCAGAAAGGGTACATGGAGTTTTTTGACAATACAGCAAATATTATTACCGGCAAGGCAATAAGAACCACTGAAAGCGGGAAAGAAAAAGCCCTGGAAGAAGTCTCCAAAAAACACGATATGGTACAGGAGATCTCTGAAGAGACCAAAAAAGTCATCGAAGCCATAGGGTCTTTGAAGGGATTAAGGAGAAAATAATAAAATAAGCTTTCCGGCAATATACGGGTCAGGCTGTTTGATCATCATAAGATCCCAGGATAGCCGGGGGCCTTCCGGTATGAGGGTATGATACAGGGACTTTAATCCATTGCCTGATGCTTGTACTTTTTTTTAGGCTGCATAAGCCTGAGCCTTACCGATGCACCCGCAGCGATACCAAGCCATAAGGCCCATATATCCGTCCTGGAGAAGAAATAATAATAGAGCTCTCTTATGGCCTCATTGCCGGCAAAAAAGGTATTTATAAGGAAGCTTACCAGCCCCGAAAATGAAAGTATCAGGGCAAGCGCCGGAAATAACCCGGCCAGAAGCAGTACCTTTATATCAAAATAATTCATGCTAACCCTGAGCCTCATGGCCAGTATCACCAGGAGTCCGATCAAAAAGCCCAGGCAAAATATTATGAAGTACTTGAGAAAAGTCAAAAAACCCACCGGAAGCTCATATCTTGCCAGGGCGGTAAGGATATTGTCATAGTAGGAATATGCAGTGTAATAGAGGAAGATATTGACAAAGCATATTATGATAAGCAGAATGCGCATCATGGCATGACCGTTTTTCTTTTCCTTATTTCCTGTGTCTTTCCTGGAATAGGTGTATTTAGAGCTCTTTGTTACCTTCATCCTTCTTTTCTTCTGCCGCCTGTTCTTCCAGCACACTGTAGCTGGCCGCATGCCTGTGAAGCTTTTTCTTAAATGATATCCTTACCGACGTTCCCAGGGCAAATCCCAGCCACACAGACCAAAGGGATTGCCTGGAGAAAAGGTAAAATAGTAGTTCCCTGATGCTTTCATTACCGGAGAAGACCTTTGATGCTATAAGCTCTAAAACCGGGCCCGGTGATAGTATGAGCAGCATGAAAGGTACTATACCCAGCAGTATAAGGTTCTTTATATCCACCCGGCTCCGCCTCATACCCGGTGCCAGCATCAGCATAGGAATAAGGCCCACGCAGAAACCGGCCGCTGACAGGACCAGCACCTTCAGGAAGCTCTGTAGACCTCCGGAAAGCGCGGTGGGACCGATAATCCCCATCAAAGTGTCAAAATATGCATATATGGCGAAATAAAGAAGGCTGTTTATAAAAGATACCGTTATTAAAAAAATCCTCAAACTTTGACTCCAAAAAGCCGTATATGTCTATAGAAGTAAAAATACCATAAAACAAAAAAATATATAACCATTTATTTATAACGGCGCTGCTGCTGCCGGGGCCGGTATTTTGACTTTGGAGAATATAGCTTTATAATTAAATGGCATTAGAACGGAACATAAAACTTAAAATATGAAGACTATTACTACAATCCTCATAATGCTGCTCATATCGGCACTTGCCCTGTTCCTGGGAGCTGCAGGCAAAGCCTTTGCCGGGCCCGATGGTACGCCGGCAGCTGAAGATCCTCCCATTATGCCGGAGGAGCCTGTTGAAGATGAAACTGCTATTCTTCCGGAAGATGACCCCGGGCAGCCTGAGGAGGAAGATCCCGGAGCTATTTCCTCTATCGAGGTATACCTGGACGGACCCCGCGATGAGGGTATATTATTAGGGGAAGCGCAATACGGGCTGACTTCAAGACAGGCCTATTCCATATACGGGGAAGAACTGTCCCAGTCGGGCTTTCTGCTGGCCCTGGAGGACTCCGGCCTGGAATTTGAACCCGGCTCCATACATCATCTGTATATCTATACCCTCATACCGGAGTACGGCTGGGAATATACCAGGCACAGGGTTGCTGTAGACGGGGAAGCCGGTCTTTCACAGAGCATAGAACTGCATATTGACGGACCCGGCCATGATGCCCTTATACAGGAAGAAGATATGGATTCTTTGCGAATATCCGGCTGGTCCGCCGATGTCTCGCTGGGCGACCGTACCGGAATAGAAAAAGTGGAAGTATACCTTAACGGCCCCCGGGATATGGGCAGCCACCTGGGCCAGGCAGACTATGGGCTGGAAAGGCAGGATGTGGCCGCCGCCCTGGGCAATTCCAATTATGTAAATTCAGGATACAGCCTGGTATTTGATGCCACCGGCCTGGGATCGGGAACGGAAAACACCCTCTATGTGTATTCCTATTCGGCAGAAGGGACCTATAACCTGGCTATGCGGGACTTCCTTATCGAAGGCGAAAGGGAAGATCCACATGCCATTATGTCAGTGGAGGCTTCGCTGGAGGGAAACTCGGTAAATATCTCAGGCTGGGCAGTCAGCAGGGATGAAGCCGCCAGTGCCGGGCCCCGGGCTACCGATATAGAATATGCAGACAAAAAGATAGCCTTCGTATCCAGCCAGAACGGCAATGAAGATATATACATAATGAATATTGACGGCAGCGGGCTTTCCCAGCTTACTGACAGTCCTCAGAAAGATGCCTATCCGGCGGGATCGCCTGATGGGAGCAGGATAGCCTATACTGCGGAGATCGGCGGCTACTGGCAGGTAGTGGTCATGGATATAGACGGGAGCAATAAGGTCCAGCTAACAGATGACCCTTTCAGGAGCGGGTATCCGACCTGGTCTTTTGACGGCAGGTATATTTTTTACGAGGCCTATAAGGACGGCGACTGGGAGATATACAGGATGGCGAGCGACGGCTCCGATAAAAAACGGCTTACCTTCAATTCCGGTGAAGAAGACTGGCATCCGTTTGCCCATCCCTATCAGTATAAAGTGATATTCGAATCAGGTGTGGGGGGCCGTGAAAAGATATACATCATGGACCATGACGGCAGCAATATAGAGAGACTATCTGACAGCGATGCCAGGATGAGAGTCCCCAGCATGTCCGTAGACGGCAGATATATTGCCTTTATGGGATATCAGGGAGATACCAGGTATGTCTATATGATGGACGGGGACGGCGAAAATATAAGGCTGATATCACAGAGGGCCAACAGCGAGCATCCGTTTATATCCCCGGATAATGAGCTCATAGCATTTAACTCATATGTGGACGGCCAGAGCGAGATCTTTGTCATAAATATGGACGGGTCTGGGGAGACCAGGCTTACCAGCCTTCCCGGTGACGACTGGGGTCCGGCTTTCATATACCAGCTGCCCTGACCGGCACCGGATATGTATTGACATATCTGCATAATTGATGCATATTTACTGGAATCCTCCCTGCTATGGGGAGCTGTTTGTTAACATCCGGCATGTCTATTAAAAGACAGGCTTATGATGCCGATACAGTTTATATGCCGCATGATCAAATAGTAGAAGGGGTAAGATATGAAAATACTTGTAACCGGGGGAACCGGTTTTGCCGGCAGCCGCCTGGTAGAGTTCCTTCTGAAAAAAGGGCATGATATAACCTGCCTGGATAACCAGGAGGGTCTTTTTTTTGAGGAACTGGCCCAAAAGGGCGCCAGGATGGTCCCGGGTTCCGTAACCGACAGGGAAGCTGTAAAAACAGCCATAAACGGCGCAGAAGCAGTCTTCCACCTGGCAGCAGCATTCAGGGTCATAAATGTACCCAAAAAGGTATACTGGGATACCAATGTGGAAGGCACCCGCATAATATGTGAAGAAGCGCTCAGGCAAAAGGTGGAAAAGCTGGTATACTGCTCCACCCAGGGGGTTCACGGCAATATCCAGGACCCTCCCGGTGATGAGGACTCGCCGGTAGCGCCGGCAGACTATTACCAGTTCTCCAAATATGAAGGTGAGAAAGTGGTAACGGAATTTGCGGATAAAGGACTAAAAAGCGTTATCATAAGGCCCACTGCCATATACGGTCCCGGTGATCCCGAGAGGTTCTTATTCCTTTTCAGGCTGG
>CAYZJW010000026.1:7933-14632 GCA_964478985.1 uncultured Actinomycetota bacterium
ACTGCCATATACGGTCCCGGTGATCCCGAGAGGTTCTTATTCCTTTTCAGGCTGGCAAAAAAGAAAAGGTTTGTAATGTTCGGAGACGGCAGGGCCTATTACCACCCGGTATATATAGACAACCTGGTAGACGGGTTCTATGCCGCTCTTATGGGCAGCCGGGAAAAGGCAGAGCCCTATATAATCGCTGATGAAGAATTTTTCACTATAAAGGAACTGGTAAAGAAAGTGGGCCAGTCCATGGATAAAGATGTCAGGTTCCTGCACCTTCCCTTTTTGCCGCTTTATATGCTGGCAGCTATAGTGGAAGCTGTATGCGTGCCCCTGAGGATAAAGCCTCCCCTCTTCAGGCGCCGGGTGGACTGGTTCAGGCAGAACCGCGCCTTTGTCATCGACAGGGCCAAAAAAGAAATAGGCTATATTCCCCGGACAGGCATAGATGAAGGGCTAAAAAAGACAGCCGAATGGTATAAGCAGGAAAGCTATATATAAGACTGGGAGATAAAAAAATATGTGCGGCATCTGCGGATTTAACTGGCAGGATGAAAGACTGATAAGGTCCATGACGGAGAAAATACACCACCGGGGCCCGGATGTAAGCGGTGTAAAGGCATTTCCCCTGATGTCCATAGGAAATGCCCGTCTTTCCATCATTGACCTCTCGGAAAACGGGAACCAGCCCATGGTAAACCGCAACGGCAATCTGTGGATCGTATATAATGGCGAGATATACAATTTCCCCGATATAAAAAAAGACCTGGAGAAAAAAGGCTATAAGTTCAACGGGCACTGCGATACCGAAGTAGTGCTCAAGAGTTATGAAGAATACGGGCCGGAATGCCTTAAGAGATTTAACGGCATGTTTGCCATAGCCATATGGGACGAGGACAAAAAAGAGCTGTTTTTGGCCAGGGACCGCATCGGCATCAAACCCCTTTATTATTACCATAAAGACGGAAAGCTAATATTCGGGTCAGAGATAAAATCCATCCTGGAGGCTGATTGTGTCCAAAAGCAGTTAAACCACCAGTCGCTTTACTACTATCTTGGTTATGAATTCGTACCTGCGCCGGATACCATGTTTAAGGATATCTACAAGCTGAGGCAGGGTCACTATGCCCTGTTCAGCCAGGGAAAGCTCAGGATAGAGAAATACTGGGACCTGGAGTTCTCCCACGATATAACCGATGAGGAAGAAGCGGCAGACAGGATATTCAGCGCCCTGGAAGCATCAGTCAGGAAAAGGCTTATAGCAGATGTGCCCCTGGGGGTATTTCTTTCCGGAGGCCTGGATTCCAGCACAGTGGCAGGTTTTGCTGCCAAAAACTGCGGAAAAAAGCTGAAGACCTTTTCTATAGGATACGAGGATAAGACATTTTCGGAGCTTCCCTATGCAAAGACTGTCTCTGATTATTTTGATACAGAACATAATGTGCTCATGATAGATCCCATATCCCCGGATGATATCTCTGAAAGCCTTTATCACCTGGATGAACCCATGACCGACCTTTCTTCCATCCCCTTCTACCTTATAAGCCGCAAAGCCCGGGAACAGGTAAAGGTATGCCTGAGCGGCGAAGGCGGTGATGAGATATTTATGGGATATGACCGTTTTAAGGCTGTAAAGATGGATTCCTATTACAGGATATTCCCCAGGGTATTCCGGGAGAAGGTCGCTGCCCCCCTTATCATGAAGCTTCCTGACCAGCGGCAGAAAAAAGGCGCCGTAAATATGCTCAAGCGGTTCATAGAAGGAACCCTTTACCCGGCAGAGGCGGGAGCCATGAGGTGGCAGTATTTCCTGAGGCCGGATATAGAAAAAAACATCTTCAGCCAGTATGCAGCCGGCAATATCTCTACTGCGCCATTTGACCCCATATATTATTTCAGCCGCAGCTGCAATTCCGGCAACCCCATAGACAGGGATATATACGTGGATATAAAGCTGACCATGGCCGACAGCGTGCTCATGAAAGTGGATAAGATGAGCATGGCCACCTCCCTGGAAGTCAGGGTCCCTTTTTTGGACCATGAGGTAGCCGAGCTTTCCATGTCCATCCCTTCCAGCCTCAAACTAAAAGGCACCATGACCAAATACATATTCCGGAAAGCGCTCAAAAAGAACCAGTTCTTGCCCGATGATATCATCTACAGGGGTAAACAGGGATACAGCCTGCCGGTAAAGAACTGGCTCAGGGAGGATCTCAGGGGATTCATGGTGGACCTGTTCGACCGTTCGCCGGTCATCAGGGAAAATTTTAACCGGCAGTATATTGACCGGCTTATTGATGAGCACACAGCTATGAGACATAATCATAACCATATATTATGGGGGCTTATGAATGTGGGGCTGTGGTATGAAAGGTTTTTTGTATGATAAGACGAGATAACAGGGATTTTGGCATAATATGGATATAATGGTCACCGGAGGGGCGGGTTTTATAGGGTCCCACCTCTGCCAGAAGATAATCAGCCTGGGGCATAATGTCATCTGTATCGATGATTTCAATGATTATTATGACCCCGCCGTCAAGGAAGATAATATAAGGGAACTGGCAGATGACAGCAGGTTCACCCTTTTCCGTGCCGACATAACAGACAGGAAGGCTGTGGATGATATATTATCTTCAAATAATACCGATATCATTATCCACCTGGCAGCCAGGGCGGGCGTAAGGCCGTCACTTGCCAATGCCGCCCTGTATGAAAAAGTCAATGTGCAGGGCACCATAAACCTTCTGGATAACTGCAGGGATAGGGGGATCAAAAAGTTTATCTTTGCCTCCTCGTCATCGGTTTACGGCGGGAACAGGAAGATGCCATTCTCGGAGACAGACAGGGTGGATAGCCCCGTATCACCTTATGCCGCCACTAAGAAATCGGGCGAACTTATATGCTACACCTATCATCACCTTTATGATATATCGGTTTTTGCTTTCAGGTTCTTCACGGTATACGGTCCCAGGCAGAGGCCTGAGATGGCCATCCACAGATTTACCAGGCATATATTTGAAGGCCTTCCCATAGAGGTATTCGGAGACGGATCCACCTCAAGAGATTATACCTATATAGACGATATAGTAAACGGCCTGATAAACAGTCTTGACCTGGTATGCGGCTATGAGATCATAAACCTGGGAAACTCGTACCCGGTAAAGCTTGACCGCCTTATCAGGATGATCCAGGAAGCATCAGGGAGGGAAGCCGGCATAAGATACACGGAACTGCAGCCGGGAGACGTCCCGGCCACTTTTGCCGATATTGAAAAAGCCAGAAAATTGATAAAATATAAGCCCGGGACCACTATAGAAGAAGGGCTGGGATTATTTATGGACTGGTATAAAGAAAAAAATAAAAGGAAATAAAAGGCTTATGGACAGGATAGACAGCGTAAAGACATCAAGAAAAGATCCCGTAGAGAAGACAGATATTTCTATAGTGATACCGGTATTTAATGAAGAAGAAAGCATCGGCAGGCTGCATGAGAAACTTGATTCGGTACTTCCCGGCCTGGGTATCAGCTATGAGGTCATCATGGTAGACGACGGAAGTACCGACGGCACCTATGACAGGCTTCGGGATATCCATAAAAAAGACAGGAGATTCAGCATCATAAGGTTCCGCAGGAATTTCGGACAGACTTCTGCCATGAGCGCAGGTTTCCATTATTCCAGCGGAAAAGTGATAATAACCATGGACGCCGACCTGCAGAACGATCCCGGGGACATTCCCGCTATCCTGAAAAAGCTGGATGAAGGCTATGATATAGTAAGCGGATGGAGAAAAGACAGGAAGGACAAGGCGGTCACCAGGCGCCTTCCATCCATAATGGCCAATAAGCTTATCTCAGGCCTTACCGGTGTCAGGCTGCATGATTACGGCTGCACTCTTAAGGCCTACAGGAAAGAGATAATAGATAATATAGACCTTTATGGCGAGATGCACAGGTATATACCTGCCGTAGCCTCCAGGATAGGAGCCAAAGTAGCCGAGATCCCCGTTACCCACCACAGCCGCAAATTCGGCAGGTCCAAATACGGCATATCCCGGACCATAAGGGTGATACTGGATATAATAACCATTAAATTCCTCCTAAGTTATTCCCAGAGACCCATACAGATATTCGGGCTCCTGGGGCTTTTCTCGGGAACAGCCGGCATCATAATCACCGCCTACCTCATTGTCATGAGGCTGTTTTTTGCCCAGAGCCTGTCAGACAGGCCATTATTTATCCTTTCCATATTCATGATATTTGTGGGTATACAGCTTATAACCATGGGGCTTCTGGCCGAGATAAATATGCGCATATATCATGAGGCCCAGGGCAAGGCCACCTATGTAATAAGGGATATACTACAGTAATAAAGATGAAAGGCATCAGACATCTTATACGCCTTTTGAAATTATTCTCATCCTATATGAGAAAAGACGCCTCCCCCGGCTTTCCGCCTTTAAAACTGTGGATCGAGACCACATCAAGGTGCAACCTCAGATGCATCTCATGCCCTAACCGGCGGCTTCCCGCAGCTGCAAAAAAAGATATGGATACCGGCCTTTTTGAGGACATAATAGACCAGGCGGCCGGACTTATATATGAGGCCAATCTTTTTCACCGGGGAGAGCCCCTTCTCCATCCCCGCATAGCCCATATGGTCGCCTATGCGGCCAAAAGGTCAGTTAAGACCAATATCCATACCAATGCCGTCCTGCTGGATGAGAAGCTGGGAAAGGACCTCATAGAGGCAGGACTTGATTCAATGACCTTCTCTATCGATACCATGGATCCGGCCATCTATAAGCAGAGCCGCCCGGGGGCAGAACTGGACAAGACCCTTGAGAATATAAGGTTATTTTTAAACACCAGGAAAAGACTGGGGAAGGCAGGCCCTGAAGTATCTTTCCAGCTTATGGGGGACGTCGACCGGATGACTGTCTCCGGATATAAGCATAAGATCCTTGATGCTTTCAGAGGCTTTTCCCCCTTCAGGATCGTGGTCAGGCAGGCCCATAACTGGGGCGGCCTGCTGGATGGCGGCAGCCCTGTCCGGACAACAGGTACTGGTATCTGCACCTTCCCCTGGTATTCACTGACTATATTCCCTGACGGCAGGGTATATCCCTGTCCCCAGGATTTCATGGGCGCCATGCCCGCAGGGGACCTTAAAAAACAGACTCTGCAGGAAATATTTTCCGGAAGCTTCCTGGCTGGACTCAGGCATATGTTCGCTGAAGGCAGGATAAGCAGGGACCTCCCCTGCTATAGATGCGACAGGATAACCAGGAAGACATTCATGGGGATACCGTTTGAATACGGGAGGATGTTTCTAAGGGGCCATTTGCGTTTCCGGAATAAGCTGGTGCATTAAAAACCATAAAGATGTAAAATATTTCCCTGTCTTGACAGACAAATAAAAGGAGATGAACAAAATAAAGCATTACCAGGAGATATGCCAGGATAAGATACGGAAAGCCCTGTTTGGCCAGAAAAAGTTTTCCATAGCTGCCGGGGTCCCCGCCAGGGCGGCAAGATCCAGGAAGAAATAATTTGATCATGACTTTGAAAAATACACTTATATCTTTCTATAAAAAGCACAAAAAGACCATATTCCTGGTACTCAGGATAGTCATAGGGCTGACTCTTATCGGCGTGCTTATAGGCACCCAGCTCAGGGATTTCGGGAATGCCCTGGAGATATTAAAGTCATCACATATAGGATTCCTTATCCTGGCCTTTTCCACCCACTTTGCGGGATTATGGATAACTGCCGAGAGATGGAGGATACTGCTGAAGGCCCAGGGAGTTAGACTGGGAGTGGGGACTCTGTCAATAACCGTGCTTATCAGCTTCCTTTACAGCAATGTACTTCCGACTACCATAGGCGGAGATGTCTACAGGATATATGATTCTGCCAAAAAGGGGGATATGCCTGCGGAAAAAGCAGCTTCGGTGGTACTGGTGGAAAGGTTTTCCGGAGTGGTAAGCGGAGCCAGTTATGCGGTCATAGCCCTGTTTCTGGGTTTTACCGCCATAGGAGAACAGTCAGTCATAATCCCTATAGTCATATTTTTTACCTTCTCCCTTGTAATAGGTTTCCTTATCATCAATCCCTCCATACTTAAGCTGGACCGGCTGGTGGCCAGGATAAGCTTTCTCAATAAAATAAGGAAGCGCCTTAAAAACATCTATAATACCTTAAGAAGCTTCAAGCAGGCAAAGCTCAGCCTGTTCCTGGCCCTTATACTCAGCTTTGCCATGCAGTTTATGATAATCCTAGAATATTACCTGGCAGCAAAAGCCCTGGACATAGATCTGGGGCTGGTCGCCTTTGTGTTCATATCGCCGGTAGTAGCTATAATAACCATGCTTCCCATATCCATAGGGGGCCTGGGCCTCAGGGAAAACGCCCTGGTATTTATACTGGTAGCAATGGGCGTAGCCAATGAGAGGGCTGCTGTCTTCTCCCTGCTTATCCTGGTCATGTTCCTGGCACTTGGCATCCTGGGAGGACTGGCCAATATCATAAGGCCGTTTTTTGAAAGAAAAGAAATAGCTGCCAAAGAAAAGCGCGGCGCCGGAAAGGAAAACGGGGAAATAGGACCATCAGGTACTGGCCGTTAGAAATCAAAGAATCTTATTGCCTGCCTGAAAAACCCTGAAAGATATTTATCATAGAAGCCAAAGTCTATTATCTCCATAAA
>CAYZJW010000027.1:0-2447 GCA_964478985.1 uncultured Actinomycetota bacterium
CGGTAGATTGTTTAATAGATTGCAGTTATAATTTGCCAATTCTTTGATTTTTAACCAATCAATATAAACCCATCTATAATATACAATCTTATCTGAACTTAAAATCCTGGTTCTACTTCATGCGTTCTCAGTCCAGGTCCTCTACCCTGATCACGCTGCGGACATCTTCGACCACATCCAGCTGTTCTATTTCCCTTACAGAGGCGTACAGGTCCTTATTTGTAACCATGTGGGTTATAAATATAAGCTTTGCCATCCTGTCATCATCAGCCTGTTTCTGTATCATGGAGTTTATGCTGACATCATGGCCGCCGAATACCCTGGCAATGCTGGCCAGGACTCCGGGACGGTCTTCCACATCCATCACCAGGTAGTACTTTGACCTTATTTCATCTATGGAGCGTATGGGCTTATGTTCAAAACAGGTGCATCCATATATTATGCCTTTCTTTTCCCGGTCAAAGTTTCGGGCAATATTTATTATATCCCCCACTACCGAGCTGGAAGTGGCCCTGTCGCCGGCACCCAGCCCATAGCTCATTATCCTGTCTATATGGCTGCCGTACACATAGACCGCGTTGAAGACATCCTCTATGGAAGCCATTATATGGCAGGCAGGTATGAGGGCGGGATGCACCCTTACCGATATCCTGCCGCCCTTGTCTGTGCCTATGGCCAGAAGCTTTATGCGGTATCCCATGTCCCCGGCAAATTCTATATCTTCTGCGCTTATGCCGGTTATGCCTTCCCTGTAGACATCATCTACGGCTACCCTGGAATTGAAGGCGATCGAGGACAGTATTGCCAGCTTGCAGGCGGCGTCATATCCCTCTATGTCGGAGGAGGGATTGGCCTTTTCGGCATAGCCCAGGTCCTGGGCCATGGAAAGAGCCTGCTCAAAAGACAGCCCCTCTTTTTCCATCCTGGTAAGAATATAGTTGGTGGTGCCGTTTACTATGCCGGCTATCTTATAGATCCTGTCTGCGGCCAGGGTCGATTTGAGGGGCCCTATTATGGGTATGCCTCCCAGGACGCTTGCCTCAAACAGTATATCAACCTCATTTTCTTCAGCTGCCCGGTATAGCTCAGCCCCCCGGTTGGCCATCATGTCCTTATTGGCTGTGACCACATATTTCTTTGCCTCAAGCGCTGCCTTTACAAATCCAAAGGCCGGTTCTATGCCTCCAATAAGCTCTACGGCTATATCCACCTCCGGGTCTTTGTAAACATCTTCTGCATGGGAAGATAAGGTTATCCCCTCCAGGTCAGACTCCGGCAATGACCTGAGCTTTGCCGGGTCCTTTTCGGCTATCCTTATTATTTCAAGCTCTTTTCCAGTCTTGCGGGCTATATATTCTTTCTGTTCCCGGATAAGCTGGAATACCCCCCGGGCAATATAGCCAAAACCCATCATCCCTATATTTATTTTTTTTATATTCCTATTTCTCATAATGACTCTCCCGGCATATTGGTTATATATTGGCCATGCCCCGGCCTACATCTTTTCCGGAGCAGAGATATTTAACAGCTTAAGTGAATTCTGCAGGACCACCTGCACCAGCATGACCAGGTAAAGCCTGGACCTGTCAACCGATGCCTGTCCATTGCTTTCCATTATTATACGGTGTTTGTTATAGAAATGGTGGAACTGGGCCGCCAGCCTGGTCAGGTACTGGGATATGATATGGGGGGCATCATTTACACAGCTTCCGTATACGGTATCGGGAAAAAGAAGCAGGGTCATGGCCAGCTGCTTTTCACTTTCCGAATCCAGCTTTATATCTTCAATGTCTATTTTATCCAGTGATAGCCCTGCCGCACAGGAGTCTCCGGGGCAATCTTTTTCTATCTTTTTATATATACTCTCTATCCTGGCATGTGCATACTGGATATAATAGACAGGGTTCTTATTGGACTGCTGCTTTGCCAGGTCTATATCAAAATCCAGGGGGGTGTCACAGGATACGCTGGTAAAGAAATACCTTACCGCATCACTCCCGACTTCTTCTATAAGGTCGCGCAGGGTGTAGAGTTTTCCCTTCCTCCTGGACATCTTTACAGTTTTTCCGTCCTTGACTATGTTTACCAGCTGGCCGATTATTATATGAAGCCTGTCTTCTTCAAGGCCCAGGGCCTTACCCACTGCCTTAAGCCTTTCCACGTACCCGTGATGGTCTGCGCCCAGTACATAGATCATTCGGTCAAATCCCCTGTCTGCCTTGCTCTCCAGGTACATTATATCGGAAGCAAAATAGGTAGGCTCTCCTGTGCTCCTTATGACCACGCGGTCCTTCTCATCGCCATATTTTGATGAACGGAACCACAGGGCGTTCTCATCTTCATAGGCCAGGTCCCGGTCCTTAAGGTCCTTTATGGTCTTTTCAAAATTACTGCCCTCATAAAGGCTGCTTTCATAAAACCAGCTGTCAAAACCTGCTCCCATCATA
>CAYZJW010000027.1:2547-14224 GCA_964478985.1 uncultured Actinomycetota bacterium
AAGTCATTCACATAATACTCCCTGGAGACCTGGTATCCGCTGGCAGCATATATATTTGCCAGGGAATCCCCCAGGGCGCCCCACCTGCCGTGGCCGATATGCAGGTCGCCGGTGGGATTCGAACTCACATATTCCAGCTGCACCTTTATGCCTGTGCCGGAATCATTTCTTCCATAGTCTTCTTTCTTCCCGGCTATCTCCTTCAGGGATGAGGCCAGGAAGCTTTTTTTCAGGTCCAGGTTTATAAAGCCGGGTCTTATGACCTGGATATTCTCGACCTCTTCCCAGTTTATTATCTCTTCATCCTTTATCATCCCGGCTATTTCCATGGGGTTTTTTTTCAGGACCGGCGCCAGCACCATGGCAGCATTGGTGGAAAGATCCCCGAATCTCTTATTCCTGGGCTCCTCTACAACTATTCCGGCAGGCATTTCCCAGCCAGGCATTCCGGCAAGATACCGGTCCAGTCTCTTCTTCAGCATATCTAACAGCATATATTTTTCCTGCAGTTTTAAAGTAATATTAGAATAATATCAGTATAAAGGATTTTTTAAATAGGGATAATAGTATTTTCTAAAAAAATGGTCCTGCTATTCGATCCAGTTCTCTGCCCTGAGGCCGGGAATACGGCTGAAGTGCCTGATATTGCCGGTTACCAGGGTAAGGTCATTAGCTATAGTAATAGAAGCGATCTGGATGTCTGTATGAGGTATGATAGACCCCCATGATTCGAGATCGGCCCTTATTTTTCCATAGTGAAATGCCGCCCTGCTGTCAAATGTCACCAGGTTTACCATGGGAAGCAGTATTTCCTTCAGATTTTTCAGATGAAGACCCGGATTGCTGCTTTTAAAAGCTCCATATATTATCTCTCCCAGGGTTATAGCCGAGATATAGCTCTGTCTTTTTGAGACCTTTCCTATTTTCTCCAGCATCTTCGATGACGGCTTTTTTTTCAATATATTGGTTATGGCATCTGTGTCAAAAAGATACATCCCGCCCCCTGTCTTTCTTCCTGGAAGCATGTGCGCCGGAGATCTCTGCCTCTATCTCGTCAAAATCTTCCCATTTCCCTATGATATCCGAGATCTTTTCTTGGTCATCCCCAGCCTTTATATCTTCCAGGTCTTCGATTGAGACAATAGCTGCCAGAGGCTTGCCTCTTTTGGTTATCACATACCTCTGACCGGCATAGGCTGCCCTGGAAATATATTCGGAAAAATGGCTCTTGGCCTCCGCCACTGACAGGGTTTTGTTTTTACTGCCTATCTCTTCTCCATTCCATTCCATAAAACCCCCTAATATAGTCAATATGTCATAATGACTAAATATATTATAATCCTAAAGATTCAACCCTGTAAAGGAAAACATGAATATTGTTTTTATATGAAGGAATTATCTCCATTAATCTATTTTGCTTGATATCAATCCCATATTGTATTTTACACCCTGATATTATAGGATGACTTTTGATTTTACATATTAATGCCCGGGTCTTTTATGAAGACATGCCCAGATTGTAAAAAGATAAATGATGACAGCAGCTCTTACTGCATCGGCTGCGGTTCCGCCCTGGCAAAGCAGGCAAAGCCCCGGTCTTTCCGCAATTTTATCATCGCCATCTCCTTAATATTCTCGGTAGTGCTGATGGGCCTTATTGTATTATTCTTCCTGACCAGCGGAGGGTTATTGGATATTTTCAGGCCGCAGGCAGCCGGCAGCCCCCAGGATGCCGGCAAAGAGGATACCTTCCGGGAAGGCCTGTACAATGCAAGTTATGACCAGAAGAAAATATTATCCACATTCGGGTATCCGGACCAGTTTATGGTCCTTTTTGACGAGGGTGACGGAAATAAAAGGATAGACAGCTGGATGTATGCCGATATGGAGGCCTGCTTCCTGTTCGAGGACGGTGTTTATGCGGACAGCAGCGATTATATGGTAGATGATGCAGGGACGGGAAAATATGATATAAGGCCCTGTGATTTTGCATACGGCATGGCTCCGTCCGAAGTAGAAGAGGTGCTGAAGAAGAAGGCCGGGAAAGCCTGGAACAGTCTACAGGCCTCAAACTCCTTATTTTCGGTAATGGTGAAGTCATCTGTATATTTAATGATATGGACAGACTGATCGGGATAAGCAAAAATATCCTGAAAGGCGATGCGTTATAAAAGGTATGGGAAATTTCATAAAAAGACTTAGATGCGAAAAGGGTTTTGAGATCGTACTCACAACCCTGGTCATAACCGGGCTTATAGCCCTGGGCAGCGGTTTGTATTCCCTGAAGAAGGGCGCCGAGGAGGCAAAGGCAGACCGGGTCGATATTACCAAATATTCAGAGATAAGCGCCTCGGGAGACCCCGGCAAAGACCAGGAAAAAAACAGTGCCGGCCTGGTGGAGATAGCTGTAAAAGGCGGGGAGACTGCAGTGGGGGTCTATGATGATACCGGGCTTCTAATAATACTGGATAAATCCGGCACGCTTAAGGTAAATGACTCAGCCAGGGATGACGGCACGGAGGAAGATGAAAAGATAAAATCCGGACTTGCCCAGAAGCATCTGCCGGACGGAAAGCTGGAGGTTGACATAGCCAAGGCGGTTAAAAAACATCTGAAAAGAAAATCCAAAAACGGTACTTCCGGCCAGGACCTGGATGAGCTGGTCCTGGGGATCATGGAAGATATTGAAGACCAGGTAAAACTCATTGATGAAATGCAGGAAGAAGACTATGAAGATATCGATGACCTGGATATCCTTGATGCCATAGAGGATGAACTGGGAGAAAAAGAGCTTCTTGAAGATCCCGAAAAAATAGCCCTGAAGAAAAAGTTATCCTGGCTGGAGAGCGAGAAAAAATACCTGGAAGAGAAGCTGGCATCATATCAGGAATATGAGAATAAAGGGTATATAGTCGCTGATACTTCAGGACTGAAAAACTTAAATGACAGGCTGGAGGATGTGGAAAACAAGATAATCCAGGTAAAATCCAGCCTTGGAGATGATGCCGCCTCAACGGTCACGCTTTCGGGACAGGGAGACCTGAGGGGCTTCAGTGAATCCGCCATAACCATCACCATAAACCTGGAGACAGGCAGGGTCACAGGCAATATCTTATGCTATGGCTCCCAGCCTTATGATGGTGAATCAGGGATTTACTGCAGGTACAGGTTCAGCTCGGAGCTTAGCGGCAGCATAGACCTGGATACGGGCAAACTGACGGCAAGGGCTTCGGGATATGTAAACGGCATCTCGGGAGGCGTATGCGCCGGAGTGAAGCCCGCCAGTTATTCCACCACCCTGGAGGGAACCCTGGATAAGTCTTCTGCATATATTAGCGGTACCAGCAGCATGGGGGGCACCTGGCAGGCTTCTTCATCAAACTGATGAGGGAATTCTGGAGCCGATGACCGGACTTGAACCGGTAGCCTGCTCATTACGAATGAGCTGCTCTGCCAATTGAGCTACATCGGCGGTTGTAACATTTTTAGGAAAAGATCATGCGGACGTCATCTGCCCTGGTTTTTCCTCCTGGGCCTCCTGCCCCTGTCGTTCCTGCCGCCTTTTCCATCTGCCGTACCGGCATCTTCATCCGCATCTTCCTGCAGCTTTATATAGTCCATGCTGCAGGGTTCGCCGAATTCATCCAGCTCCACCTTTTCCCTGGTCACTTCTACTTCGGCATAGGGCACCGATCTCCTGGTGGAATTCTCCATATACAGCACCAGGGAATCTTTTAAAGGCTCATATCCGCATACGATGCCGGATCCATGCGAGCATTTGACCTTTATCCCGGGCTCGGGAGCATTATCTACAAACTCCCGGTAAGTCTCGTATTCATAATTCAGGCAGCACATCAGCCTGCCGCAGATGCCGGAGATCTTAAGCGGATTAAGAGGGAGGTTCTGGTCCTTGGCCATCTTTATGGATATGGATTCAAAATCGGTAAGGAAGCTCTTGCAGCAGAGGTTCCTGCCGCAGGGGCCCAGCCCCCCTATGATCTTGGCCTCATCCCTGACCCCGATCTGCCTCAGTTCTATCCTTATCTTGAAATGGGAGGCCAGTTCCTTTACCATCTTCCTGAAATCGACCCTTTTTTCCGAAGTAAAGAAAAATATCATCTTGCTCTTGTCAAAAAGGACGTGGACATCTACCAGTTTCATGGAAAGTCCATGTTTCTTTGCCAGTTCATCGAACTTCTTCCAGCCTTCCTTCTCCTTGCTCCGGTTAAGGTCGTCTACGGAAAGGTCATAATAGGTGGCTTTCCGGACCAGCCTGCTGAGGGAAGTTGTGATATCCTGCTCTTTTACTTCTACCATGGGGACCGCTACTTCCCCTATCTCAAGCGCATCCTCAAAACTGCATATGACCTTATCGCCTATGTCCACCTTTATGCCGGCAGGATCATAATAGTGGACAGAGTCATTTTTCTTAAACATTATTCCTATCATCAAAGCCATCAGCTTCACCTCGTCGTCTTAAGGCCCATGACCCTGAGGAAAATATTGTCCAGGGCAAGCTCCGTATTCGGCGAGTAGCCCAGGTTCATCCTGTTTCTCTCTATATTTTCCATGACCTTGAGTATACTTGCAGTATCCAGGCCTTTTAGATCATTATTTATAAAATTAAAGTTTTTCTCAAAATTAAGTTCTTTCCGGCCCGCCCCCATCTTCACCGAGATAATATCTTCGAGCCAGGCAGATATTATATCAAAAACCCTGCATATGCCCAACTTATTAAATTTGGACAGCTGCCTCTTGTGCCGGGACTTGAGCACTTTTAAATACCTGTCTATATCTTCTTTGACATATCCGCTTGCCTTGATCTCTTCTACCTCCCGGTCCAGGCCGGACTTTATGCCTGCCTCCAGCTTCTTAAGTATTTCCATTATCCTGAGTGAAAGGTCCAAAAGGGCAGTGCTTATCCCGCCGCCGGACATCATCTCCCTTATGCCGTCGTTTATGTATTTTTCCAGGACCTGGAATTCTTTTCTTTCTTCCGGGTCCTGTTCAAACCTGAGGTCCCACCTGTAGACAAGACACCTGGATACTATGGTGGGAAGCATCACCGATATATCCTCGGACAGGAGTATGAATACTGATCCAGGATCGGGAGGGTCCTCAAGAGTCTTCAGCAGCCGGTTACCCGCCTGGGCATTCATGAGCTCCGCTTCCTTTATTATGCATATCTTCCTGCCCGGGCCATAGGCGCTCATGCCCATAAACCTCTGCAGGCCGGTCACATCCTCCACTAACAGGATATTTCCTTCCGGCTCCACCACCAGCACATTGGGATGGACGCCATTGACTGTATTTTTGCATATGCTGCATTTACCGCAGCCTCCTTCACGGCAGTTGATGCCGGCAGCGAATGATAATGCCAGCCTGTAAAGCCGGGAGGCATTGCTGCCGGTAAAAAGATATGCATGGGAGACATGGTCCTGTCTTATCATGCCGGAAAGAAGTCCTATATTGGAGTTATTTAAGCTGTTATCTGTAAGGAAATCCAGTTCCTGAAATATCCTCATAACTTTTCCAGCTCCCGGTCCACTTTTTCACGGATGGCCGCAAATACTTCCTGGATGGGCAGCCCGGCATCTATCTCGGTTATCCTGTGTCCGAACCTGGAAGCAAGCCTCCTGTAGCCCCGGCATATTTCCTGCTGGAAGCGATCCTCTTCCATCTCTATCCTGTCAGGACTGGTGCCTGACAGCCTTTTCCTGCCTTTTTCAAAATCTATGGAAAGCAGGAATGTAAGGTCGGGCTCAAGGCCGCCTGAAGCCCACAGGCTCATGTCCAGTATATCCTCCACTCCCAGCCCCCTGGCCATTCCCTGGTATACTATGGTGGAGTCAAAGAACCGGTCGCAGATGACTATCTTCCCCGAATCCAGCGCCGGGCTTATCACCTTTGATACCAGCTCTGCCCGGGATGCCTGGAAAAGAAGCGTCTCTGCCCGTGAAGACATGCCGGTGTTTTCCCGGGAAAGCAGGATATGCCTGATCTTTTTGCCCAGCTCAGTTCCCCCGGGCTCAATGGTTTTTACCACCCCGTATCCGCCCTTTTCCAGATACTGGCTGAGCATGCTGATCTGGGTGGTCTTGCCCGAGCCGTCCGTTCCCTCGAATGTTATAAAGAGTCCTTTTGACATCTAATTTCCCTTAAAATAGGACCGCATACAGGATTGATTACAAGGTAAAAATATATAAAGCTTTATTTATTATCCTTGCCTGGCCTATTAATATACTTAAGGATATAATTGCAATATTCTGCATATTGCGACATTGCATCTGAAACAGAATTATAGATAATCTTATCATTTGTATCATCATACTCATGGACCAGGCGGTTTCTGAGTCCTGCGCTTGGTGATATTTTTTTTGAGAATTCCTCCGGATAAACATCCATTGAAGCCAATAAGTGAAAAGTGTCTTCATACCCCCTTATGGGCTCATAACCTTCGGCTTTCTCAGCAATAATATGCTGGTTTACATCAATAGCCCTCATAATGATCTTTTCCAGTGCTCTCTCGATAGAGTACATCTTGATGAAATCATCCTTTACCTGTTCAAAAGTATAGTCGTCCAATTGCTCAAGTTTAGCCAGTTCTTCCTGGATAAGTTTTATTTTTCTGGTGACAAACTTTTTATCAAGCATATTTTTTATCATACTTCCTGTTTAAGTGTTCCTGGTATTTTTCTGCCAATAATCCTTCAAGTTTAAATAAGTCATCTGAGTCATGATAGAGCTTAAAAGCATAAGCCCGGAATTCATTATAATCAGTTATGTCCCCGTATAGAAGCTGCGAATCTTTAGCTACATGATAACAGAACAGGGGATCGATCCTGTGAAGTGATTTAATATCTAGCTCCCTCTCATTATTGTTTCCGAAGACCCTTTCCACATCAGAAAATATATTCAAGATGGTCTCGTCATCTAAAGGCTCCCTGCCAAGGATCCCGATATCAAGATCGCTATTGGGCCTTATCCTGCCGGTTGCATATGAGCCATGCAGGATGATCAGTTTTAACCCATATTTTGTACCTATCATTTTTATTCTATGTCTTTGTGTATCAGTTAATCTCATCTTGCCATAAACTCTCCATCAATGCATTATTTAATTAAGTATAAATAAAAATATTCAATATTAAAAGATAGGACACCCGCCCGCACTCAATATATAAAGGGAATGATCCTGTATTTGACTTTGTCGGTGTATTTATCCCAGAGCTCGCCGTATTTTGACCTGCAGACCTTGTCGTCATCGGCCTGGCGGGTCAGCATAAGGCCTATATAGTACGCCGGGTACAGCCACACCATCCATATCCCAAAGTAGCCTGCGGCAAGAGCTACGGCTGCAGCCTGTATGATCTCGCCAAGATAGTTGATGTGGCGGCTTGCGCCCCAGAACCCATTTGCAAGCAGGCTGAGCCTGCCGTCGCTGAGGACTTCAGGTCTTATCCAGAAAAATTTCCTGCCGGGAGCGGTCTTAAAGAAATACTTCTGCATATTTGCCCCGCGTGTCAGCACCCAGCCGCAGAGAAAGAGTACCCCGAAGAGTACTGTAAGCCACAGGGGATGGCCGGGATGGGGTAGATGGGCGGTAAACCAGAGCGAGACAGTATAGAAATAAGGATAGAACGCAAGACAGCCAAATCCTAATTTGAATCCAACGCGTTCAGCAATAAAGTCATATGTCCATAAATGGATCTTTTCGAATATCAGGTAATCAAAGCAGAACCAGGTCAGCATTGCGCATCCCAGAAGAAAACCATAGTTTATATCTTCGACATTTATTATATGGTAAGCCGCAAAAGAAAGGACATTCAGCTGAAGCATAACCGCCCCCATCAAATACAGCCACATCTTTGCATCAATAAACCCGTCTTTAAGCCGGGAATCTTTTACTCTGCCGAACCAGAGATCAGCAAGGAAAGACCTGCCGGTAGATGGATGTTTGAAGACAATGTACAAGGAATATACTGATCCGATTATGCAGGCGCCCATAAAACCAGTCCATCTGGCCTCATACAGCCATCCGTATGGCACTATATTAAAATATCCCAGAAGAAACCAGACGAGGATGCTTGCTAAAAGAACAAATATCCCATTTATCCTGTAATCCATCGATCTGCCTGTTATCTCATTTTTTACATATCCCCTGGTCCTTCTGGCCGGTATGATCATATGCAGGAGCGTGATTACTAAATATGCGGTCAGCGGGGTGATCAGGCCTAAAAAGATCTTCATGACAAACCTCCGGTGTTTTTCGACATTATATTGATTGCAGCTTTTCTGCCAAGCAGCCTGGTAAGTATAAAATGGCCTAATTTATTTATCAGCCCGGGGATTATGACCGGACCTTTGCCCAGAGCATCCAGTGTCTTTTCAGCGACTTCACTGGCTTTTAGGGTTCCCGGCGCCGGCCTGGTCTTCTCGGCCTGCTCATAGCCGGGAGTGAGAACTGCACCGGCACAGCAGGCAAGCACATCTATCCCGTGCGGCTTTAGTTCTTTCCAGAGACCTTCTGCCAGGATGGCGTTAAATGATTTTGTTGCCGCATAAGCGGAGATGTTCGGGCTTCCCTGTGCCCCGGCAAGCGATGACATCAGCACGATGCCTCCCCTTTTTTGCTGTATCATAGGCGCAGATAAAAGTTTTGTCAGAAGCAGCGGCGCTTTTACATTTACAGCTGCGGCAAGAGCCAGATGATCTTCGCCCGTATTTTCGAATAAGCCGATTGGAGCAAATGCAGCATTATATACAAGTAAACCGATTGAGACTTCAAGGGTGCAGAGCAATTTTTTCACATTTTCGTAATCTGCCATATCCGCTGCAATAGGGATCACATCAATCCCGTATTTTTCTTTAAGCCGGGCTGCCGCTGCTTTCAGCCGGTCTTCCCGGCGGGCAATCAATACCAGGTCCAGGCCCCGCCGGGCAACCGCCTCTGCAAAAGCAAAGCCCAGTCCGTCAGAGCCTCCGGCGACCAGCGCATACTGCCCGTATTTTTCTTTGAATTGTGTAGTTTTCATTTAAACAACAGAAAGAAGAGATATTTTGGATCCTTTATAATGCCAGCCATCGATCTTTTGAAATAGTATTTTAAGAGTAGTTCCAGTTTTTATCAACTAAAAATTATGGGTTTTCTACAGAGTAAAAACTGTTTTTCCGAAAACTTTCATTTTTTTCTTATGCTATAAAGGAAATATGATATGCTCCAGACAATTATAAGGATCGATCCATAGAGACTAAACCAGAATAAATAACGCGACAGCATATTGCCCTTTTTTAATACTTCTATCTCCTCCACATAGATTATCTCACATGCTCCGGCCCCGTCATCCATCCTGGTGGTACTTGTTATCCAGGTCAGTTCATTTTGTCCGGATACGCCATTATCTTCTAATGGGATGGCAATGATATTTACCAGTTTGCCTTTTATGGTCAACTGGTCACCCCGGTAGATCCTTTTGACATCATCTACAAGGTGCTTCTTTTCGGTGAATAGATGATTGTTTGAGAATTCATTGAGGTTAAAAACGGCATCTCCGCTCCAGCGGACCCAGCACCAGCGGGAATCCTGTTTGAATTTTATCCGCTTATCCTGATAGGCTTTATTGGCAGCATTGCTTCCCCAGATCATGCCCAGGTCTATGGGGAAAAGACTGGTATATTCATCGATGCTGAATATCTGGTAATCCCTTCTTCCCACGACAAGACCGCTTATCTCATAATCATAAACAGGTGTTGCCTGCCATAAATAGCCGTCCTTTTCAAACTCTATTTCCCCTGCATCAGTTATTTCCTCCTGTACAGGCTGGTTAAGTGTTTCAGCGGCTATACCGCCTACATTACGTATATTGTTTCGGGTATAGAAAGTTATGATCAATATTAATAATAGGGTTAGAAAAATATAGCCGTTTATCTTCTGGACTTTACCCATTTCCCTCCATTTAACATGTTCATTTTCTTTAGTGCAGCGCAAATGATAACTACACAGACATTAAAGATTGAATATGCCCTGATTATTGTTTCTCCCGACTACCTAATATATCAAAAGTATCATATAATGCCTCTCAGTATATCATTTACCAAATATCTATAAATATAATTGACTATAATAATGAAGCTATGAAGGAGATCTTATAGTGAATGAAAATGATCTTGTTAATATTTGCATTAAAGCCGGAGCATTTAAGGCATCTATAATATCTACCGGTAATGTACCATTTGATATAAATCTGAGAAGCTACTGTGAAGCAAATGTTTGTGGAAATTATGGCAAGAACTATGCATGCCCGCCCAATGTGGGCGATAGCCAGGAATTGATAGATAGAGCCAAAAGTCATGAAAAAGCCCTGGTTTTTCAAACAGTGTCCAGGATCAAGGATTCTTTTGATTTTGATGGGATGAAAGAAGCTGCACAAAGACATTCAAAAGTAGCAGATGAGATAAATAAGGTCATTGGAAAGCACCTGGGCGATTATCTCCAGCTAACTGCAGGTGAGTGTACGGTTTGTGAAGTTTGTGCCCTCACAGATGATAAGCCCTGCAGATTCCCTGATAAAGCAATCTCATCCCTGGAAGCATATTGCATGAACGTATCTACTTTAGCCGAGAGGTGTCAAATGAAATATACTAATGGACAGAATACTGTTACATATTTTGGAGCTTTTTTATTCAGCAAGATAAAAGAGCTGGCAAAACAACAATAGCTGGATCCTTTCCAGCAGTTGTCCTGGATTGCTCAATTATAGAATGATACAGGCTTTGCCTTAAGACTTATTTTTGAAAACTCACATGCCTTTGCTTTTGTATTGAAATAGATCCAATATCTTCAGCTCCAGGTCTTTGCTTATATTAATCCTTTTTGTTTTTTTCAAATACATATGAAGAAGCTGACCTGGTATAGGCAATACCCCTTTGGATCTCCTCCAGATAACTTCTGGTAATATTTACGGGCTTCTTTGGAATAAAATATGAATCAAGGTCTTTATCGCTTATCTTATAATTATCATCCTGCTTTTTTACAACTGCTATAAGAGCATAGTCATCATACAGTCTCGCCATGGATGCATCTCCGTGAGAGTTATTTACCAGCAGTATTCCGCTGTCTTTAAGATATTTCTTGCAGTGAAGAGATATAAAACCTGCATATTGCGAAATAAGAAGATCCATGCTGCCTTCAGCTATGTCCAGGGGCTTTGTATAGCTCTGGCTATAAAATTTCACAGTGCTTTCTTGATCATATATTTTTCTTGACCGGATGATATTATTTACTTGATGGGTATCTTTAAAAAATTTCTTTGCCCGGGTATCGTTATCGACATATATCACATCCGGGAATACAAATGATGGTGCAATATGGATAAAGCTTCCGGGATATAGAGCGCTCTTGCAGCCATATTTACTTTTAATGGCTTCAAAAAGACCGACTCTTTCGAATTTTTTTTCGATAAAGTATTTTTTATATATTTTTTTATTATCCAACTGTGCCTATTTTTTCCAATTTCCCGATTGTGTTAAAATCCCCTGGCCTATATAGATGAAGCGCAATTTCAGTATTTATGGATACGGCTATAAATACCCTGATGCCTGACTTAAGTGATAGGGACTTCATATTATGTCCTCTGTATATGGCAAAAGGATACCGAACTTTATAACATATTACTTTACA